>JAPCJP010000002.1:1284-127831 GCA_027886885.1 Nitrososphaerota archaeon | reverse complement strand
GCTCCTCGGCAAGTTGCACCCTGTCGATCAACACCGACATGGTGGGGACATACTCTGTTACGGCGACATATGGAGGCGATGGGAGACACCTCGGGAGCACGGGCACGACCGCAGTCACCGTCTCGATAAGCTAGGACAGCTTCGAACTTCGATGAGACGCTCCCGGGGGTCGCAGCAGCGCGTTTTTTTGAGAAGTCTTAAATCGAGAATCTCCCGGTCAAGAGCAAAGAGCGTGTCGTCAACCTATCTGGGGCCTGCCAAGAGAATGGTTCCTTTGCTTCTTCTTGCCCTCTTGGTTCTCGCCTCTGCCTCGAGCGTTCCTCCGGCCAGAGCACAGGTAGTCAAGACGACAGTGACGGTCGGAACGACCCCCTACGGCGTGGCCTACGACTCCGGAAAAGGCGAGGTCTTCGTCGCAAACAGGGACTCGGACAACGTCTCGGTCATCTCAGACAGCACCAACTCCGTCGTGTCGACGGTGTCAGTGCCTGTCGAACCCTTTGGCTTGGCCTACGACCCGGCAAAGAACGAGGTCTTCGTCGCGTGCAGCAGCTCCGACGTCGTCTCAGTGATTTCCGACGCCACCAACTCGATCGTGGCTAACGTGACCTTGCCGACAGGGTCGGGACCGCAGGGCCTCGTCTACGACCCTTCCAAGGGCGAGGTTTTCGTGACAGATTTCGTATCGGGCCAGGTCTCGGTGATAACGGACTCCAGCAACAAAGTGATCGCGACCGTCGACGTGGGAGGCGGACCCTACGAAGCGGCCTACGACTCCGCAAAGGGTGAGGTGTTCGTGGCTGATGGGTACGGATCGGACAATGTCTCGGTGATCTCAGACACCACGAACAGGATTGTCACGAACGTGACCGTGGGAGACATGCCCTTCGGCGCGGCCTATGACCCGTCCAAGGGGGAGGTCTTCGTCGCAGACGGCGGGGACAGCAATGTCTCCGTAATCTCGGATGCAAATAACCAGGTCGTCTCGACGATAATAGGGATTGGCTTCTATGACGTCCTCTATGACCCGACCACGAGTGAGGTGTACGTGGCAAACGGTGGAAGCGGCGGGGTCTCGGTGGTCTCTGACGCTAACAACTCCGTCGTCTCGACCTTGAACGTAGACGGCGGTGTCGGCGAGGCCTACGACTCCGGAAAGGGCGAGGTTTTCGTCGCCAACTCTGACAACGGCACGGTCTCAGTGATATCAGGTGCACCCGCTTCGGTGTCTACCAGCGCTGCGACGAGCACGACCGGTACATCTACGACGACAGCATCGAGTTCGACTGGAGGAGGGGGAGGAGTGCCGGTGTTCCCATATGAGATCGCCACGGCGATAGTCTTTACGGTCATCCTGTCGGCATCTTACCTGCTGGTCAGGCGTCGCATCACCATCAAGGGGCCCTCTGAATAGGACGGCCGATCTACCGTCGAATAGGTCCCGGCTGATGTGATAGGCCGGTATCCGTGGGGTCACGGAAAGGCCCGAACCTGAACGGGTTCTTGAAATGGATCCAAGTTGCTCTTTGGGTCCACCAGTCGTCCAAGACTGCGTGTAATGCACAATGATTAAGTATTACCAAAGTACCAGATATTACCATGACGGAGACGATTGTAACGGTAACCAAGAAGGGACAGGCCACGATTCCAGTAGACCTCAGGAGGAAGCACAAGATAGGGAGGAAGGTAATCGTGGTCGACACGGAGGCAGGAGTGCTGTTCAAAGCCGTCCCTGACCCAATGATGGAGAAGGGCTCATTGAGGGAACTTTTCCAGGGTGCCAGCTCTCGGGAGCTGATCGACCAGGCTCGAGCGGTCGAATACGGAAGAGATCGCGCGGCAAGACGCAGGTGAGCGCTCATGCCGGGTTTCGTCTTCGACAGCCAGTCGGTTCTCAAGCTCTATCTAGGTGAGGCGGGCGCAGAGGAAGTTGGCCGCCTGCTCCGCCAGGTTCAGCAGGGGACGTCGGACGGATGGATTAGCGTGGTCAATCTTGCTGAGATATACCATATCCTTCTAAGGAAGAGCAGAGATGTAGCTGAGGAGAAGGAAAGGAGCCTGAAGAGTTTTGGCGTGAGGGTCGTTCCGGTGGACCCGACCTCGCCGCTCTGGAAGAGAGCAGCTTCGCTGAAGGCTGAACACAGTATGTCCCTCGCCGATGCCTTTGCAGCATCGACCGCGCTGGAGCTTGGTGCGAAACTCGTCACCGGAGCCGACGCCGACTTTGACGGAGTTGCGCGACTACAACTGGAGAGGGTGTAGACAGGCTGCCTATGTGCCGGTGGTCGGTTGGATGGATATGGGGACTTCGCCGTTCTCGCCTATCGGCAGCTAGTTTCAGAACCCGTGAGTTCTTGGCCCTCGTCCCTTGGGAGCATGCCATGAAAAAACGCCGCGACGGTAGGTCCTCCCAGGAAAGCGCCAGCATCAGAGCCCGGGTTCGGGGCTAGGTCGTCGTCAGGGGTATGGTGGCAACCGTCCCGAATGACGTCAGGTCGCTCACCATCACTTCTTCCTGCGAGATGGTGTAGAGGTAGTTGCCGATTATGACGGAGCGCTCTACCTGCAGCCCATAGTCCGTCGAGTCGCCGTAGTTCTGGCCGGCGGGGTACTGTGTGACCCTACCCAGGAGGGTCATCCCCGTCGAGCTCACGTTGAAGACGTACGCCCCCTGCCAGATGGGGTTCCCCTCCGGAGGCGGCCCCTGCGACGTGTTGAGGTCCTGTTGCCCCGCCGGGACCTGCGCCAGGAGTATCGGGATCACGGTGATGTTGTTGGCCTGGTCGTAGGTGAGAGCCAGGTGGTTGCTCAGGACGGGCGAGTCAGTCCCCCGGTCGCCTATTATCACGTCAGAGACGTCAGAGGAGGTCCCGTTCGCGGCGATGTGGAAGAGCGAGAGCTTGACCCCGAGATAGAAGGTGAAGTTCCCGCTCGAGGCCTGCACCGTGTCCTTTCCTATGCCGAGCAGGTACGAGCTGCCGCCGAAGAGCGGCTGGAGGTAGTCGGAGTAGCCGTTCACCTTCAGCGCGCTGAGGATGACGGGGTGGGTGATGTCGGCGAAGGAGATGGTGAACAGTGGGTCCACCTGCTCGAAGGTCACGACATAGCCGACCGGCCCATCGAACCGGACGGCGTAGAGGTTCTCGCCCGGCGCGATGTTCCTCAGGGCCGAGACCTGGGTCATGTTCTGCGCCAGGACATAGACGTCGTCCGATTCCTCGGCGGCACTGCTGTTGATGGTCGCGTCGCGGCTCGTAGCTATCCGGAAGTAGCCGTTGTATTCGTCCATCGAGAACTGGTTCAGCACGCTCCCGGGGACCGACCCGACGGCCTGTGCGACGAGCGTTCCGTTGGAGTACGAAGCCCGGACTATCGTGCTGTTCTGGGAGCCCTGGGCCGAGGGGGAGGTTATCGAAACGCCCCCGTTGAAGACGTTGCCCGGGATCTGGTCGACGTCCGCAAACAACCGATAATCGGAGTACACGACGTAGATATTCGAGGTGGAGACGTAGACCGTCGAGGAGGGTCCGGTGAGCACCGAGAGCCCGGACTCAGCCCCCGAGGCCATGCTTATGCTCACTATCATGGTGTAGAAGCTGACCTGCGAGTTGTTGGGAGTGTAGAAGACGGAGGATGGCTGGACGGCCGCCTTCTGCCCGTTCACAAAGATGTAGGGCATCACGCCCGTGGCGTTGCCCTGCGAATCGAAGGTGTAGGAGGGCTGCTGCACGATGGCGTAGAAGTTGCCCTGGGTCATGCGCGCCGCCACGTAGCTCCCCGGCAGGGTCACGTTGTCCATGAGGGCCGGCGAGGTGAGGTTGGTCGTGTTGTACAGGAGCAGCCCGATGTCCTGCGTCCCGTTGCCGTAGGTCTGGTCGATCACCATAAGGCGACCGTCGGAGATCTCGATTCCGAGGACCTGCCCGGGGACGTTCACCGCGGAGAGAATCCCGGAAGAGTTCGCGGGGTAGGCCCGGATTATGTAGACGGCCGCACCGGAGTTCCCGTTTGAGGATGAATCGTTGGTGGCGACAAAAAGGTGGATCCCGTCCGTCTTGACAAAGTCCGGCTCATCGACCCCCTGGACCTGGACGTTCGTTCCCGTGTAAGAGGGGGAAGAGGTCGTCGCGAGCGAGGTGGCGGCGCTCTGAACCTCCTCGGTAGCGCTCGCAGCGATGGTCATGGTGGCAACCCCTCCTGCCATGAACTCCACCGGTCCTCCTACCAGGCCGAAACCGCCGTACTGGTCGTAATCCTGGGCGCTCTTCGCGTTGGCCGCCATGTAGCTTTGAAGTTGCCCGGAGTCCTGGAATGACTTCAGCTGACCCGGGCCAGCGTCAGGGACCGGGCCGTTGGAAGAAGAGTTGGAAGAAGAGTTGGAGGAGGACGACTGAGTCGGCACACTGAAGGCCGTCCAAGAGACAACTCCCAGAGCGGCAGATACCGCGAGGAGTACGACCACGAAGGCCGCCGCTGTTCTATCGACGGTGCCCCTGCGCCTCGATCCAAGCCCCTTCTCAATCCGCAATCGTGTCGACACGTCAGTTCGAGGATACCGGGTCGGGTTCGGTAGATAGTCCTACGGTTTAGAACAGGCGCAGATTCGCACAGAAACGGGTTCCGCTCCGTGTTCTGCGGGCTAGAACGACCCCTTCGAGGCCCGGACCGAGAGTGCGAGGGAGCCGGAATAGAGGAACGCTGGAAGGGAAAAATAGGGGCTCAACATCACCACTCCGGCCGCTTTCCATTGCGAGTGAAATTCGGCGTGAAGACGGGCCAAAATCTGCAAGGATACACCTATCCGGAGCTATCGGCGATCTGGATGAAGGCCGAGGAGCTGGGGTTCGATTCTGCCTGGCTCCACGACCATCTCGTTTCGGGAACCAATAAGACAACGGACCCCACGCTGGAAGCATATACGACCATGGCCGCCCTGGCCAGAGACACCAAGAGGCTGCGGATGGGGACGCTGGTTACCTGCCTCAGCTTCCGCAACCCGGCCGTCCTCGCGAAGGTCGGGGCGACAATCGACTCGATCTCCGGGGGGCGCTTCATCATGGGGATAGGGACGGGATGGGACGAGAAGGAGGCGACCGACTACGGGTTGAGCTTTCCCCCGTTCCGGGAGAGGTTCGAGCAGCTCGACGAGGCTCTCCAGATCTTCAGGCTGATGTGGACCGAGGATAGCCCTTCTTTCAAGGGAAAGCACTTCAGCATCACCAACGCCCAGTGCTATCCCAAGCCAGTCCAGAAGCACCTGCCGGTCTGGGTCGGCATCGACGTGGGGACCCGGAGGATGCCCAGGCTCGGCGTCGAGAAGGCGGACGGCTTCAACTCGACAGCGCCTCCCGACCTTCTGCGCAAGATGCTCGACCGAGCCGAGGAGGTGAGGATGCGCACGGGCCGGGCGCGGGAAGAGGTAACCTATTCGGCGCAGATGCCTCTACTTGTCGGGAGCGAATCCCAGGTCGAGGAGATCCTGCAACACCTAATCAAGAGGTGGGGCGTACCAAGGGAAGATTTCATGAAGAAGACGAGGGATGAAAGGTGGATCATCGGAACGCCCGAAAAGGTCGCGGAGGACCTGAGGGCCTACCTCGACGTGGGGATGGAGTATCTCGTCCCCAAGATAATGGGAGACATGCTACTCTGGCCCCTGGAGGTCGTCAAGGACAAGTTGCTCCCGCTTCTCTGAAGTTAGCCTCCCGGCCTGCACCCTGAGAGACCCTCAGTAGGCGTGGCTCTCGCACTTGTGCTGGACGAAATCTCTGTGTGTGGGAAACTCTCGTTCGATGCCACGCGAGCAGAGGCCGATTGTACAGACGTACCGATACGTCAAACCTCACACCCGTCCCGGAGTCCGAGCGGCTCCTACTTGACCTCGCGGAGCCGCCCGGTCTTCACGTCGTAGACGAATCCGCGTACCGAGTCTTTCTTCGGGACGAAAGGACTGGCCTTGATCCTCGCGACGCTCTGCCTCACGTCCGCGTCAAGGTCAGAGAACGCCTCAAGCGCGAACGCGGGCCTGATCCCCGTCTCCTCCTCAATCTTCTTCTTCACATCGTCGTCCTTGAACGTCAGCATACCGCAGTCTGTGTGGTGTATGAGAATCACCTCATTGGTACCGAGTAACCGCTGTGAGATGACGATAGAGCGTATCGCGTCATCCGTAGCCGCCCCTCCGGCGTTCCTGAATACGTGTGCATCGCCCTCCTCGATGCCGAGGATCTTGTGCACGTCGAGCCTAGCGTCCATGAATGCGAGAACAGCGACCTTTCTGCTGGGCGGGAGGGGAAGATGGCCCTTCTTGAAGCCCTTGGCGTAGGATTCGTTGTTCTTCAGTAGCTGGTCGGTCTGAGTCATGAGCTCCGACTACGACCTTCGTTATATAATAATTCTTGAAGGGACTATGCGCTTGAGAATAATATTCCTTTATTCATAAGGTCGATGGCCCTTCGCCGGAAAATCCTCGTAAAGCAGTAACTGGTACCCGCGACGCGATGTTCCCCGAGTCGATGGTTCCAAAGAAGAAGCCGCCAGTCTAATCATCGCGTCAACTGACTAGTCTGCAAGGCGCTCTAGGTGAGAACTGCGAAGCGATCAGCGTCTCCGTAAGGAGCCGAAGGCGAGGCTCGTCGCCTCCCCCGGTCCACGCAGCTCAGGGTTTGGCTTCGAAGACCCTGTTGAATGGAGTCTGGGTCGCCCTCCTGAATCGAGTGAAGCCGCCCCTCATAACGAGCTCGCGTATGCTGGACTCCGGAGCCTGCGCGCCGAGCGCGACGCCCACCTCCTGGTCCAATGACCCGCCGGTGCAGAGCATCGTCGAGGCGCTGTAGAAGATCCTACCTACGGGGTTCAGGTTCTCTTCGAGCCTCTCGTTTGCGTACGGCTCGACTATGAGCCAGGTCCCGTCCGGCTTCAGGGACTGCCTCACATGGGCGGCTGCACCCGCGGGGTCTCCCATGTCGTGGAGCGCGTCGAAGACCGCGACGAGGTCAAAGTCCCTGCCCGGGTACGTCTTCGCCGAAGCCACCTCGAACGTCACGCGGTCGTCAACGCCTTCCCTCTTCGCCGTCTCTCTCGCTACCTCGATGGAGGGGCCGTGGTAGTCGTATCCGATGAAAGTGGACTTGGGATACGCCTTCGCCATGATGATCGTCGACGCTCCGTGGCCGCACCCGATGTCTGCGACCCTGGCCCCCTTCTCGAGCTTCGCGACGACGCCCTCGAGCGCCGGAAGCCACGATGACACCAGGTTTGCCGAATAGCCCGGCCGGAAGAACATCTCGGTCCCCCGGAACAGGTTGCCGTCGTGTTCGTGCCATCCGACGCCCTTCCCCGTCCTGAAGGCATCCTCGAGCTTCGGCTCGTCCTTGGCGACGGCGGAGGCTATGTAGAACGCCCCTGGCAGGTAGGCAGGGCTGCTCTCGTCTGCGAGGGTGAACGCCTGCTCCGGGCTGAGCCAGAACTTCCCGGAGAGGTGGTTGTACATCACATACCCGGAAGCGGCCTGCGCCGAGAGCCATTCTCTCACGTACCTCTCGCTGGTTCCGGTCTTGGAGGCGAGCTCTTGTGAGGTGAGCTCCGCGCCCCCGGCCATCGCCTTGTAGAGGCCGAGCTTCTCGCCTATGATTATCGTGGGCGCGTGCATCGCGGCGCCGAAGTCGGTCACGAATTGACCTATGAAGCGGTTCAGCTTCTCGCTGTCCACGGCCGTCGTCCTTGATTCCTTCACGGTTTGTTTGCTCATGAACGTTCCTCATTCTCCGGACGAAGAATAACCCTCTTCAACGGACAGGTGGATTTTCAACCGAAAGGTTGAAATCGAGAAATCGGCCAATCCAAATCGTATTGGAAGAGCTCGGTGAGACACTCTTCTTGCTTTCCAGCGCGGATAGGATGAAGCTCCTCACTGAGATAAGAGGGGGCGACCTGCGGCTTACAGACCTCGCCAAGAAGCTCACAGCGACCGCCCAGGAGACCTCGAAGCATCTGGGCCGGCTGGTGGAAGGCGGGATGGTAGAGAAGGGCACGGGCGGGTCCTACAGAATGACCTCATACGGGAACGTGATCTTCGACCTCATGCCGTCGCTGAAATTCATGTCGAGCCACCAAAAGTACTTCCTTACCCACGACATATCCTCCCTGCCCCGGCAGTTCATCCTGCGCATAGGAGAGCTCGAGGGCAACTCGTACGTCGATCATGTGACGAACGTGATAAACGAGTGCCAGCATCTCCTCGGAATGGCTCAGCAGAAGTTCTACTGGATATCCGACCAGCCCCTGCCGTGGGCGATATCGCGGCCTTTCCCCGAAAGCATGTTGGTGAGGGCTATAATGCAAAGCGACCTTCCCCCGAAGGGATACCAGCTGGCGAGAGAGGTCATCGGCCCGCGGGCCGAGCTCAGGTTTGCGGATAAGGTGAAGGTAGGCATCGCCGTCAACGAGAAGATGGGAGGCGTCGTCTTCCCGGACCTGGCCGGGAGGACGGACTTTAGCTGCGGTTTCATAGGATACACTTCAGACTTCCAGAGGTGGTGCTCCGACCTCTTCGAACGCTACTGGGAGAACGCAAGGAAGGCGTGGCCGAGCCAGCTGCAAGCATATTCTCGATAGGGCGAGCCGTCTTTCAGACTTCTACCTTCATCTTGATGCCGTGTTTGGCTTTCATATGCTCGCTCAGCTCTGCGGATTCCGCGAAGGCTGTGCCGCAGCAGGACATGGCTACGGCGAACTCCCCCACCTGATGGTCGGCCCTCATGTGTTCGGTAAGGACCTTCGGGCTTGCGTACACCAGTCCACAGCATTCGTACTTCGCCATCATCTCCAGAAAAAGCGCGCTTCAATATTTACGGGTTACGGAAGGGGTCGGGCGGAAGCTCGAGGACGGTCCTACCAATATTAGAGGCCAGTCGCCGGAGCAATCTATATACCGTCCGAGAGTCCTGATGCACTAGGTTGCCCCAGGTCGCAGACCCAGGCTTCAAGGTTCTGCGAGTCGCCGCGATCTCCATGAAGGCGGATAAGTGGAAGGTCGAGGAGAACGCGGATAAGATGGAGCGCCTCTTCCGCAGGGCGGGGCGGCTGGGGGCAAAGGTTGCGGTGATAACGGAGGGGGCACTTCAGGGGTACGTTGTCATGGAGGCGATAAAGAGCCCGAAGCGTGCGGAAAAGATGCTGGCGATCTCCGAGCAGCCGGAGGGACCCCACAACCTCAGGTTCGGGCAGCTTGCCAAAGACTTGGGCATGTGCATCTGTCTGGGGCTCTCCGAACGAGTCGGTGGTGATGTGTACAACGCCGCACTCTTCATCGACGACCAGGGCCGGATTCGCGGCCGCCACTACAAGATGCAGTTCGCCGAAGGAAATGACCCAGGCTGGTACTTCAACAGAATGGGCCAGCACATCCGGGCCTTCGATACACCCTACGGGCGGGCCGGGTTTCTTATTTGCAACGACCGCTGGGACAAGACCCTGGCGAGAGCTCTCGTGCTGGACGGTGCCCGCGTCATCTACATACTTGCCTACGGGGACAAGAGCCACAAGCAAGACCGAGTCTTGGTCGAGACCGCCCGCGAGAACGGGGTGCCGATCGTCGAGGCCAACGTCGGGGCGAACCTGATAATAAGCAAAGGCGAGATCGTCGCAAGAGCGAGGGGCGAGGATGATATTACCGTCGCGGACATTGCAGTGCCTCTGGCACAGTCGGAGGAGGCGGTGAGGGAGCTCGAACGAGAGTTTCTGACTCGCAGGGGGCCCGAAATGAAGAGGCGATACGCCAAGACCATGGCGAGCCTTGCCGGAGGCAGGGACCCGAACTTCGGGTCATTCGCCCACGAGGCGTCTGCAAGGGCACCCGCCGATACAAAAACCTGAACATCAACTGCGACGTCGACCCTCACCCTCCCTGAGCTCAAGGAAAAATACCTAGGAGAACGGAGGCTCTCACTCGAACTGGACTAAGTTCACCCTTGCGGAACTTCAGGTCCCATGCTGTAGCCGCATAGCTCTGCTCGGATCGCGACGCTCGCGAATTTGATGACTATCTCAAATTCGACGTCCTCTCTGGAGCGTTCCATCGCCCTCAGGACGCGTCTCTTTACAACCGGTATCAGTAGGTCTACAACTTCGCAGTTGCGCTGTCGGTCTCGGCGCTCATCTTCTCCGCATTCTGGACATGTCGAGGGTCTCATTGGCCCAGCGCTCGAACGCCACGGGGTCGGCCATCAACTCTCTCAGTTTCTTGATTGCCGTCCGCGTCTCTTCGTCGAGAGGTGCCGCGCTATCGGGCATGTCCGTAATTCAGATGGCTGAGACTAATAAACCCCCGCTCCCTGGAGCGTGTACTTCTGTCTTTGAAAAGGACGCACGCGTCCAAGCGGTATCCCAACGAGCTCGACGGATTCCCACAGGACTCTATATCAAAGGTCGGAATGAAGCAATGGATCAATCATCGTCAGGCACGCTGTCGCTCTTCCTGATGTTGCAAGGGAGACACATCCACTGGATGTTCTCCCTGTCGAATTCCAAACCGCCCTTTGTGACAGGACGTATGTGGTCCTTCGAGAAGTCGTGAATCGGCCTGAAGCAGCTTGGGCAGGGCGAGAGCGACCCGGATAACGGCTGAGGGCAACCGTAGAACTGCAGCATTATCTTTCTGTAGTAGATGCTGTGCTGTTTGGAGCAATATTTTCCGGCTTTGCGGTAGCTGTCACCCCGCATCTTCTTCGCCGTGCACTCCGGGCAACACAGCCCGAGTCTGTGCTTCACCATCGTACCAAAGACCTCCTGGGCTGTCATGCTGTTCAGCCTGACATTGCGTTGGTCCGTGTCGTCACGAAACGCCACCTCGATCTGGCGGCAGACCTCATTTACTTCTCTGGTATCCATCCGGACTCTTCCAACCGCCTGGCCAAACGGGGATTAGAACCAACCGAGCCAAGAGACTTGGCTGGAGATTCAACTTTTGTTAACTTCAAGATTTGCCGGGTTTTAGAGGTGCCCCGGAGCGCTTCCTCGGCTCGACTAGACAGGCTAGACTCGAATCTTAGGAACGGTTCGCTTCCGGATCAACAAGTAAGACCCACACAAGAGCCCCGTGAAGAGAGCGGCCACGCCGAGCTGGTACGGGAAGACCGGGACGCCTCCTCCGCTGCTGCCCGAACTCGAAGTTGAACCGGTGGCGCTGGTACTGCTCGCGACGCTGCTAGCAGTGCTCGTTGGCGTGGATGTCGTGGTTGCGACGATGCTCGAGCTCGATGAGTGTGCAGAGGTGCTCGCGATGGTCGAAGACGAGGCCGAACCGCTCGAGCTCGTCGGGGAGGGCGTAGAAGTGCTCCTAGATGTCGAGGTGGAAGTGGGTGTGGAGGTCGAACTGGAAGTGGTCGCCGACGTCGGGGTGGAGGTGCTTGTGGCCGATGAAGACGAGACAGTCGTGGACGTGGAGGTCGACGTAGAGGTGGTGGATGAAGCCGCGCTGACGGAAAGCGAGAACGCCCCCATACTCCCGTTGTTGTCGTTGTCCCCGGAGTAGATCCCCGTGATCGTGAGCGAAGCCGTCGCGGACGAGGGCGTGTAGTCGACCGCGCACGACCCGGCTGAGAGGGTGCAGGTCGTGGCCGGAGAGAAGTTAGCGAGCCCGCTGCTGGCCCACGTTATCGTCCCCGTAGGTGAGGCTCCTGAGACGCTGGCCGCGCAGGTGGTCGGCGAACCCGTCGAGACGGGAGATGGCGAACACATTACAACGGTTGTAGTCGCGTCCTTCGGGGCGGAGAGAGCGAAGCTACCCGAAGCTCCGGGGTTGTTCGAGTCGCCACCGTAGCTGGCAGCAACCGTGATATGCGCAGATGGGACCGAAGGCGTGTAGGAGACCGAGCAAGCCCCCGACGAGAGGGTGCATGAAGTTGACGAGAACTTTCCGGTCTCGTTTGCGCTCCACATCACAGTTCCCGTTGGGGAATCCCCCCTCACCGTGGCGGTGCATTTGGATGCCATGGTCACAGCCACCGGCGAAGGGGTGCAGGTCACCGATTCGGTCGCGACGTTCGGGGCGAAGCTCACCCCAAGCTCTGCCCAGCCGTCATTGGCCGACAAATAGATGAAGTCGAAAACCGTCGGACCGGTGTGGTTTCCCCAGACCTGGTACTCGCTTCCCTGCCACCCGCCGACATTCCCGCACGGATAGCAGGGCTGTCCGGGGATCAGCGTGTATCCTGCGCCCGCTGTGAACTCGGCGGCGTCATTAGCGATCACGCCCGCCACGACGAAGCTCCCGGGTTCCGGAGTCAGCGCCTCGATGGTGGTGGGGGAGCTGTTCATGGAAGAGCCGCCGTCCTTTACACCTGCCGACGACCCGTTCACTCCCGCGACATCGTAGGCGTCGCCTCCAAGATAGGCGTGTGAGGCCGTCGAGTAGGTCAGTTCGTCAACCCCAGTCGATGCTGCGGCGGCCCAGAGGGCGTATTCTGCGCAGGTGTCACCGTCACATGAAGTCTCGACGTTGCTCAGATAGCTGTACTTGTTACCTTGAGAATCTACCACCGAGACACTGTCGCAGGGCGAGGAGAGCCCGCTGAGGCAACCCAAGAAGACGACAATTGTGCTCCCGGCCGTGACGCTCAACGAGCATGAGAAGGAGCTGCTGAACAGCGAGTCGTTGTTCTCGCAGTTCGCGCTGGAGTTGGTTGATACGACTGAGCTCGTCGCCAGCACGGTGGTCGCCATCGGGAGAGTGATCAACAGGGTCGCGATGGACCCTAGGAGGATTGAGACCTTTGTTCTCTCCGACGCGTGGGACGCCTTGAGTTTCATCGGAAATCGACCGCACGAACGCTCCATCTTGAAGCAAAAGTTGCGATGTCCGTGCTCGGGTTCTCTCCTTGGTTGCATTTCGTTTGTGCGATTAATAAAATTGTTGGATTTTTCCCGTCGGTTCCGTCCGGGGCGCGTGGAGCCAGACCGCTCAATTTCGAAAGCTCGACCTATGTTTTCCCGCAAGACAATAATAGGGCAGTCGCCCCGTTCGGTCCATAGAACTTATTGTCCATCAGGAGCAGAGCTGAATGATCATCGACACAGAGGTTCACGTCATCTACCGGATGTTCCCCAGGGAGCTGGACCCGGAGCGTTCCTTGGTCGAGCCGTGGACGTGGCACGAACTGAGCGGGGACCTTCTAGTGGCTGAGATGGACCGGGCAGGCGTCGACAAGGCGTTCCTCATCAGCTACGGCGCTGAGGACCTGCCGCTGATGATCGAGGGTGTCGGTCGCTCGAGCGAGGAGTTCATCTCGGGGAAGAAATATCACAAGGCTTTTTTCAGGAAATACCCGGAGCGTTTCTACTGGTTCGCCACGGTGCCGAACCCGCGTCGCGCCGACTGTCTGGAGACCCTTCAGAAGGATTTCGAGGAGGGCGCGACGGGGATAAAGATCTTCCCGGCCCAGATAAACATGAACCTGAACGAACCGAAGCTCCTGGAGGTGGTGAACCTCGCCCGAAAGAACGACAAACGGGTCATGCTGGGTCTGGAAGAGGCAACCGAGAAGACTCCCCCCCTCATGTCTCTCCTTCAACAACTGGACTCCGAGGTGCTATCCCAGTTCAGCGACGTTCACTTTCAGGTCAATCACGGCGGATGCATCGACCCCCTCTCCAGCGAGGCGGACGCCGTGTTTCGGATGGCCAGGCGGCACGACAATCTCTTCCTTAGTACGGCATTCCTCGGTTACGTCACCATGGAGAGAGGCTACGCCGAGGACCGGCACGAGTACCCATTCCCGACCCAGCTGAAGAGGCTGAAGAGACTCTACGAGATGGTCGGGCCGGACAAGTTGATGTTTGGAACCGACTGGCCCTGGGTGGAGGACTGCCGAAAGTACATTCAGGATGTCGACTCCGTCCGCAAACACGCCGATTTCATGAGCGCGAAAGACCAGGAGAAGTTCCTCGGGCTGAACGCCATGCGGTATCTGGGCTAGATCGAGTCGATTGAGCCAGAATCTAAAGATCCTGCGGGACGGGGAGAAGCTAGCAAAGGTCTCCTTCGTCACACTTCTTGCGATCGGGATTGCAGAACTCCTCGCCGGGTTCTTCAGCCACAGCCTCACGCTCACGACCGACGGCGCAGACTCTCTTTCTGATGCCCTGATCTCCCTGATAGTGTGGGCAGGGTTGAGGGTCTCCAAGAAAGCTCCCGACGACAGGTTCCACTTTGGCTACCTCAGGGTTGAGAGCCTCGCTGCGCTGATGGCCTCCATAGGCATGGTCATCGTGGCCACAGTCTTCATCTACTTCGCCTATCTGCGCCTACTGAGCCCACAGGCGATCACATACCCGACGCTGGTCTTGGCAGTCTTCCTTGTGGCAGGCATAATCTCTCTCTACCGGGCGCTGCAGATGCGGCGACTGGCGAAGGACAGCAACCTCCTCTCGCTGAAGACGGACGCGTACAACTCGGTCAAGGATGCTACGGCGTCCTTCGTCGGCTTTAGCATAGTCCTCATTCTGGTGGCCGTGAGCCTCCCGGTGCTTGACGCGATCGGGTCCATCATCATCGCCGTCTACATCTACACCGTGGCCTACATCTCGATACGCGAGTCTTCATACGTCCTGCTGGATGCGTTCAACAGCCCCGAGGTGGTGGAGAAGATCAGGCAGGTGATCGAGGGAGGATATCACGGGAAGGTCGACAGCGTGAGATTGAGAAGGGTCGGGCCTCTTATCGCAGGGGTCATCCACGTCGTCGCCGATGGCCGGACCACGCTCGACGAGATAGTCGAGGTCAGAGCGAAGATGAAGGCAGACCTGAGCAGGGAGATCGAGGGGCTCGGGAGACTGACGATAACATTTCACACGACCAAGGAAGGCGACACGGACGATCCTTAGCGACGCGTTTGAGCGCGACCAGCCGAGACAAGAGAAATCAAGAAAGCGACGCGTACTCGATGAACTTCGCCATTTCTAACTGGCGCTTGATCGGATTGACCTTCAGGCGGAGGCTCCCCAGTGAGGTTAGTCCGAGCAACGGCTCTTCACCATCGGGGCCGATGAGTATCATCACAGTGGCCTTGTTGCCCATGATCTCGACCTTCGCTTCTGCAAGCCCTCGTTCCCTGTCTGTGCCGTCAGCCAACTCGACGACCGCGGATCCCGTCGGTGTGATTCCGAGCCTCTTTGCGGTCGATTCGTCTATCTTTGTGAGGGTCGAACCCGTGTCGGCGAGCATCTCCACGTCGGAGCTTCCAAGAGGACCGTACACTTTGACCACCGCGTGGGTCTCTCCCATGTTAATTGATTCACTGATGGCTAACGTCTGCAATAAACATTTTAGCGCCACTCAAATCTCTCGGGCATTTTGCTAGTAGTGGCCCAGGGGGCCCTTGAACCTGTATGTTTCTACGATAGATTCGTCGAGCGTCACCCCCAGTCCCGGGCTCGTGGTCGGTGTGACGCTGCCGTTTGGGTCGAGGGGGATCCTCTCCCTCGTCAGGGCATTCCTGAGGGGCGACTTGGAGATCGGCCACTCGACGAAGGGGGACCCAGCCGCCGAGGCGAAGTGAAGGTTGGCGGCGAAGCTAATGTCGGTGTTCCACGAATGCGGTACCAGGAGTCTCCCGCGTTCCTTGGCGAGCCGCGCCACCTTGATGCCATCGGTGATGCCGCCGCCGAGCGTCACATCGAGCTGGACGACGTCGATGTTGCCGCGTTCGATGAGGTCCCTGTACATGAATCGTGTGGTGAACTCCTCCCCGGCAGCGACCAGCATCTCCGTCGACTCCGATAGCTTGGCGTACCCCTCAATGTTGTCAGGGAGGAGCGCGGCTTCGAAAAAGTACACGCCGTAGGGCTCCAGGGCCTTTGCGAACTTTATCGCTTCCTCTGTCCCGAACTCGTTGTGCGCGTCCAGCATCAGGGTCAGGCCGCTCCCGAAGTGCTCGCGGACCGCCTTGGTGAATCTCACCCAAGTGTCGTCGTGGAGGCGGGCCGGGTCGGTGTGGAACTTTATGGCGGTGAAGTTGTACTTCTTCACGACCTCCTCGCACGCCGCTATCAGCTCCTCTGAGGTCGCATACGAAGGAAGACTGGCGTACGCCGGTATGGGCTTCCCGCCCCCTCCGAGGAGCTTGAACACGGGCTGCTTCTGGGCCTTGCCGAGGATATCCCAGAGCGCGATGTCGATGGCGCTCATCGCCCAGACGATCAGCCCCCTGCTCCCGTAGTGGAGCGAATATCGGTACATCTTCTCCCAGAGGCGCTCGACGTCCAGCGGGTCTTCCCCCACGAGTATGTCCTCGAAGCCTTTGTACCAAGTCCCCTGGTGGACGCTCCGTATGAGGGGCATGACCGAGAACGGGGGCCCGGCAGTCTCGCCGATCCCGGAAAGACCCTCGTCCGTCTCGACCCTCACGACCACGTCGTCGGACATGATGGTCTCATCCATTCCCATCGACGCCGGTACCTTCAGGATGATGGGCTCGACCTTGGTTATCTTCAAGGGACCCTCGGCGGGGCTGACCCGTCCTTAAGGGTGTCCGATATGAGCGATAGGCATAGAAAATCGTTGGAGGTTCTCAGGACGGCGTGACCACAGTCGAGGTGCAGTCGAGACTCGTCGCGACGGTGTCACATCCAATGGAGACGGCGGAGCTAATCGAGGAAGCCGCAGTGGCGACTGTCAAGTAAGACCAAAATCATCGTCCGGGTTTGCCAACGTGTCTCCAAGGTTCCAATCTTTATTAATCGTGGAAGCCGTTGTGCGGACGAAGGGAAACTGACTCACGGACCCCGCGCTCGCGCTAGTCCCGCTCGAGTCGTGCACACCGTCCTTATCCTGATTTTGTCCCTGCTTCTTGTTGCATGTTTCCCGGTGAACATCGCTCATGCATCGACCAAGACCGTTTCTGTGGATATCGTCTCGACCGTCTCTAGCGCCTCTTGCGAGAACGCAGAGACGAGCATCCAGTGGTCCTGCAACATATACGTGGTCAAGGGCAGCGTGGTCGCCGTGCTCCTAGGCTGCGTGAGTGTGACCGCCGACTGTTTGGACGAAAAGCCCATGGTCGGCGATTCTGAGGCGGACACCTATGCGATTATCAGCGGTGTGGGCGCCGGGTGTTCCTCCGCAGGATGCTATGAGACTGCATGGTGGACGACGCCCACCATCACTGGGGTCGATGCCATCACGTTCACGGTCGCCAAGGCGGAGTTCTTCGGCGCCGATATCTTCGACCTCACCGGGGTGAACGCATCGGCCGGGGTGAACAGCTACGGCGATGGGTCGCTCGGGGACGGCGTCCCCGGTGCTGGTGTTTTCTCCGGTTTCAAGGAGTTCACGGGTGGCATAACGCTGACGGGAATCGCCGCCTTCGATGTGCAGAAAATCTCGGCGGGGCCGGGCGACAATATGATACCTGACCAGCCGTGCCCCCAGGGGTGCAACAGTTCTCTGGGAGACTGGCAGGCCGCAGAGTACAGCGACCCAAGCTCTAACTCTTCGCTGCTGCCTACCTTCAACTATCCTTCCACGAATGGCGGCTGGCAGGACCTGGCGATCAGCTTCGCTCCTGCGGAGGCCTCGACCGCCGTCACCTGCGCCACTCCCTTCGTGGCCGCGAGCAGCTCAAAGTGCACTGCCACCGTGACGGGAAATAACTCGACTGGTATCGTGGCGTGGTCGGCCAACTCGACCGGGACCTTCTCGCCGCCCACCTGCACGTTATCATCCGGGCATTGCAGCGTCCTGTTCACCCCCTCTAGCAGTGCCACAGCCAATGTGACTGGGAGCTACGGCGGAGACCCGAGCAACCCCTCCACGGCGGGAAGCGCCCTCCTGAAGGTCGCAAAGGCGACACCCCAGGTCAACGTTAACTGCGTCCCATCTCCGGTTCCGACGGGGTCGGAGTCCACGTGCACCGTGACGGTCACGGGCGCGTCGCCCGCGGGCACGATAACCTGGGCTTCCAGCGGCATCGCCGCCTTTTCGCCGGAGAGTACGTGCACGCTCTCGACAGGCTCGTGCGCCGTCGCTTACACGCCGACGAGCACAACATCCCCGATCTCGATCACAGCGCTGTATTCAGGTGATAGAAATAACGACAACGGCTCAGGCGTCTTCTCACTTGCGGTCGGGGCAGCCGGGTCCTCCACCAGCTCATCGACAACTTCGTCAACTCCGTCCGCCACCTCCACCACATCGACAACCTCTCCCGCTTCATCGGTGTCGTCCGTCACCACCGTAGTCTCTACCACGACCGTCTCCATGGCGGCATCCAGCACGACGAGCCTCCCCGCTTCCACCTCCGGCTCAATCTCTAGTACGAGCGCCCAATCCCAGACCTCAGGTTCGAGTTCTTCCATAGGGGGTTCGTACGGTGTCCTGCTCGCTGCCGATGTTATTCTACTGACGACCGCCGGACTATTCCTAAAGGGAAGAGATCGAGCTCGGTCCAGCGCCGGACTCTAGCTCGGGCGAATCTCCGGACCTCGAACCGGTCGTTAACTCACAGTCAGCGCAATGGGTGGCCACCGTCGCGAAGGACGACAGGTCGCTCGCCATCACCTCGCTCTTCGGGACCCGATGACGAGCCTGCTCCCACGCCGTGCCGATGGATTGTCCGGCCACTGAAACCCCCCCGATAGTCTTCATGACGGCGCGATTACCACAAAAGCTGATAGCCCATGCTCCCCGCGGCGACGTGCATGGAGTACGTGAGATTGGGCCGCTCTGGTATGAAGGTCTCAAGGATCTGCATGGGTTGCATGTCGTTCGGTAATTCTACTGATTGGATGGTCGAGGAAGACCAAGCAAAGATGGTACTGAAGCGCGCATGGGACCTCGGCATCAACTTCTACGACACTGCAAACACCTATTCGCAAGGGAGGTCTGAGGAGATCCTGGGGAGCTTCCTCAAGGGCTTCAGGGAGGATGCGGTGGTCGCGACGAAGGTGTACAACCCAATGGGAGACGGACCGAACGAGCAGGGGCTTTCCAGCAAGCACATCCACTGGCAAGCAAGAGAGTCTCTGCGCCGCCTCCAGACCGAATACATCGACCTCTATCAGATACACAGGTGGGACTACGAGACATCCATAGACGAGACGCTTTCCACGATGACAGACCTCGTGAAGGCTGGGAACGTCCGCTACATCGGGGCCTCCAGCATGTGGGCTTGGCAGATGGCCAAGGCGCTATACACCAGCGACATGAGGGGCTACGCTCGGTTCGTGAGCATGCAGAACCTGTACAACCTGATCTATCGCGAAGAGGAGAGGGAGATGAATCCGCTCTGCATGGACGCGCAGGTCGGGCTGATTCCATGGAGCCCGACCGCGGCAGGAATACTCTCGGGTAAGTATTTCGAGGGAGGAAAGATACTCACCAAGTCCGGTGAGAACAGCAGGATAACTCCTGGCTCCATCGCCCACACGAGATATGCCGGCAAGGCCTCTAACGATGAGATTGTGAGGAGGACGATCGAGCTGGCCGCGAAGAAAGGAGCAACTCCGACCCAGGTCTCGATAGCCTGGTTGCTCCACAAGGGGGTCACCTCGCCCATCATAGGGACGACCAGGGTCGATCACCTGGAAGAATTCGTCGGGTCGCTTGATGTCAAGATCTCAGCGGAGGACGCCGAGTATCTCGAGGAACCGTACATGTCGCAATCCGTTTTTGCCCACGTCTAGGACGCTTGCGCCGGGGTCCCGACCTTCGAGCCGCAAAGGATCACAACGAAAGCGAAAGACAGTCGATGGTGAGAGAGGAGAGGTCCCCCAGCTGCTCTACGGCTTCGCCCAAGTCCCCCAAGCCCACCGGCTCTCTGCTCTTCATCGCTAACGAGCCCGCGACCATTGCAATCCCGAGCGCTGTAGTGAACGGTTCAGGGGCCAGCGCGAGTGCTATCCCTACTTTCCTGATGGTCTTATTGAGCGACACTGGATGGGTGACACTCCTCAGGCTGCGAGCCGCATCCTTGGAGTCAAGCGCCTGAGAAACCTGGACGAAATCTCGTGAAGTCCTCTTCATGGACTCGACGCGTGCGCGCATGATCACGAGGTCCTTCTCTTGCAACACTGTCGTATGCGGACGCGGACGGATGATAAATCCAAGTGGTCAACCCTGCACCGCCGATAGCTCAACATCAGTAAACCAGTCCTATCTCGCTAGTCTTTGCCTCAATCCCGCGCTTAATTATCAGAGGTCACGTCACAGATGCCGTTGAGTCCCAAGTCGAGGCCAAACACGAAATCGACGGTCGCCGAGCTAGAAGAACAGGTGGCGGTAAAGGTGGTCTCTGAGGCCCTTCACCTCAAAAAGGGCGAATCGCTCACGGTCGAGACGTGGAACAACGGGCTACCGCTCGCCCGTAGGGTGGTGGCCGAGGCTAGGAAGGCCGGGGCCATCCCGGTGATGCTCTTCGAGGACGAAGACACCTACGTATTCAGCGTAAAGAACGCCCCAAAGGACGCGATGGGGAAGATGGGTAAGCACGAGTACCAACTTCTCGCAGCCACCGACGCCTACTTCTTCATCCCCAACGAGGTCCTGGAAAGCTACACCAAGCGGCTCACCCCGGAGGAGGTCGAACGGGCGACCAGCTACGGCGAGTCCTGGTACGAAGCGGCCGAAAAGGCAAAGCTCAGGGGAGCGAGGATGAGCTTCGGCTTCGCGGGGAAGGAGCTGGCCAGGATGCTGGGTAAGCCCCTCGAGGAGATAATGCTCCATCAGCTCAAGGCAACCCTTGTTGACAATGACTCCCTCAGGAAGGCCGGAAGAGAGCTCGAGTCGCGTATTCCGGGCGGGAGTGGGGGTTCGCTCGTCTCCGGCGGGGCACACCTGACTTTCAAATTTGAGAAGGGCGTGCACATCGAGGACGGGGTCGTGGGTAAGGAGGACGTGGCGACGGGGCACAACATGGCCTACCTGCCTCCCGGGTTCATCAGGAGGGACGTGAACTCCGAATCCGTGAGTGGCAGGGTGAAGCTCTCTCCCTCGATCAGCTGGGCAGGGATGATAGGGGACGCAACCCTTGACTTCGATAAGGGTCGCCTCGTCCGATGGTCCAGCAGGTCATCGAAGAAGACGTTGGATACGGTCATTGGGGACCAGTCCGAGAGCGAGAGAAAGCTAAGAGGGATCACCGTTGGATTGAACCCTGTGATGCGGTACGGCTATGGCCAGGACAGGTTCGTCCCAGGGTCCATAGGGATCGCCGGGTTGGAGTTCACGGGCATCGTCAGGAGCGGGACCCTCCGGGCCAGCCGTGCAGTCATCGTCAACAAGGGCAGGCTCAACCTTCCCCAGTAGTCAGACCGCGGTCCCGACCCTTGTCATTCGAAACCCAAGATATGCGACCACTATGCCGGCTGCTAGGCCGAAATAGAGACCGTCAGCGGTTGGCCAGAGAATTGCGATGCCGCAGGACAACATCACCGCGGCCGCCGCGATGCCAAGCCACCTCCCGAGCTGCGGACCCGGAGGAGGGTTAATCGTCAGCCGAAACTTGAATACCGTCAGTCGAACAAATGCGTAGGCTGCGGTATCGACACAGGTCCACGCGATACCGAGCGTCCCACCCAGGAACAATAGGAGGAGAGTCCCCGGCGCGATGGCATTGACCAGGAAAAAAGAGAGCAGTGCGACCGTTCTAGCCCTGCGTGGCACCACTACGGTTTGGTCCTCGCTCACGGGAAGACCGTAGGCGTAGTACGCTATTGCGTCGGCGAACCTGGAAAGCGAGCTCAAGTCAGCGCCCCTCATAATTCTAGCAGTGAGAGCAATAGATTTAACGGAGCTTCGCTACAGACGGGCGAGTTAAAATGGTAAAGAAACTAGCGTCCATAGCGGTCGTCGTCCGCGACACAAAGAAGGCCAAGGAATGGTACACAAAGACTCTGGGTTTCGACGTGAAGGATGACATGGACCACTGGGTCACGGTAGCACCGAAAGGCATGGAAGGCACCACGTTACATCTCTGCCAGACCAAACCTCTTGAGAAGGGCAACACGGGGATACGGTTCACGACCAAGGACGTGAAGAAGACCCACGCTGAGATGAGCGCCAAGGGGGTCAAGTTCACCAGCAAGCCCAAGGACGAGGGCTGGGGAATCTACGCCCAGTTCAGCGACCCTGACGGCAACACCTTCTGGCTGATGGAAGAGTAAGTGCTCCGTGTGCCGCCAGAGGACGAAGCCCAGATCGATGCCAAGCTGAAGGAGACCGACCGGGCCATCGCCGACCTCCAGAAACAGAGGCAGCAGCTGCTCGCTGCAAAGGCGGCCCTTGGGAAGGGCGCAGTACCGCAACCCTCCCAGCCGCAACCGGAGTTGAGCGAGAAAGCCCTCGAAAAGGCCCTCAACATGCTGGAGTGGAACAGCTTCAAGAAGAAGGACGGGGAGTGGGCGTTCCTGAGGAAGAGGGACGGGAGCCTCGTCGAGGACCTATTGCCCATCGTGGGCTTCATAGACCAGCTCCGGCATGGGAAGCGCCTCGTCGTGGGCAAGTACGAATATGTCGCCTCAGAGGACAAGTTCCTCAACAGGTACTTTGCTGGTACCTAGCCAGGTTCATGGCTTCAATTTCAAGAATAATCGTTCTTCAGGATTAAATACGCAGTAGTCTCGCGCATTAGGTATCTTTGAAGGGCGACAATACCAGGAGGATCCTATTCTCGTTGGCGGTAGCTCTCCTGCTCACCATGAGCTCGGTCGGTTCCGTCCATTCGCAGCCCCCGCCCACGATAAACCCGGAGCCCGCCTCGTTGGTCTTGGGCCAGCAAGACTTCACCTCATACGTCTCCGCGACAGGCCCAGGCGGGTTCAGCGAACCGGAGTTCCTCGCCTTCGACAGGTCTGGCGACCTGTGGGTCTCGGACTACAATAACAGCTACGTGACAGAGTATGCTCCGCCCTTCACGACCGATGAGGCGGCCACGCTCGAGGTCGGGTCGCCCAACTTCGCTACCAACGGGTGCGCCGACACAGGTCTCAACTATGTCTGCAGCCCCAACGGCATCGCCTTCGACGCCAGCGGCAACCTCTGGGTCGCCGACAGCCAGAACGACAGCATCGTCGAGTTCAAGGCCCCGTTCACCATGGGCGAGAACTTGAGCACGGTCATCGGAGAGTACTCCGATGGACAACCCAACTCGACCAATCTGTATGAGCCCTACGGTATCGCTTTCGACCATTCGGGCAACCTGTGGGTGTCCGACTCCGGAGACAACCGTGTCGTAGAGTACAGCGCCCCCCTTACCACCAACGAGGCCGGCTCGCTTGTCCTTGGCCAGACGAGCCTCACTGCCGCCACCGACAATGAGGCGAGGGCCAACCTATCCCAACCCGAGGATATCGCCTTCGACGCCGCCGGGAACGCGTGGGTGGCGGACACCGAGAACAGCCGGATAATGGAGTTCGCCCAACCTCTCTCCAACGGCGAGGAGGCAAGCCAGGTCATCGGCGCGATGAACTTCACGTCGTTCGGCGGGAACGACACGCAATCCTTGATCACGCTGCCCGAAGCAATCGCCTTCGACAACTCCGGGAACCTCTGGGTATCCGACTCGGGCAACAGTCGAGTGCTGGAGTTTGCCAAACCGTTCTCGAACGCTATGAACGCGACCGACCTCATCGGCCAGTACTCCTACTTCTTCGGAGGCATAAACGCCACGCAAACCCAGTTGGGCTATCCTGAAGGCTTGGCGTTCGATTCCTCGAACAACCTTTGGGTCGCCGACCCCGGCTTTTCCAGGGTGCTCGAGTACAGCGACCCCCTGACTTATTCCAGTGGAGCAACGACCTCCACGACGGAGAGTAGTACGACGTCATCGTCGCCTCCGAGCACCAGCACCAGCACCAGCAGCAGTAGCAGCGCCCCTACCACAAGTACCACATCGAGCTCAAGCTCGAGCAGCAGCGGAGGCGGCGTCCCGGTCTTCCCCTACCAGTTCGTCACCGCGGCCCTCTTCACACTCCTTCTAGCCGCCTCATACCTCCTCATCAGGCACCGTGCCGCTTCGAGGGGAGCCCCTTCAGTTGGGGCGACGGTTCAAAGGCGCTCCAATGGAACTTAGGGGTCGGTCTGGCGGAGCACCCGCTATCGATGATGGACTCGTGCATCATGTGGCCAGAGAGGGGCTTCACTGACGGAGGGTAGGTACTGAGTGGCCACGACCTCAGGAAATCTTGCAGAAAACAAGGGCTTTGCCGCAGTCCGGATGCGACCGGTAGTAGTCGACCACGACATACTATCGATCGAAAAAGCCGATTTTTGTGAGAGCTTCGCGCTGGTCATGGAGGACCTCGACAAACACCTGAGGAAATTCCAGAAGGACCAGGACGAGGACCAGGTCCATGACCTGCGCATCGCATTGAGGAGGGCTCAAGCTCACGTCAGGTTGCTACCGAAGGGAGTGCGCAAGCAGGATACGACCCTGAAGTTCTCCGAAAGCCGCAAGGAAGCGACGAGGCTGTGCTCGAGGCTCAGGGACCTGGACGTCATCGTCGCACGGACCAAGGGACTGCTCAGTACACCGAGACAGAACTTGCTTCTGGCGGACCTGCGCGAGCGCAGGCGAGCGCTTCTGAAGAAGGCGGAAAAGTCCGCCAGGAGGCTCCGTGACGCCTCTCTCACAGAGGATCTGGGCGAAAAGGTCGGACGAAGGCAACTGGAGAGGCGGTTCAAGTCTGTGGTGAGCGAATTGGTCGAGGATATCAATCGGAGCGCATCGTTCATATTCGAGGACGAGACCAACGAGGGGGAACTTCACAACCTCCGGGTCGGATGCAAAAAGCTACGCTATACTCTCGAGGCAGCGGGAAACGACAAGAAGCGCGAGAACGTCCTGAAGACCCTGGAGCTGTGGAGCGACACCCTGGGAGAGGTACACGATTGGGACGTCGTCAGGGCGTATCTGAGAGACAGAGCGCCCCAATCCAAGGACCTGATCCACGCCGCGACACAAAGGCGCAAGCAGAAGTACGAAGGTTTTCGAGCAGCAAGCCAGCTGTCGATGCCCTAGACCTGTGCCGTAACGCCGAAGGTCACGATGTAGGGCAGAGTGCTGGAGCCGAGGTATGTGCTGACGCTGAACGTGTAGGATGTGCCAGCGGTCGCGCCCATTGAGAAGGGTGGGTTCACAATGATATCGGCGATGACGCTCGCAGACATCCCGGGTGGAATCGCATCAGCGTCAAACGGCTCGCAACCTACCGCCATCGCCGGACCGCAAAGGACCGTCACTGGTCCGCCTCCGGGGACCGCGTCTCCTCCAAATCCACCGCCCATGGGCGCGAAGGAGAGTGACAGGCCCGAGTCCTCATAGTCTACAGCCACGGTGACCGCATTGATTGGGACGCTCCCCTCGTTGTCGACCGTTATCACCAGGATGCCCGCTCCAGAGCCGCTCGGCACCGTGAGCGTGCCATACAGGACGACCGGGCTTGACAGGGAAGAGGTGCTCCCAGGTTCGGTGGTGGTTGAAGTGAAAGTCGTGGTCTGGAGTACGACCTGGGTGCTCGTCAAGGTGTCCACGAGCAAGGTTGTGCTAGTGGTTGTGGATGTGCTCGTGCTCGTAGCGGTGGTCGTGCTCACACTGGTGCTGGTCGCCGTGGTGGTCGAGACGTCCGTGATCGTTATCGTGGCTGGCTTCAGGTCAGCGGCGAGGGCGGGTAGCGCAAAAGCAGCGACCCCGCCTATCAAGAGACCTATGACGAGCGCTGTGGCCACCGTGGTCGAGATAGCGCGACCCATCATACCTTCATTGACCCTCGCCTATAAAAAACGGCAGGGTCGGCTGGACCCAGGTTTTCTGTGTGGCTCGGATGGGCCCTTAAGGACCGGAAACGTCCTGCCTGGCGAGCTATCTTCGCGCCGGACCCGAGTGGTACCGCTTCCAGGTGGGACGCCCGCTCGCGTTCGGGCGGTGTTGGCCGCGATTGTTTGGCCTCCCCTGTCCGCCGCTGCGGAAGCTGCTCGCCTGGTTCGGGTCGAACGTGTGAAGCTTGTCCTCCGGCCTCATGGGCTGGATGGGTGCCTTGGTCATCCGAAGTATGCGGGCAAAGTCACCGGACTCCTCCCTGGAGACGAAGGAGTATGCCTTCCCCTGCCTCCCTGCTCTGGCCGTCCTCCCCACCCTGTGGAAGTAGATCAAGGGGTCGACGGGGACGTCGAAATTCACGACGCAGGCCACCTGGGACACGTCTATGCCCCTGCTTGCGATGTCCGTGGCGACGAGTATGTCAGCTCTGCCCTTCCTGAACGCTTCCATGTACCGGTCCCTCTGGTTCTGTGAGAGGTTCCCGTGGAGAGGCACGACCTCGTACCCTCCTCTGTGAAGGTCCATAGCGAGCTTGTCGGCCCCACGCTTGGTCCTCCTGAATATGATCGTGCTCGCAGGTCGCTCCTTCTTCAATAGGTCGATGAGAAACGTCAGCTTCTCGTCGTGCTTGACCACGGCATAATACTGGTCGAGCGTCTCGACGGAGGGCTCGTCCGAATTGATCAAGAACTTCTCCGGGTTGGTCATGTACTTCCTTGATAGCTCGGTGATCTTGTGCGGCATCGTTGCCGAGAAGATGCAGAGCTGCCTCTTACCCGGGATATGCGAGAGGATGAAGTCAACGTCGTCGATGAACCCCATGTCGAGCATGGTGTCCGCCTCGTCTAGGACGACGAACTTGACCGCCCCGAGGTCGAGCCACCTGCGGTTGATGTGGTCCGTCAGCCGTCCCGTGGTGCCGACGACTACCTGGGCCCCGCGCCTCAGCTGGTCTCTTTGCATGCCGATCGGCTGTCCTCCGTAGATCGTCACTATCCTCACGCCTGTGTGGACCGCGAGCTTCCTCATCTCCTCTGTGATCTGCACCGCGAGCTCCCTCGTGGGCGCCATGACAAGGGCCTGGACCCGGGGGTTTCTCCTATCGATGGACTGCAAGAGCGGCAGCGAGAAGGCCGCGGTCTTTCCAGAACCGGTCTTGGCCTGCCCTATCACGTCCTTACCCATCATCAGCGGACCTATCGCCTTCTCTTGGATGGGAGAAGGTTTGGTGAAACCCATGCCTGTGACTCCTCTGAGTAACAGAGGGTCTAGCTTCATTTCTTCGAACGTACTCATTTGTTTTTTGCTTCTACAGGAAAATCCTTGTCAGAGAATCAGAAACCTTGAACGCTCCGAATCGTCGAACCTGGCTTGCCTGTAATGCTAGAACTGGTCGGCCGCGTATTTAACCATGATGGTCCCAAACAACGTCAATTCTCCACATGCCACTCTAGGGTCGTCTTGTGCTCCTGACCAGCTTGTTCTGAGTCAGGTCGACCGAGAACGTGTCAATCCGCGTGGACTGTCCGGGATTAGGCTGGCTAGATTCGGCGACCGCATAGAACTGTCCCGTGACCATCCCCTTTTGGAAGGTCATCTCCATGTACCCGTGGCTCTGGACCCAGTAGTTCTCGAGGGTCACGCCCTCCGTGGCCGTCTGCAGCGGGACTTCCAGCTGACTCCCGTCGGGATTGGTCTGGAGACTGTACAGGTTGAAGTAGCCGCCCGTCCCGGCGACGATGTAAGGGATGTCGCGACCGGCCACCTGCCGGGTGTACCGCTGGTAGTTGTGGACGTGTCCGGACAGCACGATGTCCGGGTACCTTCCGGCTTCCTCGAACGCTGCGTCCAGGGTGTTCAGCATGGTCTCGCTCCCGCCGTGGGCTGTATCTGCTGAGAACGATGGATGGTGGACGGAGACGACCAGCGCCCTGTCCGTCGGCGCCTCCCCAAGCTCCGAGGCCAACCATTCACTCTGGTCCTCCATGATCACCCCTCCCTCCGGGACGTTGGAGTACAGCCCGATCATCGTCGAGAAGGGGGTGAGAAGCGTCCAATAGGGATTCGGCTGGGTCATGGCGTCCCTGTCAACGGGACCTGCGTCCGCAGTGACGTGCGGGGTCGTCGCGCAAAAGTTGTTCACAAACGCCTCGAGCGAGGTCACGCCCTGGGGCGCTGGCACAGTGAGGTCGCCGTCGTGGTTCCCGGGGATGGCGAAAATCGGGGCGGTATAGTGGGAGTAGGGCTCGTAGAACTGAGGGTAATAGTTCGCCGCCTCTCCATAATAGTATATCACGTCGCCGAGGACGTAAAAGAAACTCGGGACCTGCGGACCAGTCTGGCCCAAGTCGCGTTCAAGAGCGTCGGCTACGAGTTGCTGAGGCACGGGGTTGCTCACGCCTCCGGTGTCGCCGACCACGTGGATCGTGAGGCTCCCGGACTTGACTATGTTTGCCATCACACTGCTCGGAAGCACGTCCGCGAGGTCGACACGGAAAGGAGGAGCGCCCGTGGGCGGTGGGAGGGGGTGAAATGTTTGATTCGTGTATGGCTTCTGCTTGAAGGTCACTTGTATTCCGCCCGAACCCTTCTTGCTCGAAATCCTGGGACGAGCGAACAATCTAGCCATGGATATCAGGTCTCCCACTGGAACGGGTTGGCATGCAAATCAAAGCAAGACAGAGGTGCTCGGCTTTAACCGTGACGAACCTTCAGCCCTTACACATTACCTTTACAATTCTTCAGGTTTACTCCACATGGGCCAGCGGACCGGAATGCAGTTACCATTCTCCTGCTCCGACCCGTTGACCACTATGTGGAAGTGGGAGGGCGTGCCGAAGCCTCGGGATGGAGAACCATCAGTTCTCTATTCGCAAATTCCCGGAAAGCAGGGTCGAACCACTCTTCCATCCTCTCTTCCTTCCAATGTTTTCCGACCGTCCCGTACTGGAAGGAGTTCTTCATCCATTTGAGCCATCCTGCCCAGTCATTGTCTCCGAGCACCTTTCTCTGTCTCATGTGATACGCGTGAGCGCATATGGAGAGGACGTAGTACGCAGCCGGCTGCTCGCTAGTGACGTCTGGAGCGTCTACGATTATCTTAAGGAGTTTTGGGTCTTGCAGGAACACTCCAAGCAGGTGGTGGATTTTATCGTCGAGGTCGTTGAGGACTCTCGTCTCCAGGTTAACCCTCTGAGCCTGCACCTGTAGCCTGGAAAAGTAGACCGTCACACCAAGAGCTCCTATCAGGGCGATCGACTGCACGAGGCTCAGGAGGTCAGAATACCCGAGAGCGGCCACGGCGCTCAAAGGGGCGCGATTCGCAGATAAACTTTGAGCGAGCTTATCGAAACAGGCTGCCGCGAAGATGGTCTCGGGCGAAACTTTTCAAAGTCCAGAGGAAGGGGCTCCGCGGAAGGGCTACCGCACCTTGAGTCTGACCAAAAAGAGGCCGCATGGGACGCAACGGAAGACGGGCTCGATCTATGCGGCCTTCAGGAGGGACGGTCCCCAATTGATGACATTGCTCGACTACACCGTCTTCGACGCTCAGCGGCGGCCAACCTCGGATATGACCGGCGCGCCCGTGTCCTTCATGGTGAAAAAGGAGAGAGAGTTGCAGTCCTTAATCCTGATGATGGCGGGAGAAGAGGAGAAACTCTCCCCCGACCGGGTATTCCTTGTCGACGAAGCGACGTTGGACGCCCTCAGAAAGAAGGAAGAGGTCCGGCCCGAGCCTTGACAACGCCGGACGGCGGTCGCCTCGACCAAGCCGCACCACAATCATCGAGACGGTCAAAGACGCAGACGGTCATCGTCTTCGTCATCGTTGTGCTCCTTGCGACGACAGCAACCTACGGCTATTACAGCCTCAACAACCCGAGACCGGTACACTCGATTCAGATCCTGAGCGGCGTGCTGAGCGCCACGAACACTTCGGGCAACGAGACGAGCATAGCTTCCGGCCTGTTCTGGGTTCAGAACAAAGGGACCCAGCCCATCACTTCCCTTACGGGAACGGTCCCCGGGTTGCCCGATCTCCAGTTCGCGGTCAACGGAGGGGCTCCCATAACACCGAAGAACGTCCTCTATCCCAACCAGATAGCGTTGAACCTCACCGTCCTCCGACCTGGGAGCCTCCCCTTCACGAACGGGAGCACCTACCCTATGACGATACATGCGACATTCGCAGACGGGTCAAACATCACAGTCACGGGCACGGTCCCAAGCCAAATCCCCGTCCCTCCGTCGTGCTACACGAACTCCAGCTACGCCGTGAACTTCCAGACAGACGCGTTAACCGTGAACAACTCTACGAACCTGGCAACCTGGGTCCTCTCGCTGAACAACACCTCCCCCTTCCCGGTGAACGTTGTCGTGGTCGGGGTCAACAATGGGACCCTGTGGATCCCGATCGTGCTCAAAGGCCAGAGCATAAGCCCGACCAATCAGCTGAGCTCCGGAGCCAAGCTGATGGCCACGGTCACATGGACGAACGTTTCCAACACCACTCGCTACTTCGAGTGGGTCGGCGCCTGTCCCAATCAGAACGCCATCTCCACCATATCCGGTTCATGATCCGGAGTCCCTCTACGACCTTTCGTCCGCCCTTCGTCAAGCTTTTGAACGGGGGGTTCCACACTGGGCGACAGGAACCGGTGAGCGAAATGAGCAGCAATGAAGCCAAGAGCGAAGCGGTCGTCGCATACGTGAGACTGAACCACGACAGGTATCTTTCCGAACTCAAGGAGTACGTGTCCATACCGAGCATCTCCACGCTGCCCGAGAACAAGAAGGACATGGAGCGCGCAGCACAGTGGCTGAAGGCTCAGCTCGAAAAGATGCAGTTCGCGAACACAGCCATCCTGCCGACGGAGGGCCATCCCGTCGTGTACGGAGAGTGGCTCAAGGCGCCCCCGGGCTCTCCCATCGTCCTCGTGTACGGCCACTACGACGTCCAGCCCGTCGACCCCCTCAATGAGTGGCTCTCGCCTCCCTTCACCCCCACGATGAGGGGTGACAGGCTCTTCGCACGTGGCGCCGCGGACATGAAGGGGCAAGGTCATGCGGTCCTGAAGAGCCTCGAGGCATGGATGACGAAGACCGGGGGACTCCCCGTCAACGTCAGGTTCTTCTTCGAAGGAGAAGAAGAGCTGGGGTCTCCCCACCTGGAAGCTTTCATAGCGAAGAACAAGGAAAAGCTGACTTCGACGTTCTGCCTCAACTGCGACGGCGGCATCGCTGCGCCGGACAAGCCGTCAATGGTCTATGGCCTCCGGGGGCTCGAATACTTTGAAGTCTGGGTCCGTGGCGCGGAGTCTGACCTTCACTCGGGCAGGTACGGCGGCGCTGTGGCCAACCCCGCGGTGGTCCTCGCGGGGCTGATCGACGGCCTTCACGATGACGACGGCAGGGTCACGCTCAGAGGGTTCTACGACAAGGTCCGGACGGTTTCACAGGAGGAGAGGGATGAGCTGAACGGCCACGGATTCACCGACGACGAATGGCGCAAGTCTGCCGGCGTGAAGACACTATATGGGGAGAAGGGGTTCACATCGTCCGAGAGGGTCGGTATCAGGCCCACGCTGGAGGTGAACGGCATGCTGTCCGGGTTCACCGGCGTCGGCCAGAAGACGGTCCTTCCGGCGACAGCCATGGTGAAAATATCCATGAGGACCGTCCCCTATCAGGAATCGGCTCAGATTGACGCGTCCTTGCGCGACTACTTCCGGCAGTACGCTCCTCCGACTGTGACGGTGGACATCAAGAGGATCTCGACCGGACCATACGCCATCGTCGAGCGGAACACGCCCCAGCTCAGGGCCGCCTCCAAGGCCCTGGAACAATCCTACGGCGCCAAGCCCTTCTTCGAGCTCGAGGGCGGGAGCATCCCGGTGGTAGGCCTGCTCAAGAACCATCTAGGTGTGAACACGGTGGTACTAGGTTGCGGGCTGGCCGATGACAAGCTGCACGCTCCCAACGAAGGGCTCCACCTGCCCACATACTACAAGGGCATAGAGGCCTACGCCCGTTTCTTCGGGCTCCTTTCGTCACCTACCACCTGATCGCCCCGGCAGCGCTTTCAACGTTTTAACTCACCATGAAGCGGGGGACGCCACGAGCGTTTCTCCGAGCGGACAACCCACGGCCAGGCCGGTAAGGAAGTACCGCGTGCTCTTCGTATCGACCCTTGCCGTGTTCATGGCTTCCCTCGACGGAAACATCGTGACCGTGGCGCTGCCCAAGATCTCGGTCGACCTGTCAGCCGGTTTCTCGTACCTTGCCTGGATCGTGACCGGATACCTCATCGCGTTGGTGGCGCTGGTCATCCTCTTCGGCAAGATGGCCGACGTCTACGGGAGGAAGAAGATCTACATCCTGGGTTTCATACTATTCGGCGCAACGTCCGCGCTCTGCGGCCTGAGCCAGAACGCGTCGGAGCTCGTCGTCTTCCGGTTTCTCCAGGGGGGTTCGGCAGCGCTGTTCTTCGCGGTAAGCCGTCCCATCCTCCTCGAAAACTTTCCGGCCAAGGAGATCAGCTTCGCCTTCGGGGTCAACACGGCCACCTCCTCCATAGGAGCGGTGATGGGTCCGCTCGTCGGTGGACTGCTGGTAGCCATCGACTGGAGGCTCATCTTCTTCGTCAATGTCCCCATAGCGATCGTGGCGAGCGCGCTAGCGCTCAGGGAAGTTCCCCGCGGGGTCAGGAAGCCAGGCAGCGAATCGGCCCTGAAGACGTTCAACCCCTTGAGCTCAGTCCTCTTCATCATCGGCATCTCGCTAATAATGGCCTGGCTCACCTTCTATGACCCAATCGTAGGATTACTGGGGATCGCAGTGCTGGTGCCGTTCATCGTCAGCGAGATGAAGTCGAAGCACCCGCTGGTCAACAGGGAGCTCGTGAGGAACAAGGGGTTCGTGTATTCCCTGCTCTCGGTGGAACTCCTGACCATAGGTTACAGTGGGATAATAGTCGCGATGACGTTCTACTTCCAGTCGGTCGAGAACTACTCCCCGGCCTACTCCGGGTTGCTCATCGTGCCCATCTCCTTGACCATCGGCATCGGGAGTGTCACCGCGGGAAGGATCTACGGCAGGATAAGGAACCCCAACAGGCTTGCGGTCATCGGCGCGTTGCTATGCGGAGGAGCTCTGTTCGCGGTCGCCATCGGAATTGGTGCAGAGACCTCTCTTTGGGTTCTCGAGCCGACGCTTGCTCTCATCGGGCTGGCCACCGGTCTCTACTGGATACCCCTGCTGACCACCGCGATGAAGTTCCCCAGCCCAGATATCGTCGGGACGACGAGCGGCACCTTCTCCATGTTCGTGAACATGGCAAGCGCGTTGAGCATAACCATCGCGGTAGCGCTCTCCGCATACTTCCTTCCCCACTCCCTCGCAACCCAAGTCTACTCGGGAGGTCTGGTCAACCTTCCACTGGCCGAGGCGAAGCTCTTCAGGATGGGAATCGAGTCAGCGATCCTGGTCATGGGGGCCTTCAACATCGCCAGCGTCCCGTTGATCTACACGGTGATGAAGGAACAAAGACGGTCCAAGGCCCAGACCGATATCATCGTTTCCGAGGAGACGGTCAAACCGCAACAGGAACCGTAAGTAATGCCCGAGAGGCTTTCGAAGAATCAGGTGGCAATTTAAATAGGCCCGGACGCTCTTTTTGACCGTTACAGAGATGCCGAAAAGCATCTTTTCCGAGGTCGAAAAGCAGGCGGAGAGCGCCACCGCGGCCAAAGCTTCTTGGCGCGGAGTCCTATCCATCGATATCCCGAGTTTGGGTCTGGGGTCCGTCGAGTATCACCTGAGAGCAGCCAAAGCCCATGGTAATCTCCAGCCCGTTCACCTCATCAAGATAGACAAGAAGACAGGCAGGGAGGTCGTCTCCAGGGAGGTGCCGGTGATGTACCGGTACAAGGAAGGTCCTAGTGGAGAGAGGGTCGACGTGGCCGAGGTCTCCAGGGACGAGGCGAGAAAGTATGTGCGCTACAAGACCGACTTTCTGATATCCGTGAAGAGCGAGAGGAGATACTTCCTGAGGACCGAGCTGGAGACCGCCGGCAAGTGGGTCGAGGTCCCCGCAGACAGGATAATCGACAAGCAGGATGGGGAAGAGGTCGAACCCTTCGACAGGACCACCAAGATCGAGGTCGAGAAGGATGGGTTCGTCCCCCTCGAGCGACTCTCGGAGTACAAGTTCAAGGAGGTCTACCAGATCGGTCCAGACACCGACAAGAAGGTCAAGGAGACCGCCTCCAGGGTCAAGCAGCTCGCGCGATACCTGCTCGAGAAACAGACCGCCCTGGTCTCCTTCTTCTCGTGGGGGCGAGGTTACCAGTACTACACGAGCGTGATCTATCCCTACGAGAGAAAAGACGGTAGGCTCTGGCTCCTCATGGGCATGAGCGAGGGCATCTTGGTGCTCGACGATGCGTGGGCCCTGGCCGATGAGAAGGAAGGCGAGAGGCTCCCGGCCGTCCCCGTGGCCGCGAAGAAGAAAGCCAAGGTCCAGATCGCCAAATAGCGGCGACCAGGATGAGCGAAGAGCTCCCCAACTATGTCCAGGAGAACTACGCCAAAGCCTCCAAGATGAGCCTGGAGGAGTGGCTCTCCATCAACCCCCTTCCAGCCCTCTGCGAGCCCAAGCTCGATGGCATCCGAGTCTTCCTCTTCAAGAGCGGGGACAAGCTAGTAATCTCCAGCAAGCACGGGGCGATCTACACGCCCAACAGCAGCCCCAAGGTGTTCGCCGCCGTCCCCGAGTTCACCAGGGCTCCGCACAGGATGATACTCGATGGCGAGTACGTCAAAGACGAGGGGCTCCACTTCTTCGACGTCATCCAGGTCGACGATAGGGATCTCAGGTCCTTGCCTCTCACCGAGAGAAAGAAGATTCTCAAGGAGATCCTCGCCGACACTGGTCTCGAGCTTCGGTACAAGCTCGCCAAGACCAAAGAGCAGGTCCTCACGATGAAGGACCAGGAGATCAAGAAGGGCGGGGAGGGCCTCATGCTCAAGGACCCCGGTTCGACCTACGGCCAGCACAACTCATGGCTCAAACTCAAGAGATTCGACACCATCGACTGCTTCATCATTGACTATGCGGACACCCCTGAAATGGAGAGGACTGGGGTGCCGCACTCCTGGCATCTCGGCGTCTACGATGGGACCCGGGAGGTGAACCTGGGAAAGGTCGGGGCCTACATCGAGAAGGTCGACCCACGCAAGGTCAAGATAGGCTCAGTGGTGGAGGTGCGGTACAACGAGGTCACGGACGACCTCAAGCTGCGAGAACCGTTCATCATCAGGGTCAGGCACGACAAGACGCCCAACGAGTGCCTCCTGTCACAGGTCAAGTGATTGGTCGTTGAAGAGAGACCTCGACCCCAAGTTCGCGAAGCAGGTTGCCGATGATTTCCTATCCAAGACCAAGGACCTCTACAAGCGCAGCGCCATCGCCGGGAGCCTGAGAAGGAAGGCGCCCATCGTCCACGACATCGACTTCGCCGTCCTGCCGAAGGGCAAGGACTTCCCTGGGTGGAAGAGGACCGTCGAGGAGCGAGTCAGGAAGATAGGGGGCGAGGTCATCTCCTTCGGCGAGGTCATCTCCAACTTCTCGTACAGGGGCGTGCAGGTCAACCTCTTCCTCTGCCGACACGAGAGAGCGTGGGGGGTGACGCTCATGTGGGCGACGGGACCGAAGGGGCACACCATCGGGATGACGATCAAAGCACGCAACAAGGGACTTCTCATCAACTCGACCGGCATCTGGACGAGGGATGAGCCTCCCAGGCTCGTGGGCGCCAGGACCGAAGAGGAGGTGGGAAGGCTCCTCGGCTGGAAGTTCAAGCCTCCGGAGGAGCGGGGTCTGGGAGCGAAGAAGAAAGAGACGACGTTCTACTAGGAGTGACCTCGAACGGCAAAGAGCAAAGTTGAACGTTTTCGCCATCATTTTCAGGATTGAAAACGCGAAGGACGCCAAGAAGCGACGCGCCAAGATAGCCTCCATGGTCGAGATGCTGGAGAGGGCGAGACCTTTCACTGAAGTCCAAGTCCTCTTTATCAAGCCCCTGCTTCAAACAACCTCGAGAAGTATTCGTTGAGTCAGCACCCGGACGAGGAAGGATCCAAGGTCCCCGGTCTAAGCAAAGGGAGATTGGAGGCGCTCACCGATGGGATCTTCGCGACCGTAATGACCGTCCTCGTGCTCACCCTGAGCGTCCCGGTCATCGCTGGAACTCTGACCGGCTCCCAGTTGACCCAAGACCTCAATTCCGCCCTGCAGGCCCTCCTGCCGAACGTCCTCAGCTACGCCATGAGCTTCCTCCTCCTAGCGGTCATGTGGATAAGCCATCACAGCGTCTTCCACTACATCAAGACCCTGGACCGCCCCATGATCTGGCTCAACATACTCTTTCTGCTCAGCATAGGCTTGGTCCCGTTCTCGACCGCGCTGCTCGGCAGATATCCGTTGGAGCAGCTTGCGGTCATAATCTACGGCGTCAACGTCGTGGGCATCTCGATCTCGATGCTCGCTTTCCTCTCCTATGGAGTCCGCTCGGGTTCGATAACCCTAGACCTACCTGGCGCGACCATCATCAAGACCATAATCGGCAGATGGCGGCTCGGCTCGTTGATTTACTCCTCTGCTGTTCTGATCTCGTTCGTGGACACCGAGTTGAGCGTGATAATCTACGTCCTAGCGCTTTGCTTCTACGTCATCTCGAGCAGCATCGGGTTCAAGCCCCTGATTAGGAGCTGAAACCATGGCGGTCGGGAATATCGGGCGGAACGGCGTCAACCGACCAGCGATGTCCGAACTCCCTGCGAACGGCAGCTAGCTCCGCAAGACGATCAATCCAGGCGAGCTTTTTAAAAAGGCGACCCGGGCGTGACCTACAGCTTGGAGTCGAACACGAAGGCCGCTTGGAAACTCCTGGGCTTTTCGATTTGCTTCTTGCTTTTGCTGGCCGCCCTGCCCATCAGGGCGACGACAACGACAACTTCCACCGCGACGCCTATACAGCACGTAATAATCATCGTCCAGGAGAACCACTCCTTCGACAACTACTTCGGGACCTACCCCACGGCGAACGGGACGCTCGTGAACCCGATCACCTCTGAGCTAGCCAAGGTCAACGGCATCCCCAACGGCGTCTGCCTCCCATACGAAAATTCCTGCATCAGTCCCCATCTCAGCAACTCCACGACCCCGACCAACCCAATCGAGGGTCAGTTGGTCTACGAGGACGATTACAAGAACAACGCTTCCGGCTTCCCGGTCAATTCCGGCTCACAGTCGATGGTCTACTTCGACTACCATACCATCCCCGCCTACTGGGACTACGCAGAGGAGTACGGCCTGGGAGACAGCTACTTCGCGGCACTGATGACCCAGACGAACGCCAACAGGCTTACGATGCTCACCGGCGATACCCCGATTCCCTCCGACAACGTTCCCCCTCCGTACGTGCCTTACAACGAGTCCGTCATGAGCCAGCTGGACTCTGCGGGGATATCCTGGGGATACTTCGACTATCTGGTGCACGGCGCCTCTCCGCAGACAGTCAAGCCCTTCAACTACTTCTCTAACCTCACCGCCATTGCCACGAGCAACATCCAGGATCTATCGGCCTTCTACAAGGCCCTGTCCAGCGGTTCCGGACTGCCCGCCGTCAGCTTCGTGAACAGCCTCGAGAACAAGACCTACGACGAGCACCCTCCCTCCGACCCCGCAGTCGGAGAGCAATGGGTGGTCTCAGTCATCAACAAGGTCATGGCGAGCGCTTACTGGAACACCACGGCGATATTCCTCACCTGGGATGAGGGGGGAGGCTTCTACGACCAGGTGGTCCCGCCTCTGGAGTACACTCTCAACGACGTCTCGCCACCCGTCTACGGTCTCGGTCCACGGGTCCCGCTCCTGGTGATCTCTCCCTACAGCAAGGAGGACTACGTGTCCAACACGCTCCTCAGCCATCTTTCCTTGGTCCATTTCATAGAATACAACTGGAACCTTCCGCCCCTCGATGGGATCATTGGAAATTCCACCCTGCCTTTGGATTTCTTCGATTTCTCACAGACCCCGCGGTCCCCCATCATCCTTGGTGAGGGAGGCTACGCCCCCGCGACGACCTATCCGATCCCCCTGCAGATAGGTGGGAGCGGCTCCAGCGCCACCTCTCAGACTACGGGAGCGAAACCCGGGTCACCTGCCAACTACGCAGAAGCGTACCTTGCGCTCCTCATTGTGGCAGTCATCACAGCCGGCGTCGGGGTGTTGTGGTGGTCCAGGAGGACCCCCGCCTCTGTAGAGCCGGTCACGTCCGTAGAGCCCTAGCCAGAGTGAACCGTTCCGCTTCACTTGGAACGCTTCGGAACGGTCATGGACGCTTCCACCACCCGTCCCTTTTAGCCGCTCCCGGCCGAACCTGCCTCCATGACAAATAGCAGAACGACCAGACTTGCGAGCATGGCGGTGCTCTCCCTACTGCTCATGGGGATAGCGCCCGTGTTCGCCCAGACCAGCCAGTCCACATCCACTACCACCACCACAACCGCTACCACCACGAGCACATCTACCCATCCCAGCCCGGCGAGCGTCCTAATCTCCCTCGCACAAAGAGCCCAGAACTACACTGAACACTTAGTCACAATCGCCCAAGGGGATGGCGTCAACGTCAGCCAAGCCCAGGGTCTCATAGCCCAAGGGAGCGCTTCTCTGACTTTGGCGCAGAACGAGCTCGGAACCAACAACACCCAGGCGGCGAAGGACGCCCTGCAGGCGATGAGCTACTTCAAGGGCGCAGCGGAGTCCATAAGGGACTCGGTCCAATCGAACAGGGCGGCCGAGCTGATTGCTGACCTCCAGGCAGGCATTCAGCGACTGACTAACCAGACCAACCGTCTTCAGACCATCGTGACCACGGCTTGCGCACTCCCGAACGCCTCCGCGGCGCTCTGTGCTGGTGCCAACGCCAACCTAGCGAACGTCACATCCGACCTTTCCCAAGCGACCTCAATGATTGCCGCTCTACCCAACCCGCCCACGAACTCATCCATCCAGGCAATCATCACCGTCCTCCAGGGCGCGATGACCCACCTCCAGCAGGCCTACAGCGATGTTGGCCAGCTTGCGGTCGGCGCGAGAGAACAAAGGGCCATAGAACAGATCCAGAACACCCTCTTGCCCGGGGTGACCCAACTCGAGCAGCGCATCCAGAACTCGAACCTCAGCTCCGGCACCATCCAGCAGCTCGAGACCCAGCTCTCCCAAGCCCAGACCCTTCTCAACACGGCTATAGGTACCTTCCAATCCGGCAACTTCACCGGCGGAGTGCAGCAGGTCCAGCAGGCGATGCAGGAAGTCAAGACCGTGCTCGGAGAACTACTCGACCAAACCCTGGCCGCCATGGTACAGAACCACCTACAGCCACGCCTGACCGCGGAGTCGCAGGCCGCACAGAGGGCCAACCTCTCCGCCAGCGTCGCCCAGGAGGTCCAAACCCAGTTGAGCCAGGCCCAGACCCTGATCAACGGAGCAATCCAGGCCTTCCAGTCGGGCAATGTCTCCAGCGGCATCAAGCAGTCAGCGCAGGCTTCGGCCCTGCTGACGCAGGCTGAGCTGGAGATAATCGCTGGCCCCCACACAACCACGATGACGACGACCACGACGACTTCCGCATAACCGAGGCGTCTGTGGCCGTGAGAAGAAGGCTGAAGAGGTTCGGGGATACCGGCATCCCCGTCCTCCACTTTTTATCCATAGACATCGAACCGCCGAAGACGTGACCTGGGTGTCATCGATGTCGCGAACCGGGCCCCGAGGCGGAGGCGGTAAGGTCCTCTTGGTGGCCTTGTGCGTCTTGACCCTTGGGGTTCTACTGACCCTGCACTCCTCCACAGCTCTCGCGCCTGGAGTCCAAGCCAATCCTACCATCATCGTCGTCTACGCAGACGGAACGACTTCGGTGAACCTGACGCTAACCGTCCCGGGGAACCTCACATCCATCTATGTGCCCCTCCTCTCCTCGCAAGTGGGGGACATCCTAGTCTCCGACCAGGCTGGGCGGACTCTCTCCTACCAGCTCAACGGAGACAACATGACGGTCTACTCCCTGGGGGCCACCGAGGTGACGATAACCTATGATACCGACGCCCTCACGAACAAGACGGGGGGCGCTTGGACTTTGAACTTCGCCTCAGAGCTAAACGCTACCGTCGTGCTCCCGGCCCAGTCTACCATCCTCGATCTATCGGGAGTGCCCGAATCGGTTGTTACCCAGAACGGAAGCCCCGTCATCTCGCTCGCCCCGGGTCCATGGACCATCGACTACGGTCTACCGCTGACCGGTTCCACCTCCAACTCCGGTTCCACCTCCACTGTAGGCTCACTCACGTCGAGCTCAGGTGCCTCTACGGTTCCATCCACCCCGACCGGGTCGACGGGTAGCCAGACTGGGACTTCGATTTCCTCGAGCGCCACGTCCACCTCCCTCAGCCAAGGCCCCTTTGGTCCTAGCTCGCTGGATTACATCGCTCTTGCTGCGCTCGTGGTGGCCTTGGGGGCCATTGGGACGACGCTCTTTCTGCGCAGGGGGCGTCGACCTAGCACGTCAGAGAGTCTCCGCGCGGAAGACCTGGAAGTTCTCAGGTTCATCAGGGACAAGGGAGGCAAGGCCACGGAGGCAGAGCTGAGGGAGCGATTCTCGCTGCCAAGGACGAGCCAGTGGAGGCAGGTCAGGCGATTAGAACAGATGCGCTATGTGAAGGTGACCAAGAGCGGCCAGCAGAACGTGGTCGAACTCATCCGAAGAGATTTCGACGGACAGTAGGGTCGACCCATCAGGCCTTCGGGAACAATCGTCCTAGGGAACGAAGACAGCGGCCGCCACGGTGGAGGTCCAGAGACCGTTCTTGTCTCCCGCGGCAGACTGGACTATGTGCGTGGTCTTGATGATGATGCCGCTCGATTTGAAGAGCTGCTCTCTCTCCCGCCATGCCTTCTCGGGGTCGAACTCGAACCCCATGGTCGTCGCGAGCATCGTAGCCGCAAGGTCCTCGACGTAGTCGCTCGCCGCCTCCTCGGTCTGGCCGTAGGTGTGGTGCTCCGATATGTAGCCGTACTGGCTCTTCTTCGACGGGATCGCCAGCCCCACGGCGGAGACAACCAACCTGTGGGGTTCGTTGGTGGAATTCCTGGCCAGGACCACAAAGGTGATCTCACCGGGTGTCAGCAGCTTCCTCCCCTTCTCCCTTGAGATCAGCTTGCATCCCGCCGGGATGATGCTCGAGACGCTGACGAGATTGCAGTGCTGGATGCCTGCATCCCTCAGCGCGAGCTCGAACGACTGAAGCTGCTCGCTGTGCCTCCCCACGCCGTTGGTCAGGAAGAAGTGCTTTGGAATCACGCCGCTCCTCGCTCGTCGGCCCGGCTCTATTAGCCTTCGGCGCGCTCAGATCAGCGCCGCGAGTATGACTGCGACTATCCCAGTGAGGAAGACCCCGTCGAAGGTGCCGGCCCCTCCTATGCTCTCCATCCTCGCGCCCGAGTTGTCTGCGTGGCGCAGGTTGGTCAGGTCGGCACCAATCAGCGTGCCGAAGGTCCCGGAGACGTATGCGACGATGGCAGGTGAACCGGGGACCAGCACAAGGGCGACCGTCGCCGCAAACAGCGGAGGCAGGAGCGCTGGGGTCACAATGCCGACGCCCGGGACTCGCCTCGCGATGAGGTGGACTAGAATGGATGTCACCACGACCCCGACCCCCGCATCCAGGAGTATCGACTCTGAGTGCGTGGCCAGCAGATAGATGGAGACGCCGCTGGGTATCAGAGCGCCTCCAAGGTTCACCGCCACGATGGTCGATACCTGCCTAAGGACCCGGTGGGGCACGCGATAGGTCACCCAGAAGGCCCTCACCTCTTGCACTTCGACCATGGGCACGATGCTCTTAACGCTGTAGAGGGGGATATCGACGGCGCTTCCGAGGAAGGTGAGGAACAGGATCACGGCGAACTCGAGTGGTGTGAAGCCGATCTTCTCGAAGGCAAACGCGCCAGCTTCAAGAAGTAAAAGTGCGACAACCCCGATCAGTAGCATCCCGAGGACCGCGAACAGGATGCGTCCGTGGTGATGCCGGTGGACCCACACCGCAGGATAGTCGTCGCCCACGGTCCGGCTTCGTTACCTGTCAGAAGAAAAAGGCTTCTGGGGCGGTATCCGGCGATGCCTGCTTCCCGGTTAAATAACGAACCGCGTAGTCCAAGGAAGAAGAAGATTGGCTAGCAAGCTGACGGCTGCGCTCCTGACCATCGTGGGTGGATTCTTCTATGCGGCAGTTGGTGGGCTTATCGCGCTGGCAACGGCTTACATCCCTGGGGGACTGGCGAACAATCTGGACCTTGGGGTGAACGTCTCAGCCTCCTTTCTCAATGATGTCATCTACGCTCTGGCCTCGTTCGGCATAATCTCAGGAGCCCTGATCATGGTCGGAGGGTTTCTGCTCAACTCCGACAGCAAGAGCAGGAGGAGGTGGGGCGGCATGCTGGCTTTGATAATGATGGTGCTGGGGGCCATCCCAACCCTCGGGGGGTTCGTAATCGGATTCATCCTGACCCTCGTTGGGGCCATACTGGGTCTTAGCAGCAAATCTGAATCTGCGGCCACTAGCTCCCCCTATCTGGCTACCGCAAAGCCGCCGCAGACCGCGCAGGCAGCACAAGATCCCGACTACACGGCGTTTCCGGGAAGGACGAACTACTGTTCGAGCTGCGGAGCGAGGCTCCGCGACGGTTCTATCTTCTGTTCATCCTGTGGGGCCAAGGTCCCGACGTGACGCTCCGAGCAGGCGCAGGCTAGACTATGTCCTTCTTCTCTTTTGCCGCAAGTTCCTTCCACCGCTTCAGGGTGAACCCCGACTCGTGGAACTTTGCCTGATACTTCTTTTCCCTGCGGAGCAGCTCTGTCGCATTCTTCAGCACGTCCGGCAGGTACTCGGCGGGAAACTTGCAGGCCCCGCACTGGTCCACGTGGATCACGTCACCGGGGGCGACCGTCATGCCAGCGACCGTGACCGGGATTCCGACCCCCCTGAGCTGCAGAGGACCGTGGCCCGAGGTCATCCCCGAGGCGAGGTACTGGAACTTCATCGGCTTGATTTCGACATAGTCCCTCATCGGTCCGTCCGTCACGACCCCCCGGACCCCGATGGACTTGAACTCGGTCGTCATGTTCCCACCGAACAGCCCGACTCTGTTCTCGAGCCCGGGTGAGCAGGTCTGCTTGGCGACCAGGATGACCGGCTTCTTCTGCCTATCGATGTGGTCGAAGAGCGACCAATCGTCCAGCTTGGTATTGTCGGCCTTTGTGTCCGAGTACCAAGCGGTGGCTGCGTACCCACAGAGCGGCCCGAGTTCCGGATAGATGCTGCGCAGGGTCGAGTCTGTGTAGTACTCCCCGTACCAGGCATCATACAGAGTAAGACAGATATCGCTCCCGCCGTACGTCGCCACTACGTTGCAGATCGTCGCGGTGTCGAACTTTCGCAACTCCTCGATTATCCTTTGGTCTTCGCCGCCCTTGCCCGTTGCTTTCGCCATAGAAGTCAGCCCTCCCATCGCCCGCCTTTCCGTCTTAAGTGTTCTCGAGGTCGGTGCTTAACTCGACTCCCAGGCATTCCTGCCGCCCCTGGACGACTGGGTAGGCCCGCTTGCTGCCAGGGCCGCTTTTTTCATGGCCCGAAGGGTCTTTGCCATTAGAGGCGTGGTCGAGAGCCCGCTATACTTTCAGTCCCTAACTGCATTAAATATTCCCAGAAATCACGACGATAACATGGACTCCATAGTTCACTTTGAAATCCCTGCGGACGACGTGAAGCGGGCCGCCAAGTTCTACAAGGACGCCTTCGGCTGGGCTGCGCAGCAGTACGCCCCGATGGAGTACTGGATGCTTCAGACCACCGAGACGGACGAGAAGACGATGATGCCCAAGAAGCCCGGCGCCATCAACGGCGGGATGGGGAAGAGGGAGGGACCCCTAAAGTCCGTCGTTGTCACCGTAGGCGTGGCCGACATCGACAAGTCTCTGGCGAAGGTGGAGAAGCTCGGCGGCAAGGTAGTCGGGAAGAAGACGGAGATCCCCAACATGGGCTGGACCGCCTACATCAAGGACACCGAGGGCAACGTCATCGGGCTCTACCAAGGCTCGATGTAAGGCTCAAGGCTGGCTGACTCGCTCCGCGCACCGGACCGGACTGAGGTCGGTCTCCGGCTCTCTTTGTTTTTTCCCAACCGAAAAGACCGATTCACCTGATGATTTCCGGCCATCCAGGTACACCCTTCGCCTGGGCGGGGCCGGACCCTCGCGCCTCAGAAATCCCACGAGCTACCATTCTAGGTCGGTTATGTTTATTTGCTAACTTTACCAAACTCCGTCGGGGAGCTTGATGCGCCTTTGCCGGGACTAATCCAGCAGGCTGGCGCGAGCGTGATTTGCCCTCACGGAGGCCAGGTCCAGGAGATACCGGCCGGCTCCGCGGTCCTCCTCAGCGGCCAACCGGCGATGACCCAGGACGACGAGTACCTGGTCGCGGGATGTCCCTTCAATGTCGCTGGGGTGCCGCAACCGTGCGTCGAGGTCGTGTGGATGACACCGGCGACCCGTATCCTGATCAACGGTGTACCCGCGGTCCTGGCCGATAGCACCGGCCTCTGCCTCAGCGCAGAACAGGCCCCGCAGGGACCTCCGAACGTCGTCGCCACGCAGACGAGGGTAACAGGGACGTGATGCCCCCTGGAGTTCGCCTATCCATTCAAGTTCGATAAGAACGGACGGACGGCTACGGCCACCGACAGCGACCACATTGAGCAGATGATCGAGCAGATCCTCTTCACCACCATGGGGGAGAGGGTGAACCGTCCGACCTTCGGGTCCGGCATCAACCAGCTCATCTTCGCCCCATTGAGCGACGACCTCGTCAACGCGGTGCAGACCCTCGTCAACGGCTCGCTGCAGCAGTGGCTCGGCGACCTGATCAAGGTCCAGTCCGTGGTTGTCACGGGTCAGGATTCGACGCTGCAGATTGTCGTGACATACATCGTGAAGCAGACCCAGCAACAGCAGGTGGCGACTGTGACCGAGGAGTTCTAGATGACGACCGAAGAATTCCAGCTGAGCTGCGACGACGCCGAGAGGCGCCAGCTGCTTCAGAACTCGACCACCTTGAACGGGATAAACTATCTCGAGGTGATCCCTCCGGAGGAGACCGGCGACCTTCCGCTCATCGTCGTATTCCTGTATCACGCTCCCACTCCGCCGCTCGGCCCCACGAACTTCCTCATCGAGGGCGGGACGAGGATCACAAACATCGGCATCGAATGGGCGAACCCGTTCGCCGCCCTCGCCCCGGTCACCCAGGCACTGGTGCTGGAGAACGTGACCGTCCCGGACCCCACGAAGGTCGTGGTCATCAGACCCACGAGCAGCGGGGACTTTTCCACTTACACTCTGCAGATAGTCGAAGCCTCCAACCCCGCACAGCAACCGCCCGGTTACGACCCCCTTCTCTCCCAGACGCCCTTCGGCTTCAAGGTCGAGTGCCCACCGGGGTTTGACTGCGCCCCCCAGAACGACTGCCCACCTGAGGTTCTGCCGGAGCCTGTCATCGACTACCTCTCCAAGGACTTTGACAGCTTCAACACGCTGATGTTGAACCGCCTGGCGCTCATCAACCCGAATTGGCAGGAGAGGCATCCGGCCGACATGGGGGTCGCCCTCGTGGAGCTGCTCGCCTACGTCGGAGACCAGTTGAGCTACTATCAGGACGCGGTCGCGACGGAGGCCTATCTTGGGACCGCCCGCAGACGCATATCGATCAGGAGGCATGCGAGGCTCCTCGACTACATGATGCACGACGGATGCAACGCCCGCGCCTGGGTCACCATGGAGATCGACCCCTCCGTCGACGGCCTCGTCGTCCCGGCGGGGACGGGGCTCCTCACCGGCGGGAAGGGGGACTCGACCGTAGTCACGGGCGGGCTGGACCTCGCCCTCGAGGGCGCCACGGTCTTTGAGACGATGACCGATGTCACGCTCTATAGCGCGCAGAACGAGGTCCAGTTCTACACCTGGCAGGAGGAGGACTGCTGCCTCCCGCTCGGTGGCACGACCGTGACCCTGAACAACGCTCATTACGCGCTAGACATCCCAGTCTTCACGCTTACGGGCGTTTCGGGGCTCGGCACCGGGACGCCGCAGGGCGAGCTCATAGAGGCGTTGGCCGGGACGTCGACGAAGACGAGCGGGACCAGCCCTGGGGGCCAAGACCTCCTGGGCGTTGTTTCGACGGCCGGTCTCGCCAAGGGTACCGTGATCGTCGTCAACCCCGGCGGAGCCGACCAGGAATCTGCCGTCATAGCCTACGTCCAGGTGGGTTCGGTGGCGCTCACTTCCAACCTGGCCAACCCGCACCCCGCTGGGGAGGCCGTGGTGTCCGTCCCGCTGGCCGCGTATCTGCTCCAGCAGTACGGGGCAGACTGGATGGTAGGGGCCATCTACAACATAACCTCGGGGCCGACCGGGACCTCAACCGTCGGTACGACCGCGACGGTGCTCCAGGATAGCGGGGCGGATTGGACGACTGGAGAGTGGGTGGGCGATTACCTTGAGTACACCTCCGGTCCAGCCGAGGGCCAATCACGGCCGATTACGGCTAACACGGCTACCACGATCACCACCACGGCCTTCTCTCCCGCGCCCACGCTGACCGGTGGCGACTCCTTCAGCCTCGTTACGAGCCAGGCTACCCTGTCCCTCACCGATGGTGTGCACTCCGCGACTGTCGCGTACAGCGGCGACCCGACCGCCTCGGTCACGGTGGATGGAAATGCAGTGGACGAGCTTGTCGTCACCTCCGGAAGCGGCAACCTGGTCTTTTCCGCTCACACGCTGCGAATAGGAAGCGTCCTCATCTTCGAGGAGGTGCGCTCCCCGACCACGGGCAGGAGGCCCGACGCCGACCCCACCAACAGGTGCGCGGTCCGTCTCACGGGGGTCTCCGCCACCGTCGACCCCCTGGACCCCGTCACGACCCCGCTCCTCGACGTGACCTGGGACCCCGCGGACGCCCCCTCGTTCCCCCTCTGCCTCGAGAGCGTTCTGGACCCGGACTTTGGCGACCTGCCCGAGCCGGTGAGCGTCGCCCACGGCAACACGATGCTCGTCGATAACGGCCAGACCCAGGCGCTGGGAACCCTCCCTCTGGTGCCCGCGTTCTCGGATAAGACCTCCTCCGGAAGCACCGCTAACGTGCTCCAGGACACCGGTGCCTCTTGGACGGTCAATCAATGGGTGGACTACCACCTGGAATACACCTCCGGCCCCGCTGCGGGACAGTCTCTTCTGATCACGGCAAACACAGCGACGACGATCACGACCGCCGTGGCGTTCGTGCCGGGGCCCACGGCCTCTGGTGGGGACTCCTTCAGCATAGCCAACTCGGGATACGTGGATTCCGCGGGCGAGGTGTACACGGGATATAGCGAGTTCCTTGGGAACACACCGAAGGCGGCTGGGGACGATTCAGAGGGGAGGCGGTTCCAGCCGGGATTGTCCTACCAACCCGTCACCTTCGCAGCCCCCTTCGACCCTACGCAACCTGCTTCATCAGCCTTCGGCTATGACGTAAGGACCGCGCTGCCTTCCATTACCGTCCTGGGCCAGAACCAGGTCTGGGCCCCCCAGAGGGACCTCCTATCGAGCGACGCCTTCCAGTACCAGTTCGTGACAGAGGCCGACAACGACGGGACCGCCTATCTCAGGTTCGGTGACGGCGTGCAAGGGAGCCTACCCACGGCCAGCACGAAGCAGGACCCGAACCCGTTCTACACGGTCTACCGTATCGGGAACGGTAGCAGCGGGAACGTCGGCCGGGAGGCGATCTCCCGGGTGGTGAACACCTCGATCTACGGCTCGTGCATGCAGGCTGACACCCCGTTCGACGGGACCGGGATACTCACCATTCGAAACCCCATGGAGGCCCAGGGAGGCACCGACCCAGAGGCCGCGGAGGACGTCCGCCAGTTCGCCCCGTACGCCTTCGACTCCCAGCAGCGCGCGGTCACCGTAAAGGACTATGAGGCGATCCTCGCCCAGTACCCAGGCGTAGAACAGGGGTTCGCTCAGCTCATGTGGACCGGCAGCTGGTGGACTTACTACATCTCGGTCGACCGGACCGGAGGGTTGACGGTAGATGCTCCGTTCCAGCAGCAGGTCCAGACCTACCTGAACTCCTACCGCATGGCCGGGTACGACCTTGACATCACGAACCCCGTCTTCGTTCCGCTCGAAATCGAGATGCACGTATGCGTCGCTCCCGGATATTCGCCGAGCAACGTCCTACAGAGCCTCTTGCAGGTGTTCAGCAGCAAGATCAATCCGGATGGTACGACGGGCTTCTTCTACCCAGACAACTTCACCTTCGGCCAGACCGTCTACCTTAGCACCATCTACGAGACCGCGACCAGCGTCACCGGGGTCTCGTCGGTGGTCGTCGAGGTCTTCCAGCGCTATGGTAGGGTCGCCCAGGGAGAGCTCGCCACCGGGGAGATCAAGATGGAGGCCCCGGAGGTCGCGCGCCTTGACAACGACCCCAACTTCCCGGAGAACGGGATCATTGTGATTGTGGTCGACGGTGGGCAGACAGCGACGGGAGTGGGCTCGCTTCCATGAGCTCGGGTAGCGGTTCCCAGCCCGATGACTGCGGTTGCTGTGAAGGGATCACCAAGGTCACGCCCGTAACCATTTCCAATCTCCCAGGCCTCTCCTCGATAAGCTTCAGGGTAGGGACGCAACCGGAGTTCAAGGAGACCATGATCGCGAGCTTGAACAAGTATCCGGCGCTCGTCCCTCTGGCAACGCGCGCGGACACCGACTTGGCCATCGACCTCTTCGACGCGTGGGGCATGGTCGCCGACGTGCTCGCATTTTACCAGGAGCGGATAGCGAACGAGGGGTACCTGCGAACGGCCAAGGAGCGGGTCTCCATCCTACAACTCGCGCGCTCCATCGGCTACGAGCTGAGCCCAGGCGTAGCTGCAAGCGTCTATCTTGCCTTCACCCTTGACACCAGCGGCTCCGTCACTCAGACTGCGATCAACACGGGTACGAAGGTGATGAGCATGCCTGCGCAGGGACAGTCTCCCCCCGAGCTGCCCCAGACCTTCGAGACGATCGAGAGCATCGTCGCGTACCCGGAGTTCAATGCGCTCCAGCCGAAGCTCACCCGGCCGCAGATGTACGCGGACATCACCACCATGAACCCCTCCGACGGCCTGCAGCACGTGTACTTCACCGGGACCACCAGCAAGCTGAACCCGGGCGACAGGCTCCTGTTCGTTCAGGTCTCCGACGGGGTCCCCATAGCCCTGCGGACCGTATCCAAGGTGACTCCGAACTCTCCGTCCCCGGGAGAGACCGACGTCGCCCTGACCGCGGACCCGACCCCGATTTCCTTCCAAGACCACTCAACCCAGATGGAGTTCTTCATGTTCCCGAAGCTATTCCCGTTCCTCGCCCCCACCTGGCCGACGGACGTCAACCAGCTCACCTTGTCGCAAGCCCAAAGCATAATCGCGTCGTACCCCGCGCAGGCTGACCTCGTCGCCTTCCTCACGGGGCAGGGATGGGCCTATACCGACTTCGCCGCAGTCATCAACTCCTTCGCGGACTCGCTGGACACCTCGGCCCCCGACGTCACTGTGTATGCTATGCGGGTGAAGACTGGAATCTTCGGGAACACCGCACCCAACTACAACACCCTTACCAGCACTCTGAAAACCGCCTACCCGAAACATTGGGATAACATCACCCCGCCTTTCCCGATCGACACCGATTCCCAGGGCAAGAAGTACGACCCTGCCCGCGATTCGACCTTCTATCTGAGCAACTCGTACCCGGCAATCGAGTCTCTTGGGTGGGTCGTGCTGCGTTGCCGCGACGACTCCACTGGGGCGTACACCACGTGCGCCTACTCGACCTCTGACGTTTGGGACGATTCCCTGGCTGACTTCTTGATCAGCGCCAAAGTAACGGGTGTCGCCGTCAAACTTGGCACCAAGGTCAAGCTGAACAAGTTCAGCATGCGGGGGACGACTGTCTTCGCCCAGAGCGAGCTTCTCGTGCTCGCCGACCTCGCCGACTCTACCCCCGTAGGAACCAATCCGATTACGCTAGGCAACGTGGTGGCCGACCTCCAGGTAGGCCAGAGTGTCGCAGTAACAGGTCAGCTCTTCCTTCAATCGGGACAGACGACCAGCAGGACCGAGAGCGAGATTATGCTCATTACCGAGGTCGTCCCGTACAACAGCGGCTCACCCTTCACCACCGTCTCGTTGGCGTCTCCCTACTCGCAGACCGCAGGGTTGGCCAACTCCTACGAGCGGTCGACTTTCATCATAAACGCCAACGTGGCTCTCGCCACCCATGGCTCGACCGTCAGCGGCGAGGTACTAGGAGGAGGCGACCCCTCGGAGCCCTACCTCACGTTTGCCCTGAAGCAGGAACCCCTGACTTTCACCTCGTCCTCCACGAGCCCCACTGGGGCGGAGAGCACGCTCCAGGTCTGGGTCAGCAACGGGGCGACCAACATCAAGTGGAACCAGGCGCCGAACCTGTACGGCATCGCCGCGAACTCCCAGTCATACGCAGTGCGAATGCAGGACGACTCCTCAGTGGACGTCCTCTTCGGCAACGCGCGACCCCCGGTCGGGACCGAGAACATCACCGCGACCTACAGGGTCGGGATAGGCTCGAGCGGGATGGTCCAGGCGAACCAGCTGACGCTCCTCTCCAGCCGCCCACTCGGACTGAAGGCCGTGACGAACCCTCTCGCGTCGACGGGCGCGGCGGACCCCCAGGACATCAGCGATGCGAGGCAGGACGCGCCACTGCAGGTCCTCACAATGGGGCGCATCGTCTCACTGACCGACTGCGAGAACTTCGCGCTCGGCTTCCAGGGGATAGGAAAGGCGGTAGCGATATCAGCCTGGGCGGGGGAGACGGAGTACGTGCGTCTCGTCGTCGCATCGGCGATGCAGGGTCAGGTCGAGCAGCCGCTGCTCGGCTACCTCCAGCAGGCGATAGCGAACTACGCGGACCCATCGATACAGGTGAACATAGAGCCCTTCGATCAACTTTCGTTCAACATCGGGGGCTGGATACTGCCGGCGTCCGACCAGGACCCGCAGACCGTACAGCAGAACGTCCTCGCCGCCCTCCAGGGCGCGTTCTCGTTCGAGTCCATGGACTTCGGACAACCGGTCTACCTGAGCGAGGTGATCTCGATAATCCAACAGGCCGAAGGTGTCGTCGCGGCTGATGTAACGTCGTTGTACCTGAGCTCCGCCCCCAAACCCGAGGTCAACGACACGCTCGCCTGTGATATCGACGGGCTCCTGACGCTCAACCCCGACCCGGAGGGAGTGAACCTGACGGTGAACACGTCGTGAGCGAGCCCAGAGCCACCGCCAAGTCGCTGAGGCCGTTCAGGTACACAAAGAAGAACCTCTACGACCTGATGCCGGCGATCTACCGAGCGAGGGATGCCGAGCTGGGCAAGCCTCTGGAGGCTCTCATGGGGGTGATCTCGGGGCAGGTCAGGGTCATAGAGGACAACATAGACGAGCTCTACCAGGACTGGTTCATAGAGACCTGCGACCCCTGGGTCGTTCCCTACATCGGAGACCTGCTGCAGGCCCGGCTCCTGAACGAGAACGTTACCGGAGCCATCCCCGAGCGCTCCTACGTCGCCAACACAATCTCATACAGAAGGCGCAAGGGCACCGTCTCGATGCTGGAGGAGCTCGCCGCGGACGTCACCGGCTGGCCCGCCAAGGTGGTCGAGGAGTTCGAGCTGCTCGAGTGGACCCAGTACATCAACCACCTGAGGCCGACGAACTTCCGCACCCCCGACATACGCCAGGAGAACACCCTCGAGCTCCTCAACACGCCCTTCGACTCCATCGCCCACACCGTGGACGTCAGGCACATCAACAACGGAAGGGGCTACTACAACATCCCGGACATCGGGATCTTTCTCTACAGGCTGACCGCATATCCTGTGAACGACGCCCCGGCCTTCGACGTCTCCGCAGGCAGCGGACGGTTCAAATTCAACGTCCTCGGCCTCGACGAGCCGCTCTTCAACAACCCCGTCCCGAAGACTGACAACTTCCAGCTCGCCCAGGAGGTCAACGTCCCGCTCCCGATACGTAGGACCGCGCTCTTCGACGACGCGGGCCTTTACTACGACAGTGGAGGCATAGAGAAGAGCATCAGGGTAACCGCTGACGAAGTGGTCGTGAGCTCGGGTAACGTGACCGCATACGACCTTAGCGGATGGTGGCGGCCGCCGACCGGGTCGGGACAAGTCGTAATCGACCCTCTTCTGGGACGGATTAGCTTCGCCAACGGCTGGAACCCCAAGGAGGTTCACGTTAGCTACTACTATGGGTTCAGCGACGAGGTGGGCGGCGGGTTCTACACAAGGCCAGACCCAGACGCCTCCCTGGTGACCGTGCTTGTCGGCGCTTCCCCCCAGGCCGGGCAAGTGTACCAGATTAAGACGGGAGGACCGCAGGGCCAATTCCAGTTCAACACGATTTCGGATGCCCTCTCGACATGGATGACGAACAGCCAGCCGTCCGCAATCTTCGAGGTACAGGACAGCGAAGTCTACCTGGAGAGCCCCGTCGTCCTGGACCTTCCCGCGGGGGTCGCGGTCGAGATTCGGGCCGCGCAGAACCAGAGACCGCTCCTGCAGATGCCGATTGTGGTCACTGCCGCAAAGGCGGCTCAGGACTCTCCCCGGGCAAGTCTCTTCATCAACGGGTTGCTCCTCGACGGAGGCTCTGCTTCACTCCCCCAGGTTCTGGTGGGGCCGGGAGACCTGGGTGCTCTAACGCTCCGCCACTCGACCCTCGTGCCGGGCCCGTCGATGAGCCTGTTACTCTCGGGGGCGAGCGACGGTCTCACCACCAACGACAACCTCGTCGTCACGGTGGACCACTCGATCACGGGAGCGATTTCGATAGACCCTGCGGTCTCCCAAGCCCAGATCCAGATCGAGGACAGCATAATCGATGGCCAGAACGGCACCGTCGCCGAGGGTTCGTTTGTGCTCACCACAGCACTGGCCAGTAACCATTCCGTGGGAGAGCCGATCACCGTGACGACCAAGACCACAGCCGACGCCGCGGCCGCGTCGGGACAGAGTGTCGTCCCGGTGAGCTCGACGACCGGGTTCTCCATAGGCCTGTTCGTCATCATTGGCGACGGAGCCTCGGACCAGGAGGCGGGCGTAGTCGCCTCGATACAAGCCGGGGTTTCCCTCACGCTGGAGTCGGACCTTGTCAACAACCACATCGCGGGAGAGCGGGTTACCGCGACGCTCGAGACCACTGTCGTCTCCGTAGCAGGGAAGGGGGACGAGGGGATCTACGTCAGCACGACCGCAGCCTTCTCGGCGGGGATGGTGCTCACGATCAACGCTGGCGGTTCCGACTCGGAATCTGCGACGATCGCCTACGTCGAGAGCGAGGCCCCGAATGTCGCTCTGAACTGCTATCAGCTCACTATACTCGAGAGCACGGTCTTCGGCGGGACGCAGACCTTCATGGTCAACTTGGCGAGCAACACGATCTTCACTCAGACGATAATATCCACGAGGCGCCAGGTCGGGTGCGTGAGGTACTGCTATCTCCCGGCCGGGTCGAGGGTACCGCGGCCCTACAAGTGTCAGCCTGCTTATCCACCGGGCTCCACCATCGCCGAGCAGACCGCACTCGCGCTCAGTGTCGAGCCCATCTTCACGTCAATGAGCTACGAAGACCCAGGTTACGCGCAGCTCGCCACCGACGGGCCGACCGCGATCTTCCGCGGGGCCGACAACGGGGCGGAGATGGGGGTCTTCAACGAGCTCCTGCAGGCGCTGCGGATCGACAACCTGAACGCCACCCTGCCCCAGTACCTTAGGTTCGGACTCGAGGCGGGGATAATCCCGGTGACATGATAATGGCAAGAATAACGATGGCTCCGATGAACACGAAAAAGACGGTAGAGATGGGATCCCCATGAAGGGCGACTTCACCCGCTGGACGTACAACAGGAAGAAGCACTACCGTGAGGTGAACATGCAGCAGGGTAGGGTCCAGTTAGATGCCGACTGGAACGAGCAGAACTCCATCGACTTTCACTACGAGACCTCGGCGCTGCAGGACATAATCGGCAGGGCAGGCACGCCTATCGACAGCAGCACCGGATACAGCGACGGTTTCCAGATCCGGTTCACCGACCTCGTTGTTACCCCCTCGAGCGGAACTCTCACGACGCAGTTCATCATTGACGGCTACGGGTTCGCTGCAGGGGAGAAGGTGAGCTTCAAGCTCGACGGCTCCTCGAGCACAGACCTACCGAGTTCGAAGGCGACTCCGGAAGGCACGATCACCGTAACATTCACGGTCCCCTCTTCGGCGATGCCAGGGACATTCAAGGTCATAGCAAAGGGCGAGACCAGCGGGAACGCCGCCGACACGAGCTTCGACCTCACCTCGGGAGCCACGCTCCAGATGACCCCGACGAGCGGAGCCACAAATCAAGCCATCGAAGCGGAAGGTTACGGTTTCGCGGCGGGAGAGAAGGTGACGCTCGTGATGACCCCGAATGCGGGGCTCTCATTCTCGCCCTTGACGGTAGCGGCGGACGGCACCTTCATCTCCACGATCGTATTCTCGTCCACCACCTCCCCTGGGACGTACACCGTCATGGCGACGGGGTCGACCAGCGGGGACACGGCCACGGCGGACTTCAATCTCACATCGAATTCGCTCGTTGCCTTCCCCTCGAGCGGACCGATCGGGTCCCAGTTCTGGGTGAGCGGCTACGGCTTCGCGTCGGGGGAGTCGATTGCTTTCTCGCTGAGCGGAAACACTGGGTTGTCGATCCCGTCCTCGACTGTCGGGTCAGACGGCACTTTCAATTCCTCGGTCACGTTCCCGCTCTCCGCATCGCCTGGGACGTACACCGTGACCGCGACCGGATCGACCAGCGGGGACATCGCCACGGCCGGTCTCTTCATCCTCCCATACCTCCCCTCGCTCGGGTTCACTATCAAGCAGGGGCACTACTACGTAGATGGGATTCTGAGCGAGAATGACAACGACGTAGCATTCGCCAGCCAACCGGACCTCCCGTTCTTCCAAGGGAACGACCTGACGGTCGTCCCTGGGCGCGGCGTCTACATCGTCTATCTTGACGTCTGGGAGCGCCACCTCACCTACCTTGACGACCCGGAGATGAGAGAGGTTGCTCTGCTCGGACCCGACACCGCCACACGGACGAAGATCGTCTGGCAGGTGAAAGTGCTGCCGGTAGACCTGGCGCCTGTCGTGGTCCAGGCACCACCCCCGCCCCCTCCCCCGCCTGCACTGGCCGGCGCCCTTGCCGGATCCTTCGACGCCTCGAGTGAATTCGATAGCGCCGAGTCAGCAGCCCTCTCTCAGGCGACAGATACCACTCTGATCGGCGAAAAACAAGGAATCGATGTCCTCGGCCGCATGAGCCCTGACCCGAGCGTTGTGAAACCATGCCTCACGGAATTCCCGATTTGGACAGCGCTGACGACTCCGTCGACCGGCAAGCTCACCGCACGAGCGAAGCCCACAGAACCTACCGGGGACCCGTGCGAAGTCCCGGACGAGGCGGGCTACACGAGTCTTCAGAATCAGCTGTACCGCGTTGAGGTCCACAATGGGGGCTTGCTGGAGAAGAAATCGACAGCCGTCCCTACATTCAAGTGGTCCAGAGACAACGGCATCGTTGTATCGGCAATCTCGGACATCGACACGTCGGACTCCACCGCGACGGTTCTGACAGTCGGCAGCACGGGCAAGAACCCCAACCTCAGTTTTCTGAACAACATGTGGGTGGAGGTGACCTCAGACATCAACGACCTCTGGGGTCTTCCAGGGTCTCTGGCGTTGGTCACTGCAGTGAACAATCCCGGCCAGAACACGATAACAATCGACCCCACCTCGATAGTGGGGTCTGCGATAACGAACGCCGACTATCCACAAGGACAAAACCCCAAGGTCAGAAGGTGGGACTGGGATCAGACTGAAGCGACCCCTCCCCCCTACCCGCTCATAGTCAAAGTCCCGACCGACAACGACGGCTACATCGAGTTGGAGGACGGGGTCGAGGTAAAGTTCGCTGATGGTACCTACCGCACGGGAGACTACTGGCTCATCCCGGCTCGGACGGCGACCGCGGACGTTGACTGGCCGGAGGAAGTCAGGACGGTCGACTGGAGTTCTGTCCCTGCAGGGGGTTCAGACGCAAAGACCCTCGCGAAGTTTCTAGTCGAAAGGTACGGGCTGGACGGGATCAAGGCCTCTGACTTCGTGCTCAGCGGCACCACCGAGATCGACGGCTCGTACACGGACCCCTCCGGCGTATCGCACGTGCTCTCGATAGCGCTCAACATCGAGCAGACCGTCGGGACCCTGACGGTCGACGGAATCGTCGGTGCCGAGATACCCGTGGTGACGCAGGCTGACGGCAGCCTCACGCTCCAGTGCGGGTTTCCGGAGGCTCTCGGACCGGAGGGCATCGATCACTACTATGCCCGCCTCGCCTTGTTCGAGTACTTGCCTCGGCTCGAACTTCGCAAGGTGTGCCAGCCTGTCCCTCAAACGAAGACTTTGGAAGTCCCCGAAGGCGGCGCGCTCTCGTTCTCCATCTCTCCGAGCGCGGTAATCATCCCACTAGGTGAGACGGGAAAGGCCACTGTCACAGTGTCCTATGCTCTGGACGACAAGCCTGGTCGGCTTGAGGGTACTCTGTCCGTCGCCGTCGATCCTACGGGAACGACCTCAGCGCTGAGCACGAGCACCGTCTCGACCTCGGGGCCCCCGGTAACTTCCCAACTGAGCGTCACGATACCCTCCAGCCTAACCACCGAATGTTACGTCGCAAAGGTCACCTTCCTTGCAAAGAGCGAGAAGATGACGCTCACCGCGATGACCTACCTGGGGATATTCGTTCCTCTACTCTTCGTCTCGCCAATCCGCCTTCTGACAGATTGCCGCAATCTCTTCCCGGCGTTGACCGACCTCCCACGGCTGTTCTACGTCTCGGGCGACGGCCAGACCGCCAACGCGGACTACTCACTCCCCTCGCCTCTGATGGCCGCGGCGTGGTCCGGCCGAGTCCGATTCACCATCGTGAAGGGCACCGGGACGCTGACGAACTCCGACGCTGCGGGCTCTCCCGCTCAGGGGCTCGGAGGCTTCCTTGACGTGATGCCGGGCTCCACGACACCGGACCCATTGATCTATCCGGACCTTGCGCACGTAGCCTGGTGCACCTGGGTAATCGACCAATCGACGCCTGTACAGATCGTAAGAGCAGAGAAGCTTGACTCGGATGGACACCTGACTGATTCGTCGCCTATCTACTACAACGCGGTCCTGCCCGGAGGAGGTTCGCAGCCGGCGGCGCCGTCCGCTGCTGCGTCGGCAACGACCGGCATCATCAATGTCGCCCTCCAACCGGGGTCAGCCCAGTTGCTGGGTCCCTTCAACCACTTCCTCGCAGTGAAGACTCCTCCGGCCATACTTCTCGCCCTCGAGGCACAGTATGCGGGGCTTCCCGGCGGAGCCATGGACATTATGGCGGAGGCCAACTATACCATTCTGGCGACGGACAAGGCCGCGGGCAGCCTCGACCTGAGCCAGATACCGATCGCAGCAGCGTACGACATCACGACCCAGTCGTTCTCAGTGCAGGTCCTGAATCCTGCGGGAGCGGACGCTGATCAGCTCTTCAAGCTACGCTGGTGGGCAATCCCGGCAAACACCCAGACCGCTCAAAACGCGCCCGGCGTGGTGCTGACCCCCGGATGGGTCGCGGCCAACTCCGCGACGCCCGTCGACATCTCGGGGGCTTACTTCGACGCGAGCGCGCAGTCGATCACCGTCTCCTACTCCCAGAGCGGTGGTGCCTCTGTCAACATACAGACCTTCTCCCCTGTCACGTCCAGCCCGACGTACGGCGGGGCTTTCGACGTCCCGAGCTTCTCTGTCCCAAGCGGGTTGAGCGGTTGGGTCCAGATAACGGCGACGGATGGGACGAGCAGCCCTTCAGCCACCCTCTACGTGGTCCGGATCACGGCTACGACTGCGGGCACCTTCCCGAACCTGACCGTCACCGTGAGCGGAAGCGGGTTCGCTCCGTACGGGCCCGCGATCATACAGCTCGATAACGTCACAGTGACTACCTCGCACGCCGTCGAGACCGACGCGAGTGGCTCCTTCGCCTCGGCCGAGTTCAAGACACCCGCCTCGCTGACCTCGGGTACCCATACGGTTAGCGCCACCATCGCCGGGGCTATAGCGACCACCACCTTCACCGCGGCTCCCCCTGCAGGCGCAGGAGGATTGGGGGAGAAACCGACGGTTCCCGGGGTGGGCGGAGCTGCAGCGGCGCGAGCAGTGCTTCCCGCTCAGGTGGCGACGAATGCCCCCGCGAGGCAGGCTTCGCCGCAGCTCACGTTGAGCATCCCGACGGGGACGGTGGGCAGCGACGTAGCAATAAGCGGGACAGGTTTCTCGCCGAACTCGAAGGTCGCCCTAGCCTTCAACCAAAAGCTCCTGCCGGAGGCGACCACGAACGCTCAGGGCTCGTTCATCGAGGGTTTGAAGGTCCCTCAGACCGGCTCGGGCAATCACCTGATCCTCGCTCGCGACGAATCCACGGGCAAGACCGTGAGCGCAACTTTCAAGGTACCCTAGAGGCCGAAAGCCATCGAAGCACCATGGATCGGGCCGCCCTGCCGATGGTATCCTTACGGGGATGATTTCTTGGCCAGGGCGGCCTTGCCGTCCGCCACGCCCTTTAGTCCCCACTTGATCTCTGCTGCGCTTGGTCTGACGCTTTCGCATACCTCACTCATGTGCCAGTTTACGCCCAGCCCCTGTTTCATCAACTTCGTTCCAGAATAGAGATACACCAGCGCAGAAACAGCAAGGCTCGGGATCCCGCTCTGCACCAGGCACCGGGCGTTCATATAGTGCTCTGCGTATGCCAGGTTTTCATCGCCGCATTTGTTCTTGTCCGAATTTCTTTCAAACTCCAGATCGCCCGCAGCCTTACAAGCGTCGTTATTTTCACCTGCGAGGGCCTTCTTTGTTCTTGCATCGATTTTCGCATCGTCAGCGGGAACCGTTCCAGAGGGGGCAGGGTCCCGTTGTATGAGTGTCGTGAAAGAAGAGACCTTTGAGGTTCGTCGACTCAGTTGATCCCCGGACGGTCCTGAAAGTGGGGTCCGGAAACCGGCCGCTGTCGTGAGTTCCCTTTCCGGGTTCCCAACCTCTCGTTCGCCGGCCCGCGGCGTTCCGAGCGTAGTGGAGGATTGCTGAAGTACGTGTACGAGTTCGTGTGCCAAAAGCCTCTTCCCAGCCTCAGTATCAGGAGCGAACTGCCCCTGCGCGAACACGATGTTCCGTCCCAGAGTGTAGGCTAGGGCACCAACAGCTCTTGACGACTCGTTCGCAGCCGCATCCCTATGGATTCTCACGCCGCGAAAATCGCGCCCGAAGCTTGACTCGAAGGTCGAGCGAACTCTGTCGGGCAGGGGTTGTCCACGGCCCTCCAGGGAACTAATCGATCCCTCGAATTCCGGGGTAACGCTGGGGTCTCGACCGGGCGCTCCTTCTCCCTCCTGACTTGTCCGCTGTATTCCTCCTGTTTGGGCCGAGTGCGGCTCGCTCTTGGTCTTCTGGCTCTCCTCCTCGCAATCGACGCACGGCGCGCTTTCCTCGCACCCGTCGCAGTTGCGCTGGAGGGTCGCGCTGGACGTGGACCGCGGCCCGGGCGGATCCGGTTCGCTAGCGGTTGCGCCTCCTGAATCCACTTCGCGCAGGACACGCTCAGCTATGCGGTCTGCTTCGTCTTCTTGAAAATCGCCCGGCTGACTTATCATCAGCTTTGTCTGGATCCTCGGAAGACGGCTCTTCGGGTCTCTGATGCCGAACGTCTGCCCGAGGGCATGTCCCGACGGAGAGACTCCCGGAATCGCTTGGTTCGGACCGAGGTCTGCCGTCGCTAGGGTTGCGGATGCGCCGACCGGCCCCTCCGCGGCCTTCTCCTGTTTCTGTGAGGCCCGGGAGACGCTCAATGACGGGTTGGACTCCATCTACCGTTATAGCCTTTGTCCCGGAATTCCACGTAGCGGCTCCATCGACCTTGCATCTCGGGAGTCCGTCCTCTTGCATAGAGGTCAACGTGAAGATTATCTGGGTTGGACCTGACGAGTAGCGGAGGCTAGATACTCAGAATTCCCAGCAAAAGGATAAATAATCAATCTGTGTAATTTCCCATGATGTCCTCGACCGTTATGTGGAATTTCAACCTGAGCGTACTGAACGGACCGAGCGTGAGCGTGTCCAGCCCCGCTGGCCTCGCCGTGGATGCGTATGACAGCATCAACGTGGCGATAGCAAACGACGGGAACCCTCATACGATCCAGATAGTCCCTGTGACAAGCACCGATACGATCTCGTTCCTGATGGTTAGCTCCAGTCAGTACGACCAGTCCGGGACGACCCCGTCGCAGACCTTCCAATATACGGTCGGTAGCAGCGCGACGGAGATTACGCTCGACGGCCCTCAGTTCATGATGAGCGGTGCCTTGGTCGGGCTATTCCCGGCTGCGGTGACGACCATAACATTCACCAACAAGACTGCCAACCCCGCGAACGTTTCGATTCTAGTCGGTCGGAAAGCATCCTAGGGAGGTTGATGTGGAATGTCGCTCACACCGACATATCCGGGCATATACATCCAGGAGCTCCCCAGCGGGACCAGGACGATAACCCCGGTCGCTACCGCGATTACTTCTTTCATTGGGAGCGCCCAGAGAGGGCCCATAGACTCCGACTCAGACTCGCCCGTGACGATAAACAGCTTCGGAGATTTCCAGCAGATGTTCGGAGGCCTCTGGCAAGAGAGTAACATGAGCTACGCGGTCAATCAGTTCTACCAGAACGGCGGGGGCCAGGCGCTAATTGTCCGCGTGGTCAACGGAGCGACTCCCGCGACTTTCACGCTCGCCGGTTGTTCTTGGAAGCTCGAGGCAGCAAACCCCGGCGCATGGGGGGCGGAGCTCTACGCGCCCTCGCTCGGGAGCGTGATGGCGATAAACACCAACATCGACCCAAGCCTTCTCGCCGCCGACCCGACCCTGTTCAACCTCTTGATCGTGGACGTAAGGTCCGACGGGACGACCTACACTGAGACATACCTGAACCTCTCCGCTGACGCCACCCAGGCGATGTACGCTCCGAGCGTGCTCGCGCAGGAGTCGCAGGTCGTGGCCGTAGTCGGAGGGGCAATCCCTCAGCCGCCAGTCCAGCCTCCTGCCGGGACGTGGGTCCTCGACGCGGGCACGGCAACCGACGGAGCCGCGCTCACCGCCGCCAACATCATCGGGGTCGAAGCGGCCAAGAGCGGAATCTACGCTCTGCAAAAGGCCGCGTTGTTCAACCTCGTGTGCATCCCGCCCTACAACAACACTGGGGTCGACATCACGACAGGGGACCTCTACACTCTGGTGTATCCTGCCGCTCTTTCCTACTTCACCGACTACAACAAGCGCGCGATTCTCCTCGTGGACCCTCCCTCCGACTGGGTCGGGACCGCTCAGGCCGTCTCTGGTATCAACACCCTGAGCTACCTCAGATCCCTGCCTGAGGGGAAGAACGCGGCGATTTACTTCCCGCGCATCCAGATGGCTGACCCGCTGCTGAACGGGAGGCCGCGGGAGTTCGTTCCCTCCGGAGCGATCGCCGGCATCATCGCCCAGACAGACTCCACCCGTGGAGTTTGGAAGGCACCGGCAGGCATCGCCGCAACTTTCTCTGGAGTTCTCGACCTGACCGATGGCGGCTTCCCTGTGAGGCTGACCGACCAGGAGAACGGGGAGCTGAACCCGCTGGGAGTCAACTGCCTCCGCCTACTCCCGGTCGTCGGGCCGGCTGTGTGGGGTGCACGGACCCTGAGGGGAGCTGATATGCTCGCAGACCAGTGGAAGTACCTCTCCATCCGACGGACCGCCCAGTTCATCGAGGAGACCCTCTACGAGAACCTAAACTGGGTGGTGTTCGAGCCCAACGATGAGCCCCTCTGGAAGTCGATCCGTCTTAACGTGGGCGCATTCATGCAGCAACTCTTCATCCAAGGAGCCTTCCAGGGCACGACACCGACACAGGCCTATCTGGTAAAGTGTGACTCGGAGACCAACCCCCAGTACCTTATCGACCAGGGCATCGTCACAATCCTCGTGGGGTTCGCACCGCTATACCCAGCGGAGTTCGTCATACTTCAAATACAACAGATGACGGCACAAGCAGGGAGTTGATGAGAAATGGTAGAATTCCCAGCTAACTCGACCCGCGTGGACCCGTACAAGAACTTCAAGTTCCTGATTACCTTCGCTGGCCAAACAAAGCCGGTGGCCGCCCTGAGCAAGATGTCGCCGCTGAAGCGCACCACCCAGGTCGTGAGCCATCGCGACGGCGCGGACCCCAGTACCAGCCACAAGTCTCCCGGCAGGACAGAGTATGACGCGATAACCCTCGAGAGGGGCGTGACCCAAGACAACGACTTCGAGGTATGGGCGAACAAGGTCTGGAACTACGGGGCGGGTCTCGGCTCGGAGGTCTCCCTCGCCGACTTCCGCAAGGACATCGCCATCGACCTGCTCAACGAGGCGGGTCAGGTCGTCATGTCCTACAAGGTCTATCGGTGCTGGGTCTCGGAGTGGCAGGCATGGGCGGACCTTGATGCCAACGCCAACGTGGTCCTGATACAGCACATCAAGATCGAGAACGAAGGATGGGAGCGCGACCTTTCGGTGACAGAACCGAAAGAGCCCACCGTCGCCGTGCCTAACTAAGCCCTCAGTGGCCGAAAGGCAAAGACAGTGCTTGGAGGGGTGAAGACCATGGACTCCATGACCGTCGTCGCCCTCCACAACGGTTTCTTAAGCGACGGCAAGTGGGTCCGGAACGCGACGGTTCGGGAACTGAACGGATACGACGAACAGGAGTTCGCGCGCGCAGGCGAAACCCTGCCACCGGCCCAGCGTACCACCGCTATCTTGGACCGGGTGACGAAGCTCGAGGGAACGCCAGGGTCGAAGAAGAACCTAGAACTTGTGAGGCAACTGACGGTCGGGGACCGCGTGGCTCTGATGCTCCACCTGAGAAGGCTCACCTTCGGGGACAAGATGGAGTGCATCGTCACCTGCCCAAGGTGCGCGGCCGAGATGTCCGTGGGGCTCTCTGCGGACCTATTGACGCAGACCGGTAGGCGTGAGATGAAGAACGACGCAGAGGTCAAAATAGGGGAGTCCGTCCTTCACGTTCGCGCTATCACGGGAGCGGACCTAGAGGACGTGATGACCTCGACCGGTGACATGAGTGCGGAAGAGGCACTGGTCCGGTCGTGCATCGTCTCCTCGGACCGCCCGTTGCCCTCGCGACTCACCCCTGAGATGATCGCCGCAGTAAGCGCCAAGCTGGAGGAGTTGGACCCACAAGCCGAGATAGTCCTCGACCTCTCTTGTCCCAGTTGCGGTCACCAATTCAAGACACCCTTCTTCATCGAGGACTTCTTGTTCCGCGAGGTAAGGTCGAGAGTTCCGCGGCTAGAGAAGGAGGTTCACTGGATCGCATTCAACTACCACTGGAACCCGGACGAGATCCTCTCCCTTCCGGTTGGAGAGCGCGGCAGGTATATCGAAATGATCAACAGCACCCTTTCAGGAGAGAGCCTCTGATGAGCACCTTTGTGGAACGTCTTGCCGCCGGTTCCGCCGGAAAGACCGTAAAGGGGGCTGCCGATATCAGACCTGCTCTCACGCCAGACATGGTGCCAGAGGCTCTTCGGCTCCCCGTTGAGAGACGAACGACCGCCAGACCGCCTCCCGCGCGTCCCGTTGGAACTCCCGTCTCGAGACCGGAGGTTCCGCAGCGCCCTCGTCCCACGGAGCAACGGACGGCGGATGCCCTGGCGCCAGCGACGACCAAGCCGAAACTCCAAGAGGGAGAGGAAAAGCGAATCGAGACAGAGTCAGAACCTCGTGTCCAAGAGGTCCCAGTGCTTTCCGAAGAGAGAACGATCGTCCGGAAAGCCGCCCCGACGTTTGCTAGCCCAACGCCTGAGTCTACCCCGGACACAGGACGCCGGGGGGACGTTGCGACAAGAGAGCCTCCTGCTTACTCCCAGAGCATAGGGGTACCCTCCGGCGCCCCCGCGACAGTCAGGACAACGCCCACGAGTTATGGGGAGGCTCATCCCGTCTACGACGCCCACGGAGCGGAAAGCTCCGCACCCGAGGAAGTATCTGGTCCAGACAGTAGGACATCACCGGATTCGCAGGCCGCGGTAGAGCCGATGGAAAACTCTAGTTTCATTTCGGGTAAAGTCGTCGAAGCGTCCGAGAAGAGGCTCGATATCGGTGCCGAAGAGGCGGTCGAGCGAGCGCCGTCTGTACTCGTAGAGACAGAACTCGAAGATACCGAAATCCCTTCCCCGAGCCGCCAGCAGCCCAGGCCGGCAACCTCGGAGGAAGCTGAGGTTCCGACCGTCGAAGCCGAAGAGGTGGAGGGTGAGTCGGGGGTTGAGAGACTCGGGGAAGTCGGCTCGACCCGCGGCGCAGGCTTCGACAGGGTCGCCCAGCGCTCCCAGGACCCGGTGGTCACGATAAACATCGGCAGGATAGAGGTCAGGGCGGTCAATCCCGAGAAACCCCCGACCGACGACCGGGGCCCGTCTCTCTCACTGCAAGATTACATGAAGAGGAGGGATGAGAGGGGCCGATGACCAACTTCCAGGCAATCGCGACAGTGACAGCGACGATCGCGTACCTCATGAACGGCATCCAGAACGACGTCCCGGCAGCGTCGATCACCACCAAGCCCCCTGACGTCGTGGTGAACGCTGCTCCTTACGCGGGGTTGAATATCTTCCTCTACCAGGTCAACTTGAACCAAAGTTACAGGAACCTGGACCAACCCGCGCGCAACGCCGCGGGGACGCTGGTCAAGAGGCCGCGACTGGCTATCAACCTCGAGTACCTCCTCACTGCGACCGGAGACGGTAACGATGACATCCAGGCGCACCAGATACTCGCCAGCGCCATGAGAATCCTTCACGAGAACCCCGTGCTTACGAACAGCACCATACAATCGGCAGTCGCCGCCACGGCGGAGGTGGCTGGCTCGGACCTGGCTTATCAGATCGAACAGGTGAAGATAACGCCCTCGGTGCTGACGCTCGACGAGCTGACCAAGGTCTGGTCTTCCTTCTTCCAGACCAACTACAGGGTCTCCACGGCCTACGAGGTCACGGTCATCTTGTTGGACAGCCAGGAGACGCCAAGACCCAGCCTGCCGGTCCTGACGCCGCAGATAATGGTGGTGCCCTTCAGCGTACCCATCATCCAGAGCCTTAGCCCACAGGTCCTGGAGTCCGGACCGACAGCGACGCTGACGATAAACGGGTTGAACCTCACCACGGCCGAGGCTGCCGTGAGCGTCAGGATCAACGGTATCTCCGTGACGCCTGTTGCTTCGAATGTGACCAGCGCCCAGATATCAATAACGGTCCCACCTTCGGTCACGCCGGGGGTCAAGTCCGTCCAGGTCGTGCAGAGCATGCAGCTCGCGCCCGGTCAACCGCCCCTCCCGCTCTTCGAATCCAACGTCGTCCCCTTCGTGCTGGCGCCGACCATAACCACCCCTCCCCCCATAACCGGGGCGCACGGAACAGACATGACGCTCAGCTTCACGCCCCCCGTCGAGGAGGGGCAGCAGATCGACTTCCTGATAGGGGACTACACCATCTCGATCCAGCAGAGCGACCTCGTCACCCAGCTGACGAGCGCGACCACGGTGACCAGCGGCACCAGCAACTCTGGCCAGCCCGTCCTCAGCGCGTCCTCCACCGCAGGCTTCGTCGTCGGGGCGCAGGTCGTCATCAACCCCGGCGGGGACGACGAGGAGTGGGGGACTGTGGCCTCGATCCAGGCGGGCGTCTCGCTCACGCTTGACTCCAACCTCACTAACACCCATACCGCAGGTGAGCCGGTCAACATGACCCCGTTCACGGGTCAGCTGGACGTCCCGATCCCTCTGGACTTCCCACCCGGCACCTACCTGTTCCGGATGAGGGTAGACGGCGCAGAGAGTCTGCTCGCGGTTGACGGTTCCGGAAACTTCGCGAGCCCGACCGTGCAGGTGAGCTGAGGCTGAGTTCTAAGAGCTGGTCTGAGCTTAACCAGGAGTACCTTGCGGCCAGCCTCGAGCAGATTCGTGAGATGTTGCGCCGCCACGTCTCACCTTCGGAGGATGATGGGGGAAGGGGCCGAGAGGAAAAGGCGCTCCCAGAGTGGCCGGGCTCCTCGCCTCCCGCCATCGAGACCCTGACCTCTCTCTTTGGACTGTCTGCGTTCGAGAGGTCGCTGCTCCTTCTGTGCGCCGCCGTGGACCTCGACTCTGAGGTGGCGAAGCTCTGCTCAAAAGCCCAGGGCGGCTCTGGGGTGCAATATCCGACCTTCGGATTAGCGCTCGCAGCGCTACCGCAGGCTCACTGGAGTGCCCTCGCGCCGGCCTCTCCGCTGAGGCGCTTCATGCTCATCGACGTCCAGAGTTCACACTCGGTCCCACTGACGGCAAGTCCCCTCCATGTCGAGGAACGTGTCCTGCATTATCTCACCGGCGTATCGTACTTCGAGACACAGCTGAACGGGCTGGTCAGACCAGTCGGCGACTACGGAGACCTGGTCGACTCCCACCAGCGGGTCGTCCAGCGCGTCACGCTGCTCTGGAAGGCCGCACAAGGCAAGCTACCGGTCGCTCAGCTCTGGGGGGTGGACGATACCAGCAAGGTCTCCGTAGCGAAGGAAGCGTGCGCCCAGGTGGGGCTGGGGCTCTGGCAACTGCCCGCTGAGCTCATCCCTCAACGCGCTGACGAGATGGAGCGATTCGTCCGGCTCTGGACCAGGGAAGCGGCGCTGCTCGGGGCCGGACTCTACATCTCGGCTGAGGACGCGGACGCTGCAACCCAGAGGTCCGTCAGGCGTCTCCTCGAAGGCATTCCAGGACCGACCATCCTTGGGACTAGAGAGCCATGGGGCGAACTGGGCTCCAGCCCCATATCGGTCGAAGTGAAGAAACCGGGGAAGATGGAGCAGAAGGCGCTCTGGAAGGTGTACCTGGCGGGCGCGAACACCGCCTCTGGGCTGAGCGAGCAGGACCTCTCGAAGCTGGTGGGCCAGTTCGACCTAAATGAACACTCCATGCGTCTAGCGGCCGAGGAGGCTTTGCTGGCCACAAAGGAAGGAGGCAACCTCTATGACGCTCTGTGCGAAGCCAGCAGAGCCGTCACTCGTCCCAAGCTTGGAGAGCTGGCACAGCAGATCCCTCCCAGAGCGACCATGGAAGACCTTGTCCTGCCGGAGCGGGAGAAGCGACTGCTTCGCGAGCTGGCCCTGCACGTGGCGCAGCGGCACACCGTTTACACCGAGTGGGGGTTCGACTCGAAGATAAGCCAGGGTCTGGGGATCACTGCACTGTTCGCCGGGAGCAGCGGGACCGGCAAGACGATGGCCGCGGAGGCGCTCGCCAGAGAGTTGAGGTTGGACCTCTTCAGGATAGACCTGGCGACCACCGTCAGCAAGTACATCGGCGAGACAGAGAAGAACCTCAGGAAGATCTTCGACGCGGCGGAGGACGGAGGTGCCATACTCTTCTTCGACGAGGCCGACGCCTTGTTCGGGAAGAGAAGCGAGGTCAAGGATAGCCACGACCGCTACGCGAACATCGAGGTCGGTTATCTCCTCCAGAGGATGGAGTCATACAGGGGCCTCGCGATCCTCGCGACCAACATGAAGAGGGCGCTCGACCCGGCCTTCGTGAGACGACTCAGGTTCATCGTCGACTTTCCCTTCCCCGACGAAAAGAGCAGGGTCGAAATCTGGAGACACATCTTCCCGACCAACACGCCGACGAAGGGTTTGGACGTCCAGCGCCTCGCCCGCCTCAGCCTGACCGGCGGGAACATCAAGAACATCGCCCTCTACGCGTCGTTCCTTGCCGCGGGGGAGGGGGTCCCGGTGGGGATGGAGCATCTCAAACGGGCTGCGCAGGTCGAGTACGACAAGATGGAGAAGCCTCTCACCCAGGCGGAGTTCGGATGATAGATGAATATCGACATTCACATCGATGAACTGGTGCTCGAGGGCTTTGACTTTCATGACCACAAGAGGATTGCGGCTTCCATGAAGGTCGAGCTCGCTAGATTGATTACCGAGAAGGGGCTAGGAATGCAGCTGGACCGGACGAGCGACCTAGGGCGCGTCAGCGCGCCCGCCTTCAACGTCCCTACGGACCGAAACCCGAGGGCAATAGGGAGAGAGATTGCGCGCTCAGTCTACAAGGGGATGAAAAAATGACAGACCTTCGAACAACGAACGGAGAACGCTCGGAGTTTGGCATAGCTTCAAATATATTGGCTCACCCTTGTTATCGCCACTTGTCTCTGGCTCCACTGCGCCCGATGCCGTCGTCTTCAGGATACGGGGTCGACGCATAATGGGTGAGGTTCGAGAGCGGAAGAGCCGAACTTCAGCGGAATCGGACCGGACATCCTCTCACGTTAGACCAGTTGCTCACGCTGAAGGTGGTCGTCCGCTTGACAGCAACACCCGCGCTGTCATGGAGTCGAGGTTCGGCCACGACTTCTCCAAAGTCCAAGTCCACGAAGGTCCAAAGTCAGCGATGTCTGCACGGACGATGAAAACATCGGCTTTCACCATCGGCAACGACATATTCTTCGGGGATGGGAAGTATCGTAATGGAACCCAGGAAGGACAGAGGATCCTCGCCCACGAACTAACCCACGTGGTGCAACAGTCTACCGCTCGCTCGAACGCAGGAGCGAATCCGGAGAGTCTGCAGATTTCCGACAGTTCTGAAAACGAGGCTGCCCAAGTGGAGGACGCGCTGGTCCACAATGGAAGCGTGCCCACCATAAGTCAGACGGGGATGGCTGTCATGCGCATAGGCCCTACCAAGGACAGCGTCGTCGCCGCAATCAAGAAGCTCATCGATAGCAAGTACGGAGGGGACTACAAGAAGGCATTTGATCACTATGCAAAGAACGGAGCCGTCGACAAGAACGGCGTGAAACAACTCGTGGTAGATGCAGGCTACGGCGGTACGTTCGACCCTACATCAGCGATTGTCGATGGGATCATGAAAGCGGTCGACACGAACAGTGACGGCAAGATTACATGGGAAGAATTTAGCGCCGTAGTGCACAAATAACCAATCTGGCGTGTCGCTGCGCGCAGCAGAATAGCGGGTGTAGTGGGCGCTTTTGCTACTCGGACTTCGTCTTTGCGTCTACTTCAAACGACTTCGAGCGCCCCATTGTTTATGGAGACGCTGGTTGGCGTGATCGAAATACTGGAAGAGCCGCAGCTAAGGGTGATCCCCGTTGAATCCATGGAGATCTTGGCACCGGTGGCGATCTCGATCGTAACCCCTCCCGCCCCCGGGGTATCGTCGAACGTGATGGTCACGTTCGCCGTTTTGATCATCTTCGTGTTGGTGGTTGGGTCCTGTGTGGGAGCGTCTCCGGGTCCCCAGAAGGACCCGCTCCATACCGGATGGTTGATGTCGCCCCCCTCGAACTCCACCCAGACATAGGAGCCTACGGGCGGTATGGCGTATATCCCGACCTGACTGCCAGCGTAGGGGGAGCTCGGCATAGCCCATCCCGTGTCTTGACCCTGCAGAATGCTGGGTACTGTCACCTGGACCCGTCCCTGACCTGAAGGGTCCACGTTGCTCGATATCGTGCCCCTGTACTTCCCGAAGTACTTCTTCTCGCCCTGGCTCATTACGGCAACACCTGCGTCAGCGACCCCAGACCCTCGCGGGTGATCGTGAAGCTCTGCGTGTACTGACCCAACTTGATGTTGTGTGTCACGCTCTTCACGTAGTACAGGCCGTCATAGGAGTATCCGACGCCCTTCAGACCCACGAGCTGACGTGCTCGTAGCACCCCTCCGTAGCTGAGAGCGTCAATCTCCCCGGTCCCCGTGACCGCTTCGGTGCTCCCGTTGGAGGCGGCCTGGGCGCGGGCTTGGGCTTCGAGGCTGTTGATCCCGTTGCCCTGGAACAATACGCTTCGTACGTTCGGTTGATTCACGAGCCAAGCCGGCATGGTCGAGAGGTCGGGAAGCGTGCTACTGTAGACCTCCACGTTGAGAGTCGAGTCCGTGTCCCTGTCGACAAACTGTCCAGATAGGAGCTGTGGCTGCATCGCATCATACTCGAAACTGATAGAGTTCACGTTCGTCTGGTTACCCATGTTGAAGCACAGAGACGTCTGCGACGCGCCTATCATCACCGGGGGTCCCCAGTACGCGGTGTTCACCATGGGGATGTTCGTGGGGGCGACGAAGAAGACGAAGTTGTTGTTGGTGGCCAGGCTCTGGATGTACTTGTAGTCGGTGGTGCTCTGGGCGGGCGTCCAGTCCGACGAGACTGGGACGTCGATCGATTGAGGAGGGATGACCAATGGGGCGAGCCCATACTGGCCGTAGGACAGGACGAGGGACGTGACCACCCCGTAGTCGGGCTGGTTGGGGTACGTGGCGGACTTTTCGTGCATGTCCATCATCACGCTGACATCTTCCCCGGTTATCGTGAGCGTCGACTGCCCCGGCTCATTGCTAGGGTTGAGCTGCTGGTGTGTTATTATGCCGTCGATGAGCACGTAGGGAGTCACTCCGATGGTGACGATGAGTATAACCCGATTGAAGACCCTCAGCAACGGGTTGCCGAGTATCCGGTAGTCGGCGATGTCCGCAGGGCCGTTCCTGCCGATGGAGAACGTCACCTGGAACCCGTCCCTTCCCGAGTCTGTGTTGGTGACCTGGGCCGAGACTATGTAGTCGCTCAGGGTGATTGGCGCGGGAACCGGCACTGTGGGGCCTATCAGCAACGTGAGGTGTATGCCGAAGAGCGACACGCTCTCACCCTGTAGGTACGGGGTCTGGCGTCGGGCCAGGCACCGGGACTATCAACATGGTACCTGGATAGAAGGTCAAGTCCGGCGGGTACATTGCGTCGTTAGCATCGCATATTCGCCAGAATTGCTCAGGGTCTCCAAGGGTCCTGGCCGATATGTTGTCTATCCTGTCTCCTGCGAGCGTGCTGACCTGCTGAAGGGGAGTCAAGCTCTCCGCCTGGGGGAGGAATCTGCGCTTGATGTAGGCGACCACAGTCCCATCAGCTTCGGTCAAGCTCTCCACCGCGATGTTAGCGTATCTACTTGTAGAGTCGAACATGTCACTCACTCAAATTGACTGGACGTTCCCAGATATCACCGAGCTGAGGCCGTTCTGGCTTCCTATGGACGCCATCGTCTCCTTCACCACCTGGTATGCTAGGAACATCGAATAGCCGGGATGTGTGACGTCGAAGTCGTCGTAGGTCATGACGCGCATCCCGAGCGAAACCTTCGCTCTGATGGGGTTGAGGTTCGTGTCATAGGCCTCCTCCGTTATCCTAAAGTCCGTAAGGCGCACCGGGACCACGCGCCTCGCGCCCCAGATGAAGGCCGTGAAAGGTCCCATCGGCGGGATTATCTCGATGGTGCCAGCCGCTGCGAGCATCGTGTTCGCTATCACCAACGTGCTAGGGGGGTAGACCAGCATCTCGAGCGCAGAAAGCTGAGGTGAGATCCCCATGTTGACCGCGTTCGGATATTGGGATGGCTGGGCGAGCTGGTCAGTAGCATCGAAGTCTAGGTCAAGGCTGATCGTCTCGATGGGAGGTCCCTTCAATCTGTACACCTCCATCCTATTCCCCGACCCGTTGATGTTCTGTGGCTGCAGAGAGCGCGTCATAGTGTCAGGATTATACTGGAACGGTATGACCTGGGTCACCGGACTCGTCAGGTCTATGGATACAATGGCGCCGTGCAGGACTTTGGGGGTCCCTGGGAACGACGACAAAACTCCTCGTACTCAGATAATGCATGAGTGGTATAAATATCTAATCTAGTTGGATTCCTGAATTCCCCGACCGTACGGGCCATCGCCGTGCGAATAGCACTCGGCACGTTGAAATGGGCTGAGACAGTTGAGCGCAGATATGGTCTCAAAACCCCGGCCGGCCTCCTATTCGGTCCACTACAGCTTCGTCCAACGCTTCAAGTTTACAGCGAAGGAAGCGTACGAGTGGTCGATGGACTACAGGGCCGATGACTTTGAGCTCATGGGCAAGAGCGCTACCAGGAAGATCGACCACATAAACAATGATACCATTATGCTTACAGACGCCTTTCTACAGGAGAAGGGAAGGCCGGTCGTCAAGCGCCGGTTGATCAGGATGTACCCTGAACTTCTGATGATGGTGAACACCCGAGTCAGCGCTGACAACATTCATTCCCAGTTCCTATACCAGTTTGAAGATGACCCCAAGGGGGGGTCGTTACTGAGATTCACCGGTTCCCACGTGTTCTACGGTCGGAGACCGACTCAGGCCAAGATCGCGGCTCTCGCCAGCGAGATGAAGAAAGAGGACTCGGGGATCTGGGTAAACCTGAACGAAGCGATGAACAAGGACTTAGGCCACTGAAAGGGCCTGAACGGAGACCAATCTGGGTTAGCAGCTAAATACTTTGAAAAAGTAACCCGCTGGAAACCTTGAGATGTGGTACTCGCGGAGAGCTCGTCGCTGCTCCGCTCATCCTGTTACTACTCCTCTCGTTCGCGGGAGTGGCCGCCCAGAGGGTTTCAGGTTCTGCGCCCTCTAGCATTCCCCTTGTGTACTCGGCATACATCCCGGACACCTACTTCGAATACTACAACATCGACGCGGCCGCAGCGACCAACGCCCTTATGCTCGCCTCGAGCGCGAACGTGTCGGTCTCTACTGCCCTGATGAACTCCGCACAGTTCACCGCGTTCAACGAAAGCGACAGCGAGATCGTGAACTCGGTCTACGTACAGAACGGCACGAGCGCCCAGACCACGCTCTCCCTGCAGAAGGGCGACTACTTCCTGGTCTTGGATGCCTACTCGGGTAACGCAAACATCTCCTTCAACTGGGAGCTGTACCCCAACTCTCCATACCAGACGGGACCACTCCCGTCGCCCGAGCCCACTGGCATCGGGACATTCGGGATCACGAACGACTCGGGCGTGGTCACGCCCTACACCATCGAGTCCAACGAGGTCGTGGGCGTCGCTGACATATCAGCCCTCCAAGCCCACAACTCCTCTGCGAGTTCGGCCCAGTCCAACATCTCCGGAGCCACCCTGCAGCTCAACACTGTCTTGCTGGTCAACGAACAGAACGGGACCCAGCAGTCCTACTGGGTGCAGGACACGCCCGATTTCGTCACCAGCGCATCACAGATCTCCTACGTGGACAACATCTGGAACTACAGTACGAGCGGATACCTCGACGATAACAGCAGCATCACGTCCACGGATGGAGGCTTCACCTACGCTTACCAGCAGAACAACGTGACCCAATACTTCTACGCGGCAGGGACCGGGAACTTCACCTACACTCTGCCCCTCGACGTCGTCCTAATGCTCAACGAGACGGTCGAGCCCGGAGTCGGAGTCTTAGTGCAAGTGGGTACCCAGTTGCTGCGTAACGGCACGACCCTGGGCGGGGGGCCGGACTGGTTCGACAACGCCACCATACACGACCCGACCGTGACGACCGCCTACTACTACGTCGCCGGGAACGTCACCACGCCGGAAGCGACCTATTACGATACCGAACTTGTGTTCGGGGGCGAAGCGAACGGCGAGGCCACCAGCTTCACCCAGATGAGCGCGACGTTGCAGCTCTTCTATGACAGCAACACGACGAATCAGCTCACGTACTTCCCGTCCTACTATGGCTTCGGCCAGGACACAGCGGAGGCCGCGGACAACCTGCAGGTGAGCTACAACGGGAACGGGATCGCTAGCGTCTCGACGGGGACCCCCAGCTACCTCTACCTCGGCGGGGCCTCGGGGAGCACTACTCTTTCACAGTTGGCCGCTTCCGCCTCGAGCTCCACGACGGTGCAGACATCGTCGAGCACTTCCAGTTCCTCCGGCTCAGGAGGAGTCCCAGTCCTCCCGTACCAGTTTGCCGCTGCCGCACTCTTCACGGTGGTCCTCGCCGCCTCCTACCTCCTGATCCGGCGCGGCGCCAAGACCAAGCTCCCGAGAGTCAGTGACACGGGAAGTTGACCGACCCAGCCTATCTCTGCTACAAGGAATATCCAAGGGAATTCATGATACTCAAGCTGGTGGGAAAGACCCCGGAAGCCTTCGAGCAGTACGCCCAGGATCTGGCCAGGGATAACGGCGTCGACCCATCCAGCTCGCACCTGATTCGCCTCGACCAGATGAGCCGGAACGAGGTCGAGACCCTCATGCGGGGCCTGGGTCTGGTGACGGAAGAGAACGAGAGAGAGGTCCTCGTCAACATCGGCAGCCTGGGTCTCCCCTAGGGAACCGAGCGTACGCTAAATACGGTCCTCCTAGCTAGCTGCCCCAGGATAGGTGCATCTCGATGGCGCTCTGGTCTCTCTACGCGTTGGTTGCTCTCTTCCTTCTCTCGTTGATCTCCAACGCGACGCCGTTCTTCGGGTTCTCCTACACGGTCATCGCAACCTCGGAGCTCATCGCCAACGGGGTCACCCTCGACAACTTTGCGCTGGTCGTCTTCGTCACAGCCCTCGGAGCGGCCCTGGGTAAGGTCTTCATCTACGTGGGAGCGCTCGGCTTCCAGAACAGCCTGCAGAAGAACAAGAACGTCAGGCTCATCGGCTCCTGGCTTGGCAGGACCAGCTTCTATCTTGCGCTCTTCATCACCGCCCTGATCCCGGGGCTTCCGCTGGACGACTACGTCTACCTCGGTGCCGGGGCCAACAACGCAAAGGTAGCTCCCATGGTCGGAGTGACCTTCATCGCAAAGTTGCTGAAGAGCTCCTTCGAGATACTCCTGGAGGTATCTGGCATCTTCGTAATCTCGCCCCACGGTCGCCTCTTCGGCCTTTCGAGGCTCGACATCTCAATCCTCCTCTCGGTTGGGTTGATAGTGCTAGGCGTGGTCATCTACAAACTGGATTGGGCCCCCATAATCTCATGGGCCCAGAAGACATTCCTCCGTAGGACCGGACAGGTCACAGTCCAATAGATTCGCTATACCTGTCTTCGACCTCCTTCGCGGGCAGGAACTCCCGTTCGAAGCCCTGCAGTTCCTCGAGCCCGCCAAGGTCGAAGAGCTTCCGCAGGTCCGCGAGCGGATGCTTCCTGTGCTTTCTCTCGAACTCGACCTGCGCCCGGGTATCTACCTTCTTCAGCCGGGCCAAAAAGTCCCATGCAGCGACCGAGGCCGTGTGGACCGACGCAAATGGATAGATCACCATGCCGCACCCAACTTCATTGCACTCATCGATAGAGAGTCTGGGAGAGATTGCCGTAGGATGGAATACGGTCGGCGCTCCGGCCTCCCTTCCGACCCTCTCCAGTTCCTTCTTTGATAGCAGCCCGTCTGCGAAGACCATGTCGGCGCCTGCGGCGCGGTATGCCTTGAGCCTCTTGATGGCCGAGTCCAGTCCCTCCCCGGCCGCGCCCCTGGCGTCTGTCCTTGCGATGAGCACAAAGTCGGGGTCCTCCTCACGGATCACCCTCTTGGCCGCCTTGACCTTGCCGACCATCTCCTCGAGGGGTATGACTCGCTTTCCCTTGAGATGGCCGCACCGCTTGGGGATCACCTGGTCTTCGATGTGGGTCCCTGACACTCCCGCCCTGATGCAGTCTCTGATCGTCCTCATGGTGTTAAGGGCGTTCCCGTAGCCGTTGTCCATGTCCGCGACGAGGGGGAGGGTCGTCACCCTGGCGATACTCCTCGCGTTCTCGATGTTCTCGGTCGCAGTTGCGAGCCCGAAGTCCGCAAGCCCGAGCTTTCCCAGCGAGGTGGCGGCCCCTCCCATGTAGACGAGGTCGAACCCCAATCGTTCCACGATCCTTGCGGAGAGCGGGTCGTGCACGCCTGGGGCGAGGATGGTCTTCTCCTGCCAGTTGTCCAACATCCTGCGGAGCGCCTTGGATCTTCTCATCGGTTTTCCTCGGTGCCCTCGAGTAATAAACGGCTCGAGGGAGCGATTTTGCACTAATCATAAATATCGTGAGTGTGTAGCGTGGCCATGGATTTCGACAAGCTTCAACAATACAAGATTGTGAATCTCAGTCGACAACTGAGGACGCCCACGCTCATCCGGGTAGACATCAACCTGCCCGCCTCGCACGGGAGGATCGAGGAGGACGCCCTCAGGATGAGGGTTTACGCCCACGTTTTGGAGCTCTACTCGGACTATACGGGGCTTGTCGTCATGAGCCACCAGGGCAGAAAGGGCGACGACGACTTTACCTCGCTGGCCGCCCACGCCAGGATGCTGCGAAAGCACCTCCCGAGGGACGTCGAGGTGGACTTCGTCTCCCACGAGAGCGTCTTCACAGAGGAGACCCGTTCCAAGATCCGACGTTTGGGCAAACGCCAGGTGATGGTCCTCGACAACATGCGATACTTCGAGGAAGAAAAGAAGTGGGTCCCGGAGACCGACACCTACGTCCCGTTCTTCAAGGGCGTCATAGGGTCCTGTGTGAACGACTCGATCCCCACCTGGCACCGGACGGATTCAAGCCTGATGTGCCTGCCCCACGTGGCTCCGACCCTCGTCGGGCTACGGTCGTCCTACGAAATGAGGATCCTCAAGGAAGTGGTCACTAGCAAGGAACCCAAGGCCCTCGTGATGGGAGGCGCGAAGCTCCAGAAGGTCTCCGACCTCCTGAAGATAGCCGCGACCGGCGTCGAGATATTCACGGGCGGTCTACCCGGGCAGTTGGTGGCGAGGGCCCGCGGCTGCGACCTCGGCGAGGCGAACAACGCGTTCCTCGACCAGAAGTTCACGGGCGAGGATTTCGTCGAGGCGAGGAAGCTGGACTCACTTCGAGACGGGAGGAGCGGAATGGCCGTGCACCACCCGCTCGACTTCATCGTAGAGGAGGGCGGAGAAAGAAGGAACGTCAAGATCGATGACCTTCCGAAATCCAAGGGAGTGATCAAGGACATCGGGGAGGAGACCCTGGAAGGCTACGCCACGAGGATGCAGGAGAAGCCAATCAGGATAAGGGCTGGTCCTCTCGGGGTCTATGAGGAGTCCTACCAGAACGGGCTCGAGCTCACCAAACGCATCGGAGGGGACGGTCTGATTTTCCTCGGCGGCGACACCTCCCAGGAGCTGAACGAAGGAGGGCTGCTCGGCCACGTCGAAGACTCGGGTGGAAGAATCTGTGTCAGCGGTGGGTCGTTCCTACACGGATGGGCAGGGGGTAGCTTTCCGTCGGTGGACGAGCTACTGATGCAGTCTCCGCTGCTCCTTGAGCACCTTTCCTAGTCGCCTCCCAGGTCCCGAACCTCTCCATGGGCCCGGTCGCACCTAGTATCCATATCTCCCACATTTCTCGGAGCCTCAGGTCCACCGCGTCAAGCCTGCCGCGGGGAATCGCGAGTATGCGTCGTATGCGTCCCTCGCGCAAGACGGACGCCTGGAACCAAAGGCTGGAGAAGTTCTTGGCCCTGAACCTTCCCATGCTGGGATGGGTCTCGCACTCGACGATGACGACCTCCTCACTGGAGTGGTCCCGGCGAAAGCCGAGCAGGTCAGGGCGGTAGGATGACCAGGAGAGCCTGCGGCTGGGAGGGTAGAGCGGCTCCTCGACCAACTGGTAGCCCTCCGCCTCGAGTTCGGCGCGGACCATCGCCTTCATCGACAGGTGAAGGGTCGACTCTGCCACGGCCTAACAAGGAACTCCAGCAGATATCTGCCAGATGCTCAAGTAACCTTCAGCAGGTGTGAAGGAGCCTTCGGAGGCGACCTTGGCTGGTCTCAGAACGGATGGAAGAACGCGGGAATGGCCACGCCGAAGAGCGCGACTAGGAACACGTTCAGGATTATGATCAATATCGCCGCGAGTATCGCTATGCCTACGGCGCCGAGCCAGTTGGTCTCGAAGACCGATTTGTAGACCGCAAGCCAGGCGACGAAGGCGAGAAGGAACGCCAAGACGAATCCCAGATGGCCGAAGAGGGCGCTCGCGAAGAAGTCGACCACCACCAGCACGACGAAGTAGATCACCGCACCCCCGAGGGTCGCCGCCATCGCCTCCCCGATGGTCGCCTTGCCCTTGGTGACAAGCTTCGCGGCAGCGTAGACCGGGAGAGAGACGACTATCCAGAGTACAACAAGAGCGACCAGCAAGACAACGAGGTCTAGGAGCGTGACCATCTCGTCGAGTCAGGTCTGCTTGCTCGCCCCGCCTACTTAAACAAGACAGACGAGTCGTCGTCCCGGTCGTTCCCTAGATGGTCACGAGTTTGACGCTCTTGATGGCGTCCTCTTTCTGGAACTCCCTCGTCATCGACGTGACCCTGTCGGCGCCGCCTTCCAAGAGGAAGAGCTCGACGCAGCTGTTCCTGCCGATCTTGCTATGGAGGTGGGTCCGGACTATCTCGTCAAACTTGTGCTTGATGCGGGTCACAGTGGCTTCGTTCTCCTCAGTATGGGTCACGACCACGACCGCGGTGATTTCTCCGGAGTTCGATTTGTTCTCCCTGACGTCCTGAAGCAGGAGGCGGATGCTCGCCCTGACGAGCTCAGACCTTCCAGTGAAGCCGAGGCTACTCTGGAGCTCATCCATTTCCTTCATCATGCTCTCCGGAAAGGAGAGGCTGACTACGGGCATTTGAATCTCAGATGTTAAAAACGATATATAATCATATGTCATAGTTGTTAACTGGAAGGTTCTGCTGAGGTCTTTTATTGCGGTGCAACGCGGGACGACGGCATGTCGGTCCTGCCATATGAGACCCTGCCGCGGGACTATCCAAATCGTCTCCTTTCCGCTTCCGTCGATTCCGCCGATTGGGCTCAACTCGAGCCCTACTTCCTTGACCTCCAGAAGCGCCCGATCGGCTCAGCCAGAGACCTCGAGGGGTGGCTGACCGACTACTCGGAGCTTCTCACGGCAATCTCCGAAGCTGGCGCGGTACGGTACATCCGAACGACCGAACAGACGAAGGACGAAGGGTACCGCAACGCGTACAAGGCGTTCCTTGAGGAGGTGGAGCCCAAGGTGAAGGTGGGGCAGTTCAACCTGAACCGAAGGTATGCTGATTCAGAGTACAGGAAGGACCTCTCGAAGCAGAGATACTCGCTCCTCGATAGGAGGGTGGAGAATAGCGTGAGGCTCTTTCGCGAGGAGAACGTCGAGCTGGAGAAGGAAGACAGCAGCCTGACCCAAAAGTTCCAGGAGCTTGCTGGCTCGATGACCGCGGAGTTCGAGGGGAAGGAGAGGACGATGCAGGAGCTGCAAAAGTTCCTGGAAGAGCCCGACAGCGATTTGAGAAAGAGAGCCTGGTCCTTGGCCGAGCGTCGCCTTCTGCAGGACAGAGAGCGACTCGATGAAATCTACGACCAGCTCGTCGCCATCAGGCAGAAGATCGCCAAGAACGCTGGCTTCGAGAACTTCAGGGACTACGCCTTCGTCAAGCGAGAGAGGTTCGACTACTCGCCGAAGGACTGCCTAAGATTCCATGACGCCATCGAGCAGCACGTCGTGCCGCTGCTGAGGGAGGTCTACGCCAAGAGGAAGGAGAGCCTGGGGCTTGACACAATCAGACCCTGGGACCTCGTAGCTGACCCGCAGGGAAGGTCGCCGCTCGCCCCCTTCAAGTCCACGGGCGACCTCGTTGGCGGCTGCCGCAGGGTATTCGACAAGCTCAGCCCCGCGCTCTCCCGTAACTTTGAACGGATGGCGAGCCTCGGTCTCCTCGACCTGGAGAGCAGGCCCGGGAAGGCGCCTGGGGGCTACAACGCCGAGCTTCTGCAGCTTCGCCTCCCCTTCATTTTCACAAATGCCGTCGGCACCGACGCCGACCTGAGGATCCTTCTGCACGAGTCCGGCCACGCGTTCCACGTCTTTGAGATGAGGGATCAGGACCTCAACTACATGTACAGGAGCGACAACATGCCGGCAGAGTTCGCCGAGGTCGCTTCCATGAGCATGGAGCTCCTGGGGGGCGAGCACATCGAGGGGGTCTTCTACGACCGGGACTCTGCAGCTCGGTCCAGGTACGACCACATCCTTCACATCACCTGGCTACTGGGATGGATAGCTACGATAGACGCATTCCAGCACTGGGTTTACACGAACCCGGTGCACACGCATCAGCAGCGGAACGAGGCCTGGGTGCGGATACACCAGCGGTTCGACGCAGGCGAGAGCTGGGATGGTCTGGAAGAGGAGAGGGCTACCTACTGGCATCGACAGCTCCACCTTTTCCAGCTGCCGTTCTACTACATCGAGTACGGCATCGCGCAGCTCGGGGCGCTCGGCGTGTGGGCGCGTTATCGAAGGGACCCTGAGATAGCAGTGGCCGACTACAGGAAGGCGCTCTCCCTTGGCGGGTCGAGGCCGCTCCCAGAACTCTTCGAGGCTGCTGGACTCCCCTGGGACTTCGGGCCTGAGACCGTGAGGGGCTACGCCCAGGAGCTCAGGCGGATTCTGAACCCGTAGCCTCAAATCTATTTATCACAGCAGACGGAGAGTCGAGAGATGGAAGTCCTGGACGGAGAAGACATCTACAATCTCATCTACAGGAGGTACACGAAGGACCAGCGGGGCTGGAGCTTCACGATATCACCCTCCGATAGGCACGGCTTCTTCGATGCGCTGGTGACGAACCCCGAGGAGGGTTGGCACCTGAAGCTCGACACCATATTCAAACCCTCGCCCCTAGTGATCGGAGCGAGGATGGAGGGCACGCCCATTCCACGCTCGCGTGTCAACGGCTTTCCATTCGGTTTCAGGGAGCTGCAGCCTTCTTGGCTGGAGCAGTTCGGTCCCCAGGAGGGCTCCGGTCTGCCGCCGCAGCTCACTGCCGCTCTCGCTTCGATGAAGCCAGTCGTCCCGCGGCAAGGGCGAGTGTACGCCCAGGGTCCGTTTGTCCTCTCCGGGAAGCGTGCGGCGCCGAAGGACCTGCTCGAACTTGACGAGCGACTGTCTTCGGAGATGCTCCGAAGGGTCAGGTACAGGTATCCCGGCTACGGATAATTACACCTGCGTTCGATTGAATCTGAAGGCGACCAGGGAGCCGCCCTTGCGACCTAGACCGTGACGCGGAGGAGAGCCAGAAGCCCAACACATTCGCAGATGGCGACCCCGACGAGGTACGGATAGAATCCCGCGGCGATGAAGTTGCTGAGCTCAGCGTATCCATAGACTGTGACCGCGTTCTGAACAAGCAGCATTATCGAGAATATGAGCAGCCCGGTCGTGTATGAGGCCCTGGTCTTGAGGAGGATGAGTGCATAGAGGTAGATGAGACCGAGCAAGAGAATGACGTTTACGGTCGCGATTAGGGTCGCGGCGAGTATGTATTGGTTCATCCTTTTCCTGTCGGTCGCGCGGCTTGCTTAACTCCTTTTCGATGTGATGTTGAACTTCATCAACGATAAATATCGAAATCTCCAACCAGTTCATTATGGCGGACGACCCCGAGCTGCGTAGGCTTCTTTGGTTCCTGCTCGGTGGGAGCCGGGGTGGTGAGAATAGAGCCAGGATCATCCGCAGCCTGCGCGCCAAACCCAACAACCTGAACCGGTTGGCTGGGGAGTTGGACCTCCAGTACAAGGCTGTCCAGCACCACATGAGGATACTCGTCTCGAACTCCTTAGTGGTCACCTCCGGGGACAAGTACGGGATGCAGTACTCACTCAACCCTTGGTTCGAGGCTCACATCGAGGAGTTCGAGCAGATATGCGAGAAACTGCACTTCAAGGGCGACGCCGTGTCGGAGACGAAGGCGTCCTGAGAAGGTTTACAACTCTCCCCAAGAGCACCCGGGGCAACCGCCTTTGAGTTCTGCCTACACCGGAATACCCCCGAAGAAGAAGCGTTTCTTGTCAGGAGGCCTCGAGCGGATGCCAGCCGGTTCCCAGCTCTTGTCCGTCGAAGCCAAGAAGGACTACGATTTGGTCCCATTCATCGTCTATCACCCGAACCCCCACGATGCCGTTACCATCCTCCGAAACAAGAAGAACCAGCACGACTGGCTCGTCTGCGGCTGGTACGTGGATACGCTGCGTGAGAACGGGGTCGTAAAAGGCCTCATCTACAGGCAGGTAACCTCGGAGGCGGACAAGGAGTTCGTGATGGCCGAGGTGAAGAAGCACGACAAGGAAGGCTCTGCCAGGTTCAGCGTCTAGGACCGGCATGATAGCCCGAGATGGGAAAAACCCGTAAATAGAAGAAAAATTCCCGCTTTTCAGGTAAGAGAAAAATTGACAGAAGAAACAACCGTGCAACTCCAGAGCAAGGATTTTGAGAAGGAGGTGTTGCAGTCTACCATCCCGGCCGTCGTGGATTTCTATGCCGACTGGTGCGGCCCCTGCAAGATGGTCTCCCCGATAATCGAATCGCTGTCACGCGAGTACGCCGGAAAGGCGAAGTTCGTCAAGGTCAACACCGACGAGAATCAGGACCTGGCAGAGCGGTTCGGCATCATGAGCATCCCCACGGTCATAGTCTTCAAGAATGGCCAGGTGGCCTCCACGACCATCGGAGCAGGCCCCGCGGCGATGTACAAGAAGAAGATCGACGAAGCGCTCAACTAGGTCGCGCCCGCCGCGACGGCCTCAGGTCGTCTTGCCGATTATGATCTCGGTAGACTTGATTATGGCTTCCACCTCATCTCCCTCCTTGAGCTCGAGGTCTTCCACGGCTTCCCTGGAGATTATGGAGGTCAGCGTCACGGGCGAGGTGACCTTCAGCTTGACAGAGGACGTTATGGGTCCCTTCTCGACCTTCAGGACCTTGGCCTTGACCCTGTTTCGCGCACTTAGTTTGAAGCCCACGTGAACCGAGTAGTCCCTGTCATCCAGCGCATTAAAAAGATGCTTTCTGACCTTCCGAAAGTCTTGGAGCAGGGTGACCCCATCCGGGGTCAGGTTTGCACCGCCTCCTGAAGCGCCCCCCACCCTGGTCTCGACTATCTTGATTCCCAGATTGGACTCTATGGCCTTTATCCTGTACAATGCGTTCCTGTAGGACATCTCGGCGAGTCTTGCGCCCTCGGTCAGAGAGTGGGTCTCGGAGACCCTGCGAAGCAATAGGGCGTCCTTCTGGTCCAGTACCACCTGCTTCTCGCCTTCGAGGGCAAGGCGGAAAACCGGATGTAACTTCATCCTCTTTCGTACCTGCAACGCGGCCGCGCGGAGGACCCAGCGACTTAAATGTCATCCGGATGCCATAACGATAAATAGCGTTATGCAATTGGCTGCACAGCGCTTATCCATGAAGATGCAAAGACGAGGTGTATCCACTCCGGTTGCTGCTTCCGCCGTCATCGTAGTTCTGATAATCTTGATTGGTGCCTACGCAATCTACAGCAAGCCGGCGTCGACGGTCACCGCGACCTCCACGTCGGTGAGCACGGCCATCACCACTTCGGTCAGTACCGCGGTCAGCACTTCAATCAGTACAGCGACGACTACGGCGACCACCACTGCTATCTCGACTAGCATCTCGACTAGCATCTCGACTAGCATCTCGACCAGCACCGCCACAGCGACTACCACTGCCACCACCACATCCCTCGTCACCACAACCGCAACTACGACGTCCACTTCGATCGCGCTCGCTCCGATACTCTCCTACTCGGCCGACGCCTACGCCACGGAGACGACGGCTCTCTTGACTGGCTTTTCGAAGGCGACGGGCATCCCCGTAGCCCCAGTGGTCTCGGGCGGCTCAAACGCAGATGCCAGTGCGATCGCCGCGGGAGCGCCGGACGATATTTTCATCTCGGCTGCCCTTGCCGCCACAGCACCCGCCCACTTGGGGAATCTCTCCTCGAACTGGGCCATAGGCGTTGCCTCGGACCAGATGGTGCTGGCTTACTCCAATGCGACTCTGACAAACTCGGCTGCATCGGCCATAATAACCCAAGGCAAGACGGCCGCTAGTTCCAACGCGACCTCCGACTGGAACTCCTTCTTCGCCACTCTGACATCGGGGAGCGTCAAGGTCGGCATATCCTCACCGGTCGCTGACCCGGCGGGACTGAGGGCGTGGCTCGTGCTCGAAGCGGCTGGGTATCTCTACTCGGGAGGAAACCAGCAAGCCTACGCCTCGACACTGTTGGCGGCGGGAGCCAACACGACGGCCAGCAGCGCGGCGAACCTCGTCGCTCCTCTCCAGGCCGGCCAGATCCAATTCCTATTCATCTACAGGTCGGCAGCTATCACGAGCGGAATCGGCTACCTCTCCCTGAACACGCACGTCAATTTGTCCAGCCCCACGCTCGCGAGCTTTTACTCGAAGTTCTCCTACACGGACTCTGCTGGGAAGACAGCGGGGGCGCCCATCGTGATCGTCATTACGGTCCCATTGAACAGCGTGAACACGACGGAGGCGCTCGAGTTCGTCCAGTACGTCGTCAAGAATATGGCGAGCCTCTCCGCCTACGGGCTCGTGGTCCCGGCACAGGGGCTCCTCTACAGCAGCGTCGCGTCGCCTCAAATGTTGCCTTCGGCGGTCCAGGCTCTGGAGTCCCAGGGCTTGATCGTGCTATCGGGGCCCATATAGCCGGGTCCCTCCCAAGGATGCCGGCGCACCTTAGATGAACTGGCTCAGGGCCGTCTCCATCGCGGCGCTGGCCCTTCTCCTTATCCCCATAGCCGTCCTCCTTTACTATGGGCTTGGCCCATTCCGCAATCCTGCGGGCTACAGCCTTGCTGTCTTCCGGTCCATCGAGCTCTCCCTCTTCGCCTCGGCCATCGCGGTTGTCGTGGACGTGGCCCTCTTCACCCCGCTCGCCTACTACCTGGCGAGGGGGAACGATCGTATTGCGGAGTCGCTCGTGGACATACCCATCAGTGTCCCCCACCCGATCATCGGCGTAGCCCTGATTCTACTTGACAGCCCCATCACCCCTACGGGCAAGTTCCTCAACAGCCTTGGCATCAACTTCTTCGATACCATACTCGGTCTGGTGATCGCCCTCGTCATCATGTCTGCTCCGATCTACATCAAGTCGATGCAGCCTTATTTCGAGTCGAAGGACCCGTCCCCGGAAGAGTTCGCAATGGGGTTGGGCGCAGGCCGTCTTCGTACGCTCTTCACTGTGGTCCTGCCTGACTCGGGCGATGGACTATCCAGCGCCTCCCTGATATCGATGAGCCGGGCCCTCAGTGAGTTCGGTTCCATCTCGATAATAGCCTTCTACGTGACCCAGTATCCCTTCTTCGGGGTGAGCCCCGCGTCGGTCACCATATTCCAGTTCTTCAGCGGCAGCGAGGCAGGAGGTCTTAACGCGGCCGTGACTGCTTCGGCGGCAATGATACTCGTCGCCCTGCCCATCGCGCTCGCCGGGCACTTCGTGAGGAGGAGGAAGCGCTCGCGATGATAGAAGCGAGCATCAGGAAGAAGCAGGGAGACTTCTCCCTCTCAGCGGAGCTGTCCGACGGAGGGTTCATCTGTTTGGCCGGAAGAAACGGTTCAGGAAAATCCACTCTCTTCAGAGTGATCGCCGGACAGCTCAAGATGGACGAAGGATTCGTCAAGGTGGGAGGGAGAGACGTCACGCGGCAGCCCGTCGAACGTAGGGGCATCGTCATGGTAACGCCTGGATCCTCGCTGCCCCACCTCAAGGTCGACTCCCACCTGAAGTGGGGCGCGGCCATCAGAGGAGTCCCGCTGGACGAACGGGTCATCGCTGGCACCAAAGCCGCCCTGGGGATTGACTTCGGAGGCAGTGTGAGGACACTCAGCCTAGGGATGAGGGAAAGGGTCTCATTGGCCACGGCTCTGCTCGCCCGCCCCAAGGTGATACTCGTCGACGAGGCCTTCTCGAACCTCCACGACAGGGAGGAGTTCGTAGCCAACTACAGGAAGCTTGCGGGGGAGGCGGGGGTCGACGTGATGTTCTCGACCCAGGACGAGGATGAGGGCGCCGGCGCCGACCACCTCTACCTGATCAAGCAGGGAGTAGCGGAAAGAGCCAAGTGAAGTTCGGCCGTCAAGAATCCGGGATGACTAGTTACCGAGCGTATACTGTCTGTCCCCTTCCGAGGGCGTCTCCTTCTCCCCTACGCTCCGTAGAAGGAAGCGTGTCTCGCCCTTTACGTCCCAGTCGTTCGGGTTGATCTGCCCGTTGTGGATCTTCTCGTATTCCTCGATGCTAACCTTTCTTCGCGCGTTGAGGATCCGCATCAGCTCGAGCTTCTTCGCAACCTCCTTGTATCCGTCCGGGATCAGATTCTCCTGTATGATGGCATGGCTGCCGCTCCCGTATCCGCACAGCACGACGTTCTTCCTGGTAAGGTCTTCACTGTCGTTCTCGAACAGGCTGTCCAGGCCGACGAAGACCGAGACGGAATAGGAGTTCCCTACCAGCTCCGGGGCTATCAACGAGCTCCCGATGCGGGTCTCAAAGTCCTTTGTGAAGTGCGATGATTTCATGAACTTCCTCCTGTAGTCCCGGTAGCCGTCGCTCATGTAATAGGCGAGGTCGTCCATCCCTTCCCTGGACGGCTCGGGGCCTATCTCTTCCTCCACCTGCTTCCACCTCGGGAGGCCCCTCCATTCGTGGATGAGGAGCGATGCGTAGGCCGAGATGACCATTTTCTTGTGCGGATTGTGATAGACCGCCCTCTCGATGAAGTCGAGCATCGATTGGTCTGGCTTGTGCCTCATTAGTCCCTGCTCCCTTGCAGAAGATTGGAAGTTCAGCCATGCCTCCTTCATCTCGCTGAGGTACGATGCGTAGGAGAGCGCCCCATCCACCATGGCCACGGTCCTGCCCCCCGGCTTCTTGAAATCGCTCTTCTCATTCCTGAGAGCGGAACCGATTGCTCCCGGGCGGATCTGCAAGAGCTTGCCATCTCCACCCATGAGTATCGCAGCCGCGGCCGCTCCCTGGGTCGGCTCTTCGCTGCTCTTCAGATTGTACTTTGCGACGTCGGTCGCGAGGATTAGCGCGTATTTGCGCGTGTTCCAGTTGGCGGCGAACCAAGCTCCAGTGTCAAGGTACCTCTCCAGACCGCTGACGCAGGCGAACTTCTGCTCATAACCGAGGATGTGCGAGAGGCTCCCCTTGCCATACACCTGCTCCAGCATCCCGACGACATCAGAAACCAGGGCCCGGGAGCCGTCCAGGCCGCTCTCCGTGGGGGTGTCCACGCGGAAGATGTCCTTGGGCGAGATCGAGTGCCTCTCCATGAGCCTGTAGGCTGCGGTCGCGGCCATGCTCGCCTGGTCCTCATTCGGAGGCGGGATGGAGAACGCCTTGATACCCACCCCTTCGGTGAAGTGCTTGGGGTCCTTTCCCCTGGCTACCGCTAGCTCCGCATTATCGACGTAGATGTTTGGTGAATAAACGTAAAGAGCCTCTATGCCCACTCGCGTCATGGGTAAATCGCAGGCCGGCTTTTCCCTGTATTAATCTGTTCTTCATTTGGCCAAGGGTTATACGCCTGATGACGAAGAGCTCAAACCTCAATATCCCGACGAGGGTCCCTGCCGCCAATGAGGGTGATAGGCCTCGACCTGGCTGGCAGCGAGAAGAGAATGACGGGGTTTTGCTCGATGTCCGAGTCTTTGGCCTGCCAGACAAGCGTCCTCTACGCGGATGAGGAGATACTGAAGGCTACCAGGGACGCTGCCCCAGGGGTCGTGAGCATAGACGCGCCCCTGTTCCTACCCAAAGGTCGGGTGAGTCTCGAGCATAAGGGTCCTCCCCACCTCAGAGCGTGCGACAGGGAACTTCTGAGGATGAAGATACGGTTCTTCCCTCTCACCCTCGGGCCCATGAGGATGCTGACAGCAAGAGGAATGCAGCTCAGGAAGACCCTCGAAGGGGACGGACTCACGGTCGTCGAGAGCTTTCCCGGCGCTGTACAGGACGTGCTCGGGATGCCAAGGAAGCAAGCGGGGCTGGAGCGGCTCCGAAGCGCCCTCATTGACTTCGGCGTCACCGGGGACGTATTCAAGCAGGACGTCTCCGACCACGAGCTGGATGCGATATGTTGCGCCATAGTCGGCAAGATGTATCTCGAAGGGGACTACACGGCCATCGGGGTCGAGGAGGAGGGTTTCATGATCCTCCCGCGGGTGAGAGGCACCCCGTGAACTACCGCGTCTTGAGATAGTTCGCGATCGCGTCTTCGTTGTTCTCCGTGCGCAGGAAGACGGGGACGTTCTTCCTCCGGGTGGCCTTGTAGGACACGAAGACCCATTCCCCCGTGTCGAGCTGGGCAGTCCTCTCCAGGACCTCGAGCGGGAGGGCGAAGGATTCCGATATGACCATCCTATCATAGAACCTTGGAAGTGTGCTGACGAAGTAGCTGTGGAGCTGTTGCAGGGCCGAGACGTTGAGACGGGCGACTCTCTGGGTCGCGAGCCAGCAGTGTATCCTATACTTGCGTCCCTGTCTGAGAAGCGCCTCCACGGCGCCGTTCGAGCTCACGGTACCATCTCTGTCCCTGGGGTCTCCCGGTATGTACTCTTGCGCTTCGTCCAAGACGATGAGGATCTTCTTTCTGCTCCCCTGCTTCTTCCTGAGGGCGAGTAGCCGCTTGATGAGCCTGCTGACTATCATCCTGGCCTCGATGGGGTCGGGGAGATAGAGGACGTTGAGCCTGGGAGCCTTGTCGTTGACCAGCTCCCATGCGAGGCTCTCGGGTGTCAGTTCCTCCTCCGTCGGCCCCTCGTTACTGCTCGGCAGTTCCACGTACTCGACGATCGCCTTCACCTCCGAGAAGAGCGACGTCCTGTCGTTGACGCTCCTCTTGATGTCCTCGAGCAACTTGACGAGGTCGACCTTGGCCTCCTCGCCCAGCTCGGAGAGCTTCGTGCTCCGCTTCAGCTTCCTCTTCTTGAAGAAGCTGTCGTTCAACCTCTCCAGCCCTATCTTGGCCGCAACGGCGCCCGACTTTCCTTCCTCCGCAGTGGTCGTGAGCAGCTCCTCTATGGCCGCGAGGTCCAGGGAGGCAGTCCCCGCTCCGAACGAGAGCCTCTGCACGAGCTTCTTGCTCATCAGGCCCGAGAAGATGCCGTGGATTGCCTCGTCGCTGACCGAGCCCTCGAGGCTCTCCGGAATGACCTGCGAGTTGTACAGCTCCTCTGCGTCATCCATTGTCTCATAGGAGAGGATTCGTCCGTCGGTCTCCAGCAGGTCTATCAAGTTCGTGGCATACTCCCCGGATACATCGAAGACGACCGTGGTGATGTCGGTGTTCGCCTTCATCACCTTCCTAAGTAGCACGCTGGTAAGGTTGCTCTTACCGGCTCCAGTGAATCCGAAAATCCCTGCGTGAAATCTGATGAGGTTCTCCATGCTGATGGTCAACGGGAGCTCGAAGCCCAACATCGTCCCGACCGCCTCTCCCTTCGGGAAGCAGAGGAATTCCTCCACGGTCTTCTTGGAAAGCAGGTGGACCTTCGCCCCTGCCAGAGGCAACATCCTGGACCTCTCGAACTTCGGCTTGCCCCCCTCCTCCTTCATCCAGTACCAAGTCGGCACCGCCGCCATATCGATCCATGTCTCCTGGGACTTGCCCCAGCTCTCGCTGATCGTGTCTAGGTACTCACGACGCAGTACGGTGGGCATCGAAACGTCCATCCCGAGCATCTGGAAGTGGATGGGGTTCACCTGGACGACCTCGAAGATCAGGTGGCCGCCCTCTCCCCCCTGCCTCTCTATGCCTACGAAGTTGGGAGAATAGAGCCGCTCGAGCGTCCCGAAATCGAACCTCGCCTCGACGGTCGCGACCACATTGGTGACGACTATCTCCTGGTCCCCGCTCTTGGCACTCTTGGTCGTGGGGAAGACCCGCCGCAGCCTCGCCTCAAACTTCCCGCCCAGATCATCGAATACTCCGGACATGTCACTTACCAGCCGCTCTCATGCGCGCCGTCTCGACGCCGTTCCTCTGCTCTCTATAAGTTGTCGCGATTCCATAGACCTCTTCTCTCTTGGACATGGACCCCATCCTGAGGTCCGCTACCCCTCGCAGAGAGCTCTTCATGAGCTTGATCTCGGCCTTTACGGCCTTGTCGGCGAGGTACAGCAGCTGATTGTGACCGAACGCCTCGTACACCTCGGGGTTGTCCGTCACCGACAGGATCTTGAGTACCAGGTTCGACATGCGGCTCGGTTCGTTTCCTTCACAGTAGGGGCTGACCATCGCCGGGGAGTAGTTCTCCTCTACCTTGAGGTCATGGACGGACCCCGAGTCGTACTCCGGGTCGTAGAGCCTGTCGAAGAGGAAGACGGGCGACCTCACCCTGCCCTCCTTGCCCATGCTCCTGGACTGGAAGAACCCCCTGACGAAGAGCCTCTCCCTCGAGACGAACTTCCGGGCGCTCCTGAACTCGCCATCGCCGACCGACGAAGGACAGACTATGGTGGAGAAGGCGGAGTCGTACCCCAGGGTCCTCCAGGGCGGCCTCGTCCCCCTGTTCTCGGCGCTGAGAATGCTGAGGAAAGCCTTGTCGTTCTTGAGCTTTGGAGGGTTCTTCTCCGCTTCGATGATCTTGCTCTTTATGATGAACGGAAGCACCGCCCGCGAGATGTCCGTTGCCGTCGTGTCCTTCGCGATGCCCACCACCAGGACCTTCTTTTGCTGTGCAACTTCGCAAAGCCTTTGGAGCAAGATGAAGGCCACGGTGTTAATGTCCAAGACGGTGAGCCAGCTATCACCCTCGACGTTCAGAGGTGAACTGGCACGCTCATAGACGCCCGAACAATACTCCAGCGCCAGGGAGTACGTCCTCTCCCAGAAGCCCTGGACGCCCGGTCTCAGCGCTATCTCGCTCCCGCCGGAGTCATCGAGAAGCAGGCCTCCGGAGAGTTCGTCTATCTTCCTGAGGTCCTTTAGCGCCTTTTTCACCTGGGCGTCGGATACGCCCAGTTTGGCAGAGAGAGACTCGGGTGACTCACTGCCTTCTAGCAGCTTCCTGATCACCCTGTTCTGGAGGAACCTCTTACGCCGAGGCAGCTCCTGGGTCGGTGCCCCGACGTTAAGGGAAAGGCCGATGTCCAACAGCACCTCTTGCTCGGTCCGGTGCGCGATTCTCGCCAGGTTGGTGTTCCTCCTCCTCATCAGGAGTCGGACGTCCCGCGCAAGAGAAGAATAGGTCCCGGATATCGGCCGGTCGAGGAAGATGAGTCGCGCCGACTCGCAGGCCCTGAGCGCGAGGTACATCTCCGCCACCGTCATGAACGCGTTCGGTATCCTGTCCATGGAGTGTTCAAGTTCCAGCTCGAGCTCGACATCGAAGGTCTCACCTAGCACATCTGATACGTCCTCGGACCAGAGGGGTATCGCCGACGAGGCCGAGAGGCGGGCCGCCCTCTTCACCTCGTTCAGCTTGAACGACATCTCCTCTCGGACGCTGAAAGGGCAAGAATAGGTGGTCGCGTTCGAGTAGAACAGTATCATCTGCATCCTCTCATCATAGTCCATCGAGCCGTCAACACCTACCGCGAGGTGTTCTCCTTCCCCGAAAAATTCCCTGGCAAAGCGGTTCGCATCATCTCCGTTGAGGTGGCGCAGTGCCCCAAGCAGGTCGCCTCTCCCCGCGAACTGGCCGAGCCTCGACTCGAACCTCGTCACCAGCGTCTTCGTCTGCTCGGAGAGCTTGTTTGCTATCTCGCTCGACATCGGTCGAACCAACACTTCTTGCTGGTCTTATAAACCGCAAGGAGCCAATAGCCAGCACTTGAGGATTTGTTCCTTCCTTCCCAGCGCCACCGAAGTTGTCTACGCGCTCGGGCTCGGGGGAGAGCTCTGCGGGGTCACGAACGAGTGCGACTATCCCGAAGATGCGCGGCGCAAGCCCATAGTCGTGGAGTCGATGTTCGAACCCTCATCCATGGGGCAGGCGGAGATCGACAAGACCGTGATCCAGGGCCTCTCTCACGGGCACGCGCTCTACAAGATCAACAAGGACCTACTCTTTCGCATGGCGCCGGACCTGATAATCGCCCAGGAGCTTTGTGATGTCTGCACGGTCTCGCTAAGAGAGGTCATCAAGACCGTCTCTGAACTCTCCTCCCAGTGCAAGGTGATATCGCTCCGGCCCGGAGGCCTCCAGAGCGTCATGGACGACATCGTCACCATAGGGGCAGCCTGCGGCGTCGAAGAGAAAGCCTCGGACCTGGTGGCCGGCATCCTGGGTCGGGTGGCCTCGGTGAAAGAGCGCGCGGGGACCCTTGAAAGGCCGCGGGTCTTCTTCGTAGAGTGGTACGACCCGATCTTTGCCTCGGGCCACTGGGTACCAGAGATGGTCAGCATCGCAGGAGGGTTTGACGGGCTCGCACCCGCGGGGGTGCCCTCGAGGAAGATCGCCTGGTCCGAGGTCGCTGCCTACGACCCTGAGGTCCTGGTACTCTCTCCATGCGGCTTCGGGCTCGACCGGGCAGTCAAAGACGTAGGCTTGCTCACACGCTTGGAGGGATGGGAGGAGGTCACCGCTGTGAGGCGCGGCGCGGTCTACGCTGTGGACAGTTCATCCTATTTCTCCAGACCGGGACCACGGCTGGTGGACGGCGTCGAACTACTGGCGAAGCTCATCCATCCGGAGGTCTTCGGTGTGGCCGTCCCTCCTCTCGCCGCCGAGCGCGTGACATGTCGCGTGAGCCGCCTCGCAGTCGCCGACTAGGAGTTTATCTCAGCCAGGACCTGGCAGAGGAGCTTCTGTGACACGTTCCCTCCAGAGACGACGATGACAACCCTCTTGCCGAGCCGCTCCACGTCCCTGTTGGCTAGGAGGGCGGAAAGTCCCACCGCCCCGGATGGCTCCGGGAAGACCCTGGCGTGCTTTATCATCATCTTCATGCCTGCGAGGATCTCCTCCTCCGAGAGCGTGAACGCACCGTCGACGAGCTTCGAGCAGATCTCGTAGGTCAGGTCCCCCAGCGCGGGCGGGATCAGACCGTCGGCAATCGAGTGTGGGTTTTCCACGGAGACGAGCTTCCCTGCGTCGAGCGCCGCCTTCAATTTGGGTGCGCCCATGGGCTCTGCCCCGAAGACCTTCACCCGTGGCTTCCTCGCCTTTGCTGCGATCGCTATCCCTGAAATCAAACCCGCTCCTCCCACGGGCACGATAATTGAATCAAAATCTGACAGCTGCTCGGTTATCTCGAGGCCGCACGTTCCCTGGCCAGCTATCACCGTGGGGTCGTTGAACGGGTGGACGAAGGCCGCGCCCGTCGCTTTGACGATCTGTTGAGCCTTGGCCATCCTCTCCTCGACGTTCTTTCCGAACGGCATGAGCGTCGCGCCATACTCGGCGATGGCATCGGCCTTCTCCTTCACCGGGTTCTCCGGGAGTATCACGGTGCACTCTTTTCCGAAGGCACGACATGCGTAGGAGGTCGCTATGCCATGGTTGCCCGAGGTCACAGCGACCACGCTCTTCTCCTTGATCTGTGATACCTTGTTGTACGCGCCCCTGATCTTGAAGACCTTGATAGGCTGGAAGCACTCCAGCTTGAGGTAGACCTCACGTCCGAGCAGCTTTGAAAGGGCTGGAGAATCTACCAGGGGGGTCCGGGAAGCGACCCCCGTGATCCTCGTCTGAGCCGCCTCGATGTCAGCGAGAGTGGGCATGTCGACCATTTCTGAGCACCTATCACCATGGCCGACCGCGTATGTCATTTTAGGTTATTGGATTCATGTACCCTTCGAGACCGGTCTCTCGTCGCCAGTCGAAGAAATCTGCGGTCGACTGAAACCCTAGCCCATCTATGAGCTTCCTCGCGTCGGCGATGATGTCGTCTCCGCCCTCGGCTAGCCCCTCGCTAGAGATGCCCAGGCTGTTCTCGAACATCTGCTTCGACTCAGGGTAGCCCTGAAAACGTATGAGTCCGGGGGAAACGGCAGAGACGCCTGCCCTCCGGAGCCTCCCGAGCAGGTCCGGAAGCTCCACCATCATGAGCTTGGGGATGAGAGGTGCGAGCGAGACCCAGGTCCTAATCCCCGCGTCACCCAGCCGACGGAGGCTCTCTATCCTCCTCTCCAACGGAGAGACCCGGGGCTCGTAGAGCCTGTCGGGGACTGACGAGATCGAGAAGCCAACCCTGACCCAGTCGAACTGCCTCAGGATATCAAGGTCTCTCAGCACGAGCGGGGACCTCGTCAGTATTATGGTTGGGAAGCCCTGGGCCCGGAGCGACCTCAAGCACCTCCGTGTTATTCTGTACCTCCCCTCCACCTGCTGATAGGGGTCGGTGGCGCTGCTCAGGAAGACCGGCCCTTTCTTCGTCCTCCTAAGCTCGCTATCGAGGACCTCCGGGGCGTTCACCTTGACGTCCACGAACCTTCCCCATCGGCGGTCCTCGTGGATCAACGAGGGGACGTAACAGTACACACACCCGTGGAGGCATCCCTTGTAGAAGTTGGCCGTGTACTCGCTAGACCCGCCGTAATCAAGCCTGTGGAGTAAGGTCTTGCAGGTGGTCTCCCGGACCTCGAGTTCTTCCAACGCCACTGAGCTTGGATTTACTATTAAGCACCGATAAGACTCGTATCGACGCTCTGCTAGGCTTCCTCTTCGTCGACCTCGGCCTCGCCGTCTCCCTCATCCTCGGTGGGTATCTCGATCGCGAGCTCCTCCTCCACTATCTTGTCCCCATCTTCCGTCGTCAGCTGGTCCACGGGGTACCAGTGCTTCTTCCCGTCCAGGCCCGTCATCTCGATCTCCGCGAACCCCACCAGCGTCCTCCCAGACATCACCCCAGAGGCAACCTTGGCCGGCGGGGCAGAAATCGGCCTGACCTCGACACCCTCCTCGCCGAAGACCGCCTCCCGGGTGGCCTTCACCTTGACCTTCAAACCGCTGCTCGGCTTTACATCCATTGGCGGACGGCGCTTCTTCCTTTCGAAGACGTTTATGAAGAATTCGCAGGTCAGAGACCGGACTGAAGGTCGCGGAGCGTCTTCCGCGTTTCCAGTAGCATAGCTTCCAGGCTCATGGGCTTCCGGGAGCGCATGGCGAAGCCCGCTCCAATCAGAGCGAGCCCGGCCACGTCCGATATGGGGTCGGGTATGGCGACGACGAGGGCCGTCCCTGCCTTCTTCAACGAACCGGAGATGTCGGGAGGGTTGGTCACTGCTCGCAGCCCCCTGCTCGCCGAGTGCGAGAGGCTCTCTGCCGCCCCGTGTTTGTCCTCAGAGGTCCTTACGTAGGATCTGACCGCAGCCTTCGCTAGCCTTGCTTTCTCCTTCACGAGTAACCTGTCCCACCCCGCTTCTTAATCGGTCGTGGTCAACTCGCGTTGCTCATGAACTCAAACAAGCGCCCTTTGCCCAGTTTAGTCAACCCGTCGGCTAGGTTTAATTATCGTCAGCGGCCGAAGGTTATCTGCACATGGCTAGGCTTGCCGCCGCAGAGGTCGATAGGAGACTAGAGGGACTGGACGGATGGAAGAGGAAGGGCAAGTTCATCACGAAGACGTTCACGTTCAAGACCTTCATGGACGGAATCGCCTTCGTCAACGAGCTGGCAGCGATCGCCGAGAAACAGGAACATCACCCTGACATTCACCTCCGCTGGACGACCATACGGGTCGAGATACAGACACACGATGAAGGCGGGATAACCCCCTACGACATCGACCTCGCCACGGAGATCGAGAAGCACGTGGGGGGCAGGCACGAACTGAAGCCACGGCCAGCGAAGCGCTAGCCCACGCTCGCCGCATGCAAATCCGAATTTGTTATATACAACCCGAAGTTGTATACCGCCTTGGTGTTATAGGAAAATATGTCCACCACTGCTATTCCGGCCGTTACTTCTAGCGGTACTCCCGTTCTCATTCTGAGGGAAGGGAGCAACCAGTCCAAGGGCAGAGATGCCCAGAGGAACAACATCCAGGCAGCCATGCTGATCGCAGAAGTCGTCAAGACTTCCATTGGCCCGCGGGGCATGGACAAGATGCTAGTCGACTCGCTCGGCGACGTGACCATCACCAACGACGGCGCCACCATGCTGAAGGAGATCGACGTACAGCACCCGGCGGCGAAGATGCTCGTCGAGGTATCCAAGGCCACCGACAACGAGGTGGGAGACGGCACGACCTCAGCGGTCATACTCGCAGGCGCGTTACTGGAAAAGGCCCAGGAACTGATAGACAAGGGCGTCCACCCGACCGTGATAGTCGAGGGTTACAACAAGGCCGCCGCAAAAGCAATTGAGGTTCTCGAAGAGATGGCCGAAAGGGTCCCGCCGACCAACAAGGAGTGGCTCGTCAAGATAGCGAGGACCAGCATGCAGACGAAGCTCGTGTCCAGAGAAGCGCAGGAGCTGGCCGAGATCGTCGTGACCGCCGCGATACAGGTGTCAGAGAAGCGTGGTGAAAGTTACAAGGTTGACATCAGCAATGTCAAGGTAGAGAAGAAGCCAGGAGGCTCGCTCAGTTCGACCAGCCTTGTCAAGGGCGTGATCCTCGACAAGGAGATAGTCCACTCGGGCATGCCGCGAAAGATAGAGAAGGCGAAGATCGCTCTCATCAACACCGCTCTTGAGATTGAGAAGACGGAGTTCGACGCAAAGCTCAACATCAATGACCCCTCGATGATGAAGAAATTCATCGACGAGGAGACCCGCATGCTGAAGAGCATGGTCGACAAGATAGTCGAGGTCGGAGCCAACGTCCTCGTCTGCCAGAAGGGAATCGACGACATCGCCCAGCACTACCTGTCCAAGGCCGGAGTCTTGGCGATAAGGCGCGCAAAGGAGAGCGACATGACGAGCCTCGCAAAGGCCACAGGAGCTCGTATCGCGAACAGCTTCAACGACCTGAGCGACAAGGACCTCGGGCACGCCGACCTGGTCGAGGAGCGCAAGGTCGAGCAGGACAAGTGGGTCTTCGTCGAGGGGTGCAAGAATCCCAAGGCAGTGACCATACTCATCCGCGGAGGGACCCAGAGAATTGTGGATGAGGCAGACCGCTCCATTCACGACGCTCTCATGGTCACCAAGGACGTCATCGAGAAGCCGGCCATAGTCGCCGGGGGAGGCGCGCCAGAGGCGGAACTTGCATCCCAGATATTGAAGTGGACCGAGAAACTCTCGGGAAGGGAGCAGCTCGCAGCCCAGCGGTTCGCCGAAGCGCTCGAGACGATTCCAACGTGTCTGGCCACGAACGCGGGCCTGGACCCCATCGACACGATGGTCGACATCAGGGCCAAGCACGCAGAGGGAGGAAAGTGGTTTGGAGTCGAGGTCAAGGAAGGGAAGGTCAAGGACATGTACAAGGAGCAGGTCCTCGAGCCGGTGGCAGTCAAGGAGCAGATCATCAAGTCTGCGACCGAGGCCGCCAACATGATACTCAGGATCGACGACGTCATCGCCGCAGGCAAGTCCAAGATGCCCAGTGCGCCTCCGGGAGGAATGGGAGGAGGCATGGGTGGAATGGGCGGCATGGGCGAGATGGACTGACCGGACCGCCAGAAAGGGCCCAAACCCACTGACCCGCGTGCCTCAGAGACGCGCGGGTTAGGTACTCTTTTTCTCTTCAGAGTCTTCCTAGGCTTAGCTCTACTTCCCGGCGTAGGCTAGTACGTCCAGCTGGGACCGCACCACGTCCTTGTTCACCTCTCCGGGGTCGACGAACGCCAGCTCCTTCCACGCCGCGTTCTTTGGCGTCGCGTCCGTCTCCCCCAGAAATATGAAGCCGATGTCCCAATGATTCTCCAGCCCGGAGGTATCGGCAAAGGGAAGGGGCCCTTCCAGCTTCATGTTCCTTACGCTGAGCTGCTCCCTGAGGATCCTGCGGGCCGCCCCCTCTGGGGTTTCGTAGAGCATCAGGTGTGACGACGGAAGCATCCACCCCACGCTGACCCTCACCGCCCTCTTCGTGTCGAGAGCTCCAATGTGGTCCCAGTTGGCGCTCGGGTTGATCTTCCCCATGAGGACTTTTCCCCGGTCCCCCTTCTTGGAGACGATGACGAATGCGGAGATGCACATCCCTCCCTCCGGCATCTTCCTGAGCCTGGGCGGGATAGCCTGCTTGCTGAAAGCCGCGAACTTCCTGTCGGTGGTCACGGCCGTGAGCCCAGTCTAGAGTTTCTTAAGCCTTGGTTCGCCGTACCGGGCCGCCTTCGGTCATGGTCTCAGGGGTTCTTTTCCAAGTAGTGGAGGATCCCCTTCACGGTAACCATTATGGATGTGCTTGCGTAGCCGGGGAAACGGTCAGCCTGCAACCCTGTCTCATGCAGGACCTCGGTCGTCAGGGAGTCGACCATCTCGTCCAATGTCAGCGAGGCCTTCTTCATCTCCCTGACCCTGCCCGTCCATCTTTCCGTCTTGGTCCTCGTGGCCTCGAAGACCGAGCTGACGTCCTGGCGCACGCCATAGTGAGGGACAAGGAGGGCCTTGGAATCCATCTGCTCGAGCTTCCTGGTCGTGGCTGCGAGTTCCTGCGGGTTGAAGCTCGGAGGGGGCGTCACTGGAATAAGAGTACCCACATTGGGGTAGACTATCCCGACCGCGTCCGCCGTCAAGAGAAGCCTATCCTCCTCGACGAGCACCGAGAGTTGGTGCGGTGCATGCCCGGGAGAATGGATCGCCGTGAGCGAGACGCCTCCTAGGTCTAGGTGCGCCTCCTCTCCCACCGGGGTTATCTTCTCGGCCGAGATAGGCAATGGGGCGCCGAACCTGCGTATGGCCTCCGCCCCGAACAACCTTGTCGCGGAGTCCACCAGGCGCGTGGGGTCGACCAGATGCGGAACCCCTCTCTCCTGGGCGAAGATTCGGGCCCTCGGCATCTTTGTGACGAGGTGACCGGCTGCACCGCCATGGTCGAGGTGGACGTGGGTGGGTATGATGAAGTCTATCTCCTCGGGCGGCACCCCAATGTGCGCCAGGCCTGCGAGCACGGCCCCAGTTGAGCTTGCGTAGCCGCAGTCCACCAGCGCCGTCTTGCTGGTCCCCCTCACCACGTAGACAGCAACGGTGTTCGACTGGCCCAGAGCCTCAGTGTCGATTAAGTGAACTCTTTCCGAGACCTTGCTCGTAACCACACCTCAAGGCCTCCTTGCGTCGGCAAAGACTCGCCCTTCGAACGACATCGCGGACCTCTCTAGGCGTTCTGTTCTTTAGGGTTCCTCAGGATGGAGGGGCTTCGTTCCCTTCGAGACTAACGTATATTATGCAGAGGCCGGAGACCGTACGAAGGTGCAGACGCTTTGGACTGGGGCCTCAAGAACCGACTCTCACGAATGATGAATCCTTCTGGGAACTCGGTGATGCTCGCCTGCGACCACGGTTATTTTATGGGTCCCACGAGGAAGCTCGAGAACCCCCGGGAGACGATCAAGCCTCTGGTCCCATACGCGGACGCCTTGGCCGTGACCCGAGGAGTTCTGCGCTCTTCGGTCGACCCGACCTGGAACGTCCCAATCCTACTGAGAGTCTCCGGAGGCTCCAGCATCCTCCAGCAGGACCTCAGCGATGAGGGGCTCACCGTCTCGATGGCGGACGCGGTCAGGCTGAACGTCTGTGCCGTGGCGATTTCCATCTTCGTGGGGACGGCCCACGAGAAGCAGACGCTCCTCAACCTTGCGAAGCTCGTGGACGACGGACAGGAGGTGGGTATGCCTGTGATGGCGATTACCGCAGTCGGGAAGGAGCTCGAAAAGAGGGACGCGAGATACCTTGGTCTTGCGTGCAGGCTCGCCGCCGAGATCGGCGCCAACATGGTGAAGACCTACTACTGCGAAGACTTCTCCCGAGTAGTGGAGGGGTGCCCCGTCCCCCTCGTGGTGGCAGGGGGACCCAAGTTAAACACGGAGGCAGACGTCTTCAACCTTGCACACGACGCGATGGGCGCCGGCGCCAAAGGGGTGGATATGGGGCGCAACATCTGGCAGAACGACCATCCCGTGGCGATGATCAAAGCCATCCGGGCGATAGTCCACGAAGGCGCCTCCGCAAAAGAGGCGTCGGACATATTCGCTGCTTCTGCCGCTGGCAAGATAACGGTGTAGGTGCGGCCAATGCGAACAGAGGTGGCAATAGTCGGTGGCGGGTCCACGGGTTCGAGCATCGCCTATCAACTTGCGAAGAGGGGTGTGACCGACACGGTCCTGCTGGAGCGGGGCCCGGGGATCGCCTCCGGGCAGACCAGCAGGTCAACGGCGCTGGTACGAACACACTATAGCGTCCCCATCGTGGCTAAGATGGCCCTGCTGAGCTACAGGTTCTTCAAGGACTTCGAGAAGGAGCTACCAGGACGGACCGCAGGCTACGTCGAGACTGGACTCCTGGTGGGCGTGGACAAAAAATCGGAGGATGCGCTCAGGGAGAGCGTAAAGATGTTCGAGCGCACGGGGATCGTCTCCAAGTTCATCAGCAAGGACGAGGCGAGGAGCCTCGAACCGCTGCTCGACACCTCCAGCTTCAGCTCCGTGGTTCACGAGCCCCAGATGGGATACGCCGAACCGACGACGACGGCGGCCGCGTTCGCATCCGCGGCGGGAGAGATGGGCGCCAAGGTCATGACGAACACAGGCGTGACCAGGATAACCCGGGTCAAGGACGGCTACTCGCTCGCGACGACCAACGGTGAGATATCTGCCTCCAAGGTCGTCATCGCGACGGGCGTCTGGTCTGGCCCCATCTTCCAGAGCCTGGGCGTCTCGGTCCCGATCAAGGTGGTGCGCCACCCGGTCACGATCTATCGCAGACCAGAGGAGTTCCGGGGCGTCAGGCCCTGCGTCTTCGATTTCAGCCAGTCCGCTTACTACAAGCCTGAGGGGGTCAGCCTGCTATTCGTCGGGAGCCTGGAGGCGGAGCTGGACGAGGCCGGTCCCCCGGTCGACCCCGACGGCTACAACACCGACGTGACGTTCGACGAGGTGGAGAGGCTCACGACGTGGACAGCAAAGACGTACCCCATAATGGCTTCGGAGGGCAAGTACGAGCGCGGATACGGGGGAATATACGACGATACACCCGACCAGCAGCCCGTGATCGATGAGCTGTCGGCGTACGGGCTTCCGGGCCTCTACTGCCTCGTCGGATTGAGCGGGCACGGTTTCAAACTCTCGCCCGAGTTCGGAAGGATAATGGCGTCCATGGTGACAGACGGCCGATTCCCCGACTACGACGTCTCGGTCTTCGGGTTGAAGCGTTTCGAGTCCGGCATGCTCATGAAGAGCAGATACAACCTCTCTACCGTCGGCTGACGCGCCCGCGCCCCGGTCGGAGCCGGCTCGAAGGAATGGACATTATCGTTGTTTATATATCGCGAGAGGAGAATTGTTTGTGTTGCGTTCCGCATCACTCACGGGCCGCTCTTCAGCCCGGCTCTTTGCACCTGTCATAATGATACTCCTCGCGGTTTCGGCCGTGTCCGCGCTGTCCGCTCCTAGCGCCGCTGCGTCGACAGGGGCTCCTGCCATTTCCCCCCTGGTCACGAGCACCCCGCTCGGCGGGTTCAAGGTATCGGGGTCCATGCCGCCTTCGTCTCAGGTCTTCGTGGACGTGGGCATACCCCTCAGGAACCTCCAGTCCCTGCAGTACCTGGCCCAACAGGTCTCCACCCCTGGCTCGCCGATGTACCATCAATTCCTCACGCCATCCGAGGTGCAGCAAGAGTTCCTTCCCACCGCGCAATACGCGCAGGCTCTCTCCTTCCTGGAGGACCACGGTTTCACCATCGTGATGAGCGCGCTCGACTCGGTGATAGTTGCTGAAGGCACAGTTTCGCAGGTGTCCCAGTCGCTCGGCTTGAGTTTCGAGATGTACTCCAATGGCTCTGAGAGCTACTACAGCGCCTCGGGCGTTTCTACGCTCCAGGGGGTCTATCTCTATTCGTCGAATGTTACGGCCGTTCTGCTCGCCCATCCAACGTCCCTGGTCACGGAGTCGACCCTAGCGGCGCTCCGTTCGAGCATCGCATCGCAGACGAACCAGACCGCTCCCGTCGAAGCCTACCCTGTCGCTGACGTAGCTGAGGCGTACAACGCAACCTCGCTCTACGCCAGAGGAATCACCGGGAAGGGTTTCACGATCGGCCTCCTGGACGACGACGGAGATCCTACCATCGCCCAGCAGCTGCAATACTTCGACCAGGTCTACGGCGTTCCGAGCTCCCCGTTCCGGGTGATCCCCATCGGTCCCTATAACCCCGGTCTGGGCACGCTGACCGGCTGGGACGGCGAGATCAGCCTGGACGTCCAGGCTGCCCACTCTATGGCGCCGGGCGCGGCCATCGACCTCTACATCGCCAACGGGGCCCTTCCGATTGCAGCTCAGGTCGCGCCGATCGTGCAGGCCGATCAGGTGAACGACCTCTCCCAGAGCTTTGGCATCCCGGAGAGCCAGATCTCAGGACTAGGCGCCAGTATGCTCGACATGAACGTGGTCATGACCGACCAGTACTACCTTCTCGGGTCTGCGGAGGGAATGACGATCATGGCCTCATCAGGCGACAGGGGCGGCAGCGGCACCAGCGGCGGGCCTGAGGGCACGACTGAGTATCCTTCGACATCGCCCTACGTTATCGGCGTCGGTGGGACGACCACCTACCTCGACTACAGTGGCTCACAGGTCGTTTCCTCTTACCAGACCGCCTGGTCAAACTACGGCTTCACACCAGATGGGGCGAACTACGGGGGCGCGACCAGCGGGGTGAGCATCCTCGAACCCAGGCCGTGGTACCAGTCGGGGCTCTCTTCCCCCGCGGGATTTGTGCAAGGAAGAATCGTGCCCGATATCTCGCTGGACGCCAGCGCCTATCCTGGGGTATTGGTAGTCTTTCCAGGAAATGGGACAGAGATCACGGGCGGGACCAGCTTGGCCTCTCCGCTACTCGCGGGGTTGCTGACCCTCCTGATGCAATCAAGCAGGGGCAGCCTCGGTTTGATCAACCCGAGCCTGTACAGCGCGGGCGAGAGCAGCTCGCTTAATCCTAAATTCTACACGCCCATCACCTTCGGCTACAACATCCCATGGGTCGCCACCGCCGGGGGCTTCAACATGCTCACTGGGTGGGGCGCTCCGAACATCGGAGAAATAGCGAGCCTGGGCCTAGGAGCCGGATCCACCAACTCCCTGGGCGTGAACGTGACGATCTCGCCGGGTAAGCTGACGCCATTCGAGTACCAAGGCGGACAGGCCGTGCAAGTCACTGCGGCCGTGACCAGTGGCACCTCGACCGCCTCTTCCGGGACTTTCAGCGCGGAACTGGACACACTCCAGGGGACCGTCGCGACCGCGTCACTTTCGCTTAACCCGATGAACAACTATTGGACCGGGACGCTCACGGTACCAGCTAACGCCTCTGGTCTCTCCTTTGTCAACGTGAAGGGAACATCGAAGGGGGTATCGGGCGAGGGCTTCGCAGAACTCTTCGCGGGCTACGTCGCTTCATACGTCACCCCGGGCACCGCGGGAGATGGCGGGCCTCTTGCGTTCTCATCGCAGTTCGGAATTTCCCTGCTGGTGAACATCACCACCCTCACCGGTGCGACGGTAAGTACGGGCAAGTTCTCGGCGACGTTCTCCTCGTACTCGATAGGGAGCAACACCTACGCGCCCACGGCCACGGTCGGCCTGACCTACGCTTCGAGCGGGTACGGCGAGCTGTGGGCGGGCGCAGCCGTCGGTTCCTATCCCGACGGCCCCATGATCATCTCCACCAACGACGGCGCCTACGGATACGTCCCCTTCATCCAGGGAGTCAATCTCGAGGACACCTTCATCACGACGTCGGTGCTCGGCGAGCCCGGCGTCGTAGCCCCGGGGCAGACCGTATACATCCAGGCGAACCTTCAGCCACCGCTCAACCTCCCCTACCTGGTCTCGCCTGATACGGGGTCCACCGTCTCTTATGAGGTGGAAGAGGGCTCGAACCTCACGGCGACCTTGGTGAGCTCGTCAGGAGTGACCGTCGCCACCGCGCGGATATTCGCGAACTCGTACCTAACGGGCGCCGAGGGCATCCAGGGGTACTTCGACGTGCCCCAGGGCCTGGGCGCAGGTCTCTATACCATAATCTTGAAGTCGACATTCGACTCGTACACGCTCGGTGCGTCGGTGGACGGCTCGTACTTCGGCCAGGTCTACGTCTCGTCCTCGGAGCTGGCTCCTCAGTTGGCGATTTCTCCTGGCCTTCTCTTCGAGGGGCAGACGGCCACGGTCTCGGCCAAGATCGACTACTCCAATGGGACGAGCGTGCGCTATGGGCTGTTCATGGCGACCGTCTACCCGTCCGCGCTCCAGAATTTCTACAACCAGCTCACGCTCACGATCCAGGTCCCGCTCTTCTATGACGTCTCAACGGGTCTCTGGTCCGGCGGCATTACCCTCCCCTCGGCCTACAGCGGAGGGACCATCGCCATAGACCCGGGGGCGGTCTATTATAGCGGCCCCTACGACGTCTTCGTCACGGGCCTCTCTGCCGACGGCGTACCCGGGACAACGGACATTTCTTCGCAGCTGCCGTTCCAGATTCAGCCATACCTGCTGATATCGGGACAGAGCCTCTCCTCGTTGCTGCAGACCTCGGGCGTGGCCTTCAACGGCGACACCATCACCTTCTCGACCAACCTGAGCGGTGACGTGTTCGACGGCTCGAACACCATCTCCGGCGGCTCGGTCACAATCATCGGTTCACAGATTAACGGAACCCTGGATGTCAACAATGCGGACCTTACCCTCGTCGGGGTGACCGGGGGGAGCATCGTAGCCCAGGGTAGCAACATAACCCTCGACCAGTCGAGCGTGACCTCCCTACAACTGACCGGTTCCCGTGTCTCTATGAACTCCTCGACCTTCGGCCAGGTCTCTCCGGCGCTGCCCTCAATATCGGTGAAGTCGCCAGCAGCCAACCAGATATTCAACGGCACGTCAGGCAGCCTGACCGTCAACGGCCAGGACGTCTCCTCGATCGCGGTTTACATGGACGGTGCCCTGCTGACAACGTTGCCCGGGGGAGAATCATCATACAGCTTCCAGCTTCCATCGTCAATCCAGGACGGAGTCCACCTGCTAAGGGTCGTAGCGACGCAAAGTGACGGGCTATCGACATCAACCTCGACATACTTCACCACCGACGCTCAGTTGGCGACGGCAGAGAACCAGATAAGTTCGGCTACCGCCACAGTCAGTTCTAATGCCGCGACGATCAGCTCTTTGGGCTCGCAGCTGAACTCGGCCACTGCAACCATCGCAAGTCTTAGTTCCGGGCTGAACGCAGCGAACGCAACCATAGGCGGCCTCTCGTCGAAGCTCAACACAGACAACAACACAATCTCGAACCTGACGGACGGAATGTTTGTCCTAGGAGCCGTTGCGGCGATCGCCCTCGTCGTCGGCTTGGCCTCCCTGATGCGAAAGAACCGGAATGACGCTCCGACGACCCCCGCCACTGCTATGACCACGCCGACGACGCCGGCAGGAAGCCCGCCCGAGAATCCTCCTTCACCCCCAAGCCCACAGCCAGAGCAGCAGCCTCAGACAGCCTAGTAAGCCACCGCCGATTCTAGGATGATGCGGGGGGTGGGATTCGAACCCACGAACCCCTAGGGGATGGGATTTCTTAACGCGGCAGCGACTGCGATCTTAAGTCCCACGCTTTCACCGCCCGGAAAAAGGCGTTTTTGACCAGGCTCAGCAACCCCCGCGGCTGATTCGGCTCGCAGCATCTGTCAAAAGCGTTTCGACTCCTCAGCTGATTCAAATTCTCATCCTCCATTCGTGGTATCTCCTCAAGTGGGTATCCGAGATTGAACCAATGGTTTCCATCCATCTCTGAACTTCATTTCTGGTTCCAAGGTACGCGAGGTTCAGAGGAAGCTTGTTGTGGCCGCCGTGATGGACATAAGAATAGCACCGAAACTCGAATCCCAATCTCCTGGCTAGCTCAACGAAACCATCTCTGAACCTTAGACTGGAAACCTCAAACCTGCACTGGCCCCACCTCTCCTTGTACCAGAAGGAGCCGTCTGAGCTGAAAGCACCCCTGAGGAACCCAGTCCAGACCATCGGATCCTTGCTCCCGATGACTGCTTCAGGTACCGGAACGGTGCCAGCCTTCTTACCACGCCTGAATCCATACTCTTTGAAATACTGATGAACCTGTTCTTTCCCAGATCTAACAACAACGCAGCTGTCTTGTCTAACACTGACGTGAGGTTCGACTCCGAGAACTGACCTGACGACTCCAATGACAACGTTGACCATATTATGATCATCTCCGCCGATTGAGATGCCCCAACCGTCGGATAGATACCCATCTCCCGCATGAAGACCGAGTAGCAAAGCAGCTTCGAAATTCAATTCACTTAGCGCTGGACCATAGACTGGGCGAACGTGGCGGAAGTGGATTCCCATCCGGTGGAGGATCAGCCTCGCCGTCTCATGAGGGATCCCGGTCTCCGCTTGTATCCTAGCCAAGCTCATACCTGACGTGTAAAGTTTGACAATGTCAGCATGATCTGCGTTTTTCCGATTCGAGGGTCTATTCCTTGTCGTAGGAAACAGACCCTAGAGTCGATTTAAGCGCCTACGCAAGGTCAGAGGCCACGTACACCGTTGACCAGGCTTGGTTACCCCCGCGTCGGCGTCGAACCCGATTGAGTTCAAAAAGCCTTTCGACCGACCTGCCGCAGTGGAAAGAACTGACGACTCAGTGCAGTTTCTTCAGCAAGCTCTTCAGAGATAACGTGTTCAAGACATCTTTCTTTTCAAGCCACGCGCGTCTGGCCACTGTGACGCCGTAATCGACATTCTCCAGCTCCCCTGTACCGTGCGCGTCGGAGTCTATGGACAGAATGACCCCCTCCTCCATCGCTCGCCTCGCCCACACGTCGTCTAGGTCGAGCCGATTGGGTGACCCGTCTATCTCGAGCATCTTCCCCAGGTCCTTGGCCGTCTTGATGACCTTTGGGAGGTCTATGGGATTACCTTCCCTCTGCCCGATCATTCTGTTCGTCGGGTGGAAGAGTATGTTGACGGCAGGGTTATTCAAAGCCCGTATCGCTCTCCCCGTCAATTTCTCTGGGCTCTGCCGGAAGGACTGATGGATGGATGCGCCCACGATGTCAAAGTTCTCGAAGAAGGTCGCGTCGTAATCGAGAGAACCGTCAGAGCGCACCTCAGCCTCGACGCTCTTGAGGATGCGGAACGGCTTGAGTTCGTCATTCAGCTCATCGATGACCTTCCACTGCTTCCTGAACCTCTCCTCGGAGAGGCCGTTCGCCACGCCTATGGAGACCGAGTGGTCCGTGAAGGCAACATATTCGTACCCCCTCTCCTTGGCAGCCCTCGCCATCGTCTCCAGCTCGTCGGAGCCGTCGCTCCAGGTGCTGTGCATCTGCAGGTCCCCCCTGAGGTCGCCGACCTCGACGAGGTCGGGCAGCTTCCCCTCCCTTGCAGCGTCTATCTCACCCCTAGCCTCCCTCAACTCTGGCTGGATGTACTCGAGCCCGAGTTTCTTGTAGACCTGTCTCTCTGTCTCCCCGGCGATCGTCTTCTCAGTGTTCAGGTCGTCGAGCCCGTACTCGTTGAGCGTCCATCCCTTGGAGATCGCGATGTTCCGCAGAGCTATGTTGTGGTCTTTCGAGCCGGTGAAGTATATCATGGCCGCGCCGTACTGGGTCTTCTTGACAACGCGGATGTCAACCTGCACGCCATTCTTCATGAAGACGCTAGTGCGCGTGGGTCCGCTTTCGATAACCCTGTCAACCCCCGGGTAGCCCACCAGGACCTTTGCCGCCTTGGCGTCGACCGATAGGATATCAAGGTCTCCGACCGTTTCTTTCCCCCTCCGCAGGCTACCGGCGGACTCCACGATGACATCCTCCTGCCTGAAGTATGCGACGATATCCTTCGAAAGTTCGTTAGCCTCAACCAGGAGCATCCTCCTCTTGGCCGGCTTTGCCTCGTTGACCGCCTCCAGGATCCTCTTCGAGTTCACAGCCCCGAGCACGTCGGCGAGCCTCCCGGAGACCAATGCTTCCTTGAGCTGCGCGACGCTCTTGATTCCGTTGTCCTTTGCCAGCTTGTAAGCAGTCCTCGGCCCTATGCCAGAGACCCCCATGAGCTCTACCGCGCCCTCGGGCACGTTCCTCTGCAGCTTCTCGAGGAATTCCAGCTTCCCTGTCCTGAGGTATTCGTCGATCTTCTTGGCGATGCCCCCGCCGATGAATTGTATCTTCTCCAGGTCGCCCCGCTTCCACACCTCCTCTATGGCTTCGCCCAGGTTCCGGACGCTGGTCGACGCCCTCCTGTACGCGATCACCTTGAACCGGTCTTCCCCGCCCGCCTCCGAGAGGAGCGAGAGCTTTTCGAGGAGGTCGGCTACCTCAGCGTTTCTCGTGTTATCTCCACCACCCGAATTCCTTTGGTAGGGCGCCAGTGATGACCTCGGAGCCATTCGGCTTGGCGATCAGATTGTCTTCTATCCTCACGCCCAGCTTGCCCTCCATGTAGGCCCCAGGCTCGACGGTGAAGACCATCCCGCTGACGAGCCTGCTCTTCCCGTTGGCCACGATGTATGGCTCTTCGTGGATCTCTAGGCCGAGGCCATGGCCGGTCCTGTGGAAGAAATACTTGCCAAGCCTCCGACCATTCAGGTAGTTCCTGGCCGCTGCGTCCAACTTGCCTACGGCGACCCCCGCCGCGGCGACGTCGATGGCTCTCTTCTGGGCCTCGAGGACGTCGGCATAGACCCGCTCCAGGTCCCCGTTGCTACCCAGAAGGAATGTCCTGGTGATGTCTGCGTTGTATCCCTCGAAGGTGCAACCGGCGTCGATGATGATCCCGTCACCCCGCGCGAGCTTGGTAGACGAGGACGCCCAGTGGGGGTCCGCCGCATGCGCCCCGGACTGGACCATGCAGAAGTCCATCGCTTCGCCTCCAAGGGCGAAGACCTCCTCTCGAAGAGCTGTCCCGAGCTCGAGCTCCGTGATGCCTTCCCTTAGGAGGGATGGGATCTTTCCGTAGGCGCTGGCCAGAATCCTTGCTGCTTTCCTGTGGCTCTCCAATTCGGAGGTTTCCTTGACAGCGCGGATGGTCTGCAAGACGATGTCCGCGGACTTCAACTCGAGACCCTCTCGCGTGACGTGGCCAAGATACGCGAATGGGACGCGGCCTTCACAACCCCACTTGCCTCTGAGGCCTATGCTCTTGTTGAGCGCGGCGAACGCGCCGGAGGGCCCGCTCATGTCGTCCCAGTCGTGGATCTCGATGCCCACCTCTGCCCTCCTGTAAGGGCCGGATTCCAACGTGGGGGCCACCAGCTGGGGGTCCCCTTCGACCGGCTGAAAGAACAAGAAGGGTCGTTCGAGCAGTTGAGAGTTCACCCCGGTGTAGTACCTTAGGTTTGGACCGGGAGCCAGAATCACACCGTCGAGGCCTTCCGCCGCGAGCATCTTCCGCAGCTTGCCTATCCTTCGCGAGGAGACGTTTGTCACTTCGAATCCTTTCCTGTCGTGCGCTTGACGTGGATATTAATGCCACTGAGAAGCCCTTCGACCGAGCGAGTTGGGGCTAAAGCAGGACCTTGTGTACAGGGTCGCGCGCCGATGGATCTCGGGAAAGGACCTGAGCGGCGGCATCGAGGGAGCTCGCCACGCTAACGCAGCAGGGATGTCGGCCATACTGAACTATCTGGGGGAGGATGTGCCCGACTCAACCGCGGCCGATAGAGAATTCGATGAATATCTCGCGCTCCAGACCGCGATTCATCGCGGAGACATATCCGGTTGCGTGTCCGTGAAGCTGACCCAGGTCGGGTTGATGGTGGACCGCTCGTTCCTGATGGAGAAGATAGAGGCGCTCGCCTCGAACGCGGAGTCCATGCACCAGTTCCTCTGGCTCGACATGGAGGGGTCGCGGTTCACGGAAGACACCATCGAGGTGTACCTCAAGCTCCTCCAGGCCCATCCGCTGGTCGGGTTGGCGCTCCAGGCCTACATGAAACGCAGCGAAGGAGACCTGTCGAAGCTCCTCGACGCCGGAGCCCGCGTTCGTCTGGTGAAGGGTGCCTATCGGGAACCGCATGGGTTGGTGCTCTCCTCGAAAGAGGAGGTGCGCAGGAACTACTCCAAGCTGATGACGATGCTCTTCGATCGCGGTAAGGGGTTCGCCATAGGGACGCACGATTCCAGCCTGATCGACCAAGCTCGTGCAATCTCGTCTGACCACCGGGCGGACTTTGAATTCCAGATGCTGAAGGGGATCAGGGACGACCTGAAGCCCGGGCTGATAGCGGCAGGGTTCAAGGTGGCTGAATACATACCCTACGGGGACCAATGGTATCCCTACTCGATGCGGAGGATGAAGGAACACCCGAGCAACCTCTGGCTCCTCCTCCGGTCGATGTTGTGATGGTCAGAACCTTGTGCTCTAAGCCTTAAATAAATGGAATCGGGCCTTCGCCAGAGGCTCAATGGCCCTGGACATTCTCGAGTGGGGTATCATCGCGGTTATGGGCATCGCGATCTTCATCTACGGACCCGAGAGGGTCCCCCAGATTGCAAAGACGATCGGAAACGCCAGACGCGAGATCGACAACTACACCAAGCAGTTTCAAGGCATCACCCGCGAGCTGACCAACGCAGCCGGCACTGGGAACATAGACAGCATTATGGGAACCCTGACGGGTTTCGGCGCCGACCCTACCCAAGCGGAGGCTGCCGCTCAACAACCGCCGGCCCCCGTCGCGCCACCCATGGACGACGCTCAACTTATCGACATGGCCAAGAAGCTCTCGATTTCCACAAGGGGTAAGACGCGAGACCAGATTCAGGCGGACATAGTGGCAAAGGCTTCAGAGAAGCCGGCCGACCACGTCGAGGTCACGGAGGTACAACCTGCGCAGAGTGATGCCTCTCCGACGGCCGTAGCCCCTGAACCGTCCTCAGACGCACCAGTCCCGGCCGATGCCCGCCCGGAAGCGCCCTCCCAAACTCCCGCAGCAGGTTGAAACGCTTAGCATCAACTGCTCAAGTTCTGTAGACTCAGTTTCCAAAATATCCTTGGCCTGCTCTCAGAACCTAGGTAATCAAGATGAGTACCTACACCACCGGACAAACATGGGGAGCCCTTAGGAAGGCATGGAAGGCATACAAGATCGCCAAGGTCCAGAACGATTCAGTCCGCATGAAGGAATATGCGGAAAGAATCCGGACACTTCAGACTCAACTCGGCGTTCCTCAGACGACGTTCCAAGCAGTAGCCTAAGAACACGGCCCCGTAGGGGATTGCAAAATCCCCCCGCTTTTCTTTTTTCGAATCTAGAGGTTGCTTTGGAGGTTAGCGATGATGGTCCGGACCCAGTCCTCCCTCAACTTGAGGGACTTTGAGATTCCCTCGACCGAGGTCTCTCTCTCGTTGATGAGCTGGTAGAGAGCCTTCTTCTCGTCCCAGGTTATGGGCATCCCGCTGATGGCCTTGGCAACCTCCGTCATGGCCAGGTGCCTGATGTAAAGCAGCACGGACCTCTCGTCCTCCATGGTGGCCATCCTCTTGTCGATCTCTGAAATGAGAGAGCCCAGAGGGCGCATCTTGCCGCTCGCCTGTGGGTGCTCGACTACATTCCCCAGCGTCCGGAAGAAGTCGTTTGAGTCCTGGGAGGACTCAGTCACCGGATAATCATAGGCATAAACTCTCGCCCTGAAGAGGTTGGGCGCAAAATCCAGGCTCAGGGAAATGCCCTTGTTCAGGAGATACTCCTTGCGCTTCGGCCCGTGGGGGCTCTCCTCCATCATCGATGAGACTAATCCCGAACCTTCCATCGCGTCAAGGTGCTTTGCGACGAGCTGCTGGCTGAACCCAAGCTCCCTGGACATCTGGAGCTGGTATCCGGACTCCTTGCTGAGCCTCCTGATGATCTTCCTTCTGACCGGGTTCTCTATCGCCAGCAGAACCGCGTCAAGATTCTCGTCATCTAGAAGGTCGGAATTTCCCGCGCTCGAACGACCCGCGCTCATTCGAAGCGGAAATTGATTCTCTCAACTATAAAGCCTTTCAGATGAGGTTGACCAGGAAGCCGAGCATGAACCCCAGGAAGACGCCAAGGTAGACCATCCGCTGTTTGGCGTAGTCCATGTCCTTGAACGCGTTCTTCAGCATGGGTAGGATCACGTAGGTCATGGCGCCTATGGCGAGACCGTCAAATACCATGTCGAAGACATCGGAGCTGTAGTAGAAGCCAATCGCCCCGCCGATGATGGTGGGCGCCCCCCCGATGAGCAGCAGCAGTATGATCACACCGGTCTTCTTGTCGAGCTGTCCGAAAAACGGCGACGTGATGGGAAAGCCCTCGGTCACGTTCTGGAAGATGAACCCCACCAAGACCACCAGAGCCGCGCCGCCTAGACCGATCACCGCTCCCAGCGAGCCGAAGAGTAGTCCTTCCGTCAGGTTCTGAAATCCGATGCCCAGAGCGATTATCAGCGCCAGTTGGGCTGCGCTCAGCCCCTTCCTCGACCGGTTCTCAGCCAGGAAGAGTACCAAGAAACCAGCCGCCAGGAATGTTGCGAAGACCGCGTCGTAGTATGGGGAGGACCCATAGCCGTAGAGGCTCGAGCCACTGTACAGTACCGTAGCCGTGTCCGCGAAGACGTCGGCCACCAGAAAGATGAGGATCCCTATTGCGATTGCATTGAAGAGCTTGGTCCTCATCTCTCCGGTCCTCTTGTTTAGGACGATGGGGAGCGACAGGAAGATGGAGAAGCCCATGACCGCGGAGAAGAGCAGGGTCTCCCCGATTCCAAGCATTGGGACATCCTATAACCAATGTGATATTTAATAATCACGATGTTAACTAGTTTTGTTAACAGTGTGATTAACACAATGCAAATAAGCCGTTAGGCTACTCCCGGGGCCATGCCAAGGGGCACTGACATCCGGAGCGAGGAGCGGCTCATACCGATCATAAGGGCGAACCTGGCCCAGAAGCTCGCGGACCAAGGTTTCCGCGTGAAGGAGATAGCTTCCGCTCTCAACGTCACCCCGGCTGCCGTCACACAGTACCTGAACAAGAAGAGAGGCGCAGGTGCCAGTGATGTCTCCAACGTGGATGAAATGGTCGACCCATTGGTGGAGAAGCTCACCCGAAGAATCCGCTCCGGCCTTGGCGGCTTAGAGACGGTGGAGCTACTGGAGGCTGTACGCCAGGTGATGATAATGAACACGGGTCGCTCCGTCGGTAAGATACAGCAGACGCACCAGGTCGAACCCAGACGAAGGGAATCGCTTGAGCTGTTGAGGAAGAGACTCCGGCTCGAGCTTTCGGCCGCAGAGAAATATCTCGAGCTAGCCAACCGGACCGGCGACGACTACACGAAGTTGCTCCTCAGGATGATAGCCTCGGACAGCATCAGACATGGAGACGTGGTCTCGCAGATAATCTCCTGGCTCGAGGCAGGTAACGAGTCCAGCTTCGAACTTCCGAGGCATGAACTCCTTGAGAGCATGCTGTCCATCGAGGACTCGGCGAACGAAGAGAGCCTGAGGAAGACCATCGATGTAGCGCACCCTGTGGCGAGAATCCTTCTAGAGTGGATAGACACCGACGAGGCAAAGCACGGAAAGATGGTCACCAGGATACTCGGCCTGAGCAAGAAGCGCGGCAGCTAACTGCGGGAAAATTTCGCGAATTTTTATGTATTTTGGGAGCCACGTCCGCAATGTGGGCGGAACAGGTCGACCGGCATCGGTCATCGTTACCTTCGTGCTTTTCCTCACGTTGTCCGGCGTCCTCGTGGTGTCGTCGCCCCAGAAGGCCCGAGCCCAAGGTCCCGTGGGCGGGGTCGGCCCGTGGACCGAGCAGACCGATTACGGGGCTTCATCCGGAGCGAATGGGTCTGGAGGCATCGCGGTCCTCGGACAGTCGTGCATAGCCTACAACGGCTCTGTCTACTGTGTCGGAGGCCAGGACTCCGGCACGGGGACCGACGTCAGCAACGTCTACTACGCGCCGGTCTCGATTTCGGGCACCGTGGGGGCATGGAATGAGACGACGGACTACGGGGCTCTCTCCGACACCTCTGGGGCAGGAGGGATAGGCGTCGAGTGGCCTTCATGCGTCCAGTCCGACGGTTACATCTACTGCTTTGGCGGGAGCACTTCGACCTCCCCGTCCTTCACGAGCAAGTCGTTTTACGCCCGACTCTCCTCGAGCGGGGTCGGCCCGTGGATACCAACCACTGATTACGGGGCCGACTCCGGGTATGCAGGAGACGGGGGAATAGCGACGGACCAGCTCGCTTGCGTCGCAGATGGCGGCTATGCCTACTGCACAGGCGGCGATTCTGGGACCTCGAAGGTCTTCTTCGCCCAGCTGACCGCTAACGGGCTCGGACCCTGGACGGAGACCACGGACTACGGAGCTGCGACGGGAAGCTCCGGAGCAGGAGGAGTGGCGATAGGCTCGAATGCCTGCGCGGACGAATCGGGCTACATCTATTGCGTCGGGGGGACGGTCTCGTCCGAACCCGTCAGCGATGTGTTCTATGCCGCGGTGAACTCGTCGGGCGTCGGGGCCTGGACAGAGACCGTCGATTATGGTGCTAGCTCCGGTTCCAGCGGCATTGGGGGCGTGCCCGTCCATGGAACCTCCTGCGTCCCTTACTCGGCGGACATCATCTGCGTGGCAGGCGACACGACCGGAAATGCCAGCACGGGAGACGTGTTCTACGCTACGGCCGCCCCAGGATCGCCCTCTGCCTGGGTTGAGGCATCAGGCTATCCTCAGGTGGGATATTGGGATGATTGTATTGCTCTCTACGACATTCTGACCTGCGCGGGGGGAGGGAGCAGCGTCGTGAATACCGCTCCCGTCGAGCCGGCCTCGTCCTCACCCAGTTCAACGACCTCGTCCTCCTCGAGCCTCCCCTCTCCGTCGACGGTGGTCTCCGCGACCACCTCGCAGCCCTCGAGCAGCTCTGAGACCGCAGGCTCCGTAACCTCCTCGAGTTCCGCTCCTTCGCCAAGTACGACCTCCGCCATCTCGTCTGGCTCGTCGACATCGCCTTTGACGACCTCTACCGACCTCGGACTCCTTCCCGACGCGGCCATCGTGGTAGTTGCCCTGGCTGCCTTCGGAGCTCTAATCCTCGTACGAAGGCGAGGTGACGCGAAGACGCCGCCTCCTGACATGAAGTCCCCGCCCAACCAGCCGGTCATGTCCCAAGGCCACCCATCCCAGAAGAAACAGGAGGGATGCGACGTCAACGCGAAGAGTTCGGACATAAGCTCGCGCTTCAGGGTGAACGTCGACGTGTCGGACTATTGGTGGAACCGAGGGGTGATCAGCCCGACCGAGAACAGCGACCTGGTCGCACGGATGGAGGAGACCGTCAGGAAGGACGAGGACTGGGACCAGGACGCGGTGGGGACCGCCGTCGCGGCCTCCGACGGAGCTGCGGTGGGAGGGAGTGTCGACGCGGGCGCGAAGGTATGGATCATCGGACAGGGGAAGGAAGCGGTGCCATTGATTTTGTTCAACGGCCAGCAGCGCATGCTCGAGGCGACGGCTCGCGGCGCCGGCAGGGTGCCGATAGAGGCGAGGATGGACGGTCAGACAGAGATTGACCTAGAGGTTGAGGCCGCCCCCGGTTTCAGGACCGCGATAAGCGCTGCCGTGCTGGCTGCCGTGAAGGCGAGCGCCACGGTGTCGGACCCCGGGGCGAGACTGCTCGCGTACTTGGAACGATTGGATGCCCTCCTGAGGTTCACCGAGCTCCTCGATGAGGTCGCCAAGCGAATCGTGGAGTCCGGCGGCGCCAAGAATTACCTTGCCTATCGGAACGCGCTGGGCGAGCTCAACGCGCTCATCCAGAAGCTGAAGACGACGGTCACTCCGGCCGAGGGGGCGAACCTCACGAAGGAGGGAGCGGAGAAGGCGGTGGAGATCTTCGAGGAGTTCGGTCCCGTGTACGAGGCAGAGATGGCCGAGTTCGTCGTCCCGTATCTCGTCGAGACCGTGGGGAAGTGGTACTTTGCAGACGCGGACGTAGATGTCGAGGTGGAGGGGTCCATCAAGTTCAACGTCGGCAGCTGCAAACCGGCGAGCATCGAAGCGACTGCCTCGATGGAGCTCGAGGTGAAGGGCGGTGGAGTGGAGAAGCCCGGCCAATATGCGAACGGGAAGCTCCAGCTCTCGGATGTCGAGGTCAGGAGGGCCGTCGGGTCCTGCTCGGCGCTTCGGGAGGTGAAGATAGGGGTCGAGGGTAGCGTGATCACGAAGGGCAGAGCGTTCGACGGGGGGGAGGGTAACGGGTTCATCGACTCACTTTGGGCCGCGGCTTGGGTGTGGGGCTGCGAAGGGCCGAGGGAGGAGGTTGGCGCTCTCAGGGAGGTCAATTTCGACTGCGCCTTCGGCGCGCGCTTTGTGCTCCCGCAAGCGGTCCGGGACCAGTACCCGGACACGAAGGCTGACGAGCTGAGAGACACAATAGCGGACTGGATGCGGGATAGGCTGGACGCGCTGCTCAACGCCGCCGGCCTTAGCCGAAGGCTGCCCTCCCCACTCGACGACCCCGAGGCGACGCAGGGCGCGCTGGAGGACATACTCGAATCCTGGCTGCGGGAGATCCAGGAGAAATGGTCGCTGTTCGCCCAGTAGACTCATCCAGGTAAGCAGGGTTAGCCCTCCTTCCTGTTGAAGACGGAGGTGCTTAGGCGGGCCCGGCCGGATTTGAACCGGCGACCTCTGCGAGTAGAATTCTCTCTACAGCTTGCCTCCCAGAGGATAGGGGGCTGCCACTCTGTCCGTACTGAGCTACGGGCCCGTTTCTGCAACCTTTTGCGGATGTTTTAACAGTTGTCCCTCCGCTTTCCTCAGGCCGGCGTCTGAAAGTCGATCTCGAGCCGACTCTCACCGGCGTTGTACCTGGTCTTCTCGATTCTAATCCGTATCAACTCTCCGGTCGTGTCAATGTGCTTCCGGTCGCAGCAACTGACCTCCCACTCGGGAATCCTCAGGATAGAAACACGCGTGGCTCCTGGCGCGGGAGGTTCGTCGTAGATGGCGGGGCCGAAATGCCCCTCCGCCTCCTGCCTCTCCATCTCGAACTGCAGCACCTCCGAATTTTCCGCGATTTTCCGGTTTGCAAGGTGTTCGATCGATTGAATCTCCTCCTCCCCCGGCGTCCGGTCGAACTCGACCGAGAGGGTCCCGCTGGTCCCGGATGTCCGCGTCGATAAGGTCTTGCGGGGGCCGAACGCCCTGACCACCGCGCCCTTGAGCACGTGAAGGGCTGAGTGGGTGCGGACCTCCTCAGTGCTCAAGGCCCCTTAACCTCTCATGGCTGTAATCATGTCGCCGAGCCGCGTCTCGAGTCCGAACCTTCTCTCGTTCGACTTCATGTGGCGGTACATGGCGAACATTTCAGGGAACTGTCTGAAGTAGCTGAAGTTCCCGTCAATCTTGGCCTTCATGACCCTGTACACCTTCGCGTAGATGTCAAAGTGCTTCAGAACCTCCTCGGAGTACGCTTCCATGTCGTGGATGTTCTCCACGAAGATGTCGGCGCACTGCATGCTCGGGATGATGCCCTCCCCGAGAAGCGGGTATACGGTCCCGATAGACTCTCCGACGCCGACGACCTTGCCGGCTGTGAACGGCTGGCAGTAGGCCGGTGCGACCACCCTGACGGGCCTACCGATCTTCCTGATGACCTCACAATCGTATTTCTTGATGAACGCTTCGCACTCACCTTTGTAGCGGCCGTGCACCTCTCCCGCGCCAACATGGGCAGTGCCATCCCCCAGCGGGAAATACCACCAGTAGCCCGATAGTCCGGAATAAGGCCGGATGTAAAAGTCGTCGTAGGGCAGCTTGTCCGACTTCACCTGGTACTCGACGCACGGCACCAAGAGGTCGTTGTGAACCTTGGGCAGGAGTGACCGGTGCATCCCGGTCGCGTCCACGACGAGGTCGAAATCGTCGAACCTACCGTCCAGCTGCTTCACCTGCTGCCCCCAGTGCACGGTATGACCCTTGAGCATGTCCTCGCAGAGCCGGTGCTTGTCATAGGTCACCAGGCCCTTGAGGTGCATCTGGAAGGAGCCGCTCCCGTAGTCCACGGTCATATTCTTACCCCTGTGCAAGATGTAATCGTCGAAGTTGAAACCCGCCTTCTTGATGAGGTCCGAGATGAAGGGAGCGCTGGTCCCCCACGCGCACACGGTATACCACTTCTCCTCGGGGCGCATCTCGAAACACTCCACCTGGTGCCCGTCAAGTCGGTTCAACAGGTAGGATCCGGTTACGCCTGCGCCAACAATGGCGATTTTCAAACTCTCCCGCGACGGTTCCGCGTGCCTCTAAATCCTTTCTCTTCAGCTGGGCAGATAAAAGGGATAAATTCGGGCCAAATTCGCTTACTGCCGATGTCAAAGGGGTTGGAGGACGTCGTAGCGAGCACGAGCGCCATCACCTTCATCGATGGCGTCCGAGGGCGCCTCCTATACCGCGGCTATGACATCAACGAACTGGCAGAACTCTCCAACTACGAAGAGGTCGCCTATCTCCTGCTCCACGAGCATCTTCCAAAGCCTGCAGAGCTCTCCGCTTTTGCGGCGGACCTCTCATCCAAGAGGACACTACCGGTAGGGGTGAAATCCATGCTCGCCTCCCTTGACACCAACAGCGATGCCATGGACGTCCTCGAGATGGCGATCGCCGCTCTTGGGATATACGATTATCCGGTGCTGCCCCTAAACGAAAAGGCCGCATCGATTTGTTCGAAGATTGCAACCGTGGTCGCCTACCTGCACGCGCACAGCCGGGGGCAGACACCCATTGCCCCAAGGACTGACCTTAGCCACGCCTCGAACTTCCTCTACATGATGAACGGCAAGGTCCCCGACGAAACGGCGGAACGGCTGATGAACATCGTATTCGTCCTCCATGCCGACCACGAGTTCAACGCCTCCACCTTCACCGCGAGGGTCGTCGCGTCGACTCTTTCGGATGCCTACTCGAGCGTGACCGCAGCCGTGGCCGCGCTCAAGGGACCTCTTCACGGAGGGGCCAACGAGAGGGTCGTAGAGATGGTCGCGGAGATCCACTCACCAGAAAACGTCGAGGGTTACATCCGCGCGAGGCTCGCGAAGAAGGAGAAGATAATGGGTTTCGGGCACAGGGTCTACAAGACCGACGACCCGCGGGCGAAGATAATGCGCAAGTGCGCCGAACAGATCGCCACAACCGACTCAGAGCTTCGCGAGTTAGCCGTGCTGGAGAAGGTGCAGGAATTCATGTTCAAGGAGAAGGGATTGTACCCAAACGTGGACTTTTACTCTGGGTTCGTTCTGCATCACCTGGGGATGCCGACCGAGCTCTTCACCCCCGTCTTCGCAGTAGCAAGGTCTCCCGGGTGGCTCGCGCACATCATCGAGCAATACTCTGACAACAGGATAATGCGACCGATCGCACAGTACACGGGTCCCACGGACGAACGGTACGTCCCCCTGACCCTCCGCGCCGGGAAGATCACGGAATAATCCGAACGCCGCACCATCTCCTCGCTTAAATATTCCCGGGAAATCTGCCGGGTCGACAAGAAAATTGATGGAACCGCCCATGGCTCCGACGAAACAACAGATAGCGACCATACTTGCGCTCGTGGATGGGTCGGAGCCCTCCACTCACGCAGTCAAGACTGCCCTGGACCTGGCCCAGAAATACGGTTCAACAGTGATTAACCTTAGCGTGGTGTCCCCGCCAAGCTTCATGCCGGTAGGAACAGGCGGTTCGCCGACCGATCTCAGCGTGTACTACGACAAAGGCATCGCCGACGCCAAGAGCGCGGTCGACAATGCACTGAAACTTTCCCAGGCAGCGGGGGTCAGCGCCCGCGGCGAGGTCATCGAGGCGGCCGGCTCCATCGTAGATACCATCGTCGACTTCGCGACCAAAGAGAAGGTTGACCTCATCGTCATGGGGACCAGAGGATTGGGAGGCCTGAAGAAGCTCGTGCTCGGCAGCGTCTCGAGCGGGGTTGCTTCCCGCGCGCCGTGCTCCGTCTTGGTAGTCCGCTAGTCGGCTTCCATCGCAGAGACCAGCACTTAGCCCGCACTTGATTCGGCTGGGCCAACGACGAACAAGCTTAGAAGCAGGATCGCAAGCACCACCAGGGTAATGGCCACATAGATCTTGTCCCTCTCGACCGCAAAGATTAGCACCGATGCGAGAACCCTGGCGATGGGCGTGGCGAGAAGCACCACCAGCCCAAGTTGGATTACAAAGATCGGCTGACCGTGGACCGCGCCCGAGAAGATCTGCCCCAGGTCGAGGGTAGGTCGGCCATAGTTAGTGGATATGAGCTGGGAGATCGACGCGGGCAGACCAGCGGGTCTTTCGGCGAGGAAGAGCGAAAGTCCCGCTACGAGCAGGACTGCGCTCGTTAGGACACCGTATTTCAGGACCAGGCTGACTATGACATTTAGGTCGTAGCGCGGGGTCTCACTCTTCACTGGACAAACCCCTGATAGATCATCTCGGCCCCGATGACTACGAGGGCCACCACGAATATCCAGCGGAGGGAGATGGGCTTGGACCTTACCAGGACCTTCGAGCCCACATAGGAACCCAGGAGGACGCCGAGTGCCACCGGGGCAGCGAGAATCGGATTGATGTATCCGCCCACGTAGAAGATCGCCGTACTAGCGGCCGCCGTCACGCCGATCATGAAGTTGCTGGTGGTGGTCGATACCTTGAACGGCAGCTTCATGAAATTGTCCATACCCACGACCTTGAGCACGCCGCCACCCACGCCTAGGAGCCCTGCCATCAGACCAGCGAGCGCCATCACGGCGAACGCGCCGGGCACGGAGTCCGCGATGTACGACACCTTGGTCTTCAGGACCCTGTCCTCATACTCTCCGCTGAGCTTGAGCTTGGTGGCGATGCTGTTCGGGGTCCTGTTGATACGCTCCGGGTCTCCCCTCCTCTCCTGACGGATTCTTTCTGCGGTGGTGTAGGCCGAGAAGAACAGGATGAGCCCGAACGTCAGGAAGATCAACCAGGAAAAACCGCTCCTCACAAGAAAGAATGTCGAGACGGCTCCCACGATCGCACCGGTAGCAGAGCCGATCTCAAGGAACATTCCTATCCTCAGGTTGGTGATCCTGTCCTTGACGTAGGCGGTGGCCGCCCCGCTGGAGGTGGCGATGACCGAGACGATGCTCGCGCCCGCCGCATACTGGATGGGGACGCCGAAGATTATGGTCATGGCCGGGACCACAAGGATACCGCCGCCCACCCCAACGAGGGCCCCGATGACGCCCGCGAAGATGGAAATGAGGAACATCACGAGAAGATACTCGTAGATCCCTGTCAAGGCGCGAGACGCCGCGCCCCGTTTCCACAGTTAAGTGTTGCTGACCCTGGGCTCAGATTACTTCGATGGCGCTTTCCGAGAAGCCCTGCTTCACCAGGATTTCAACGGCGCGCTCCCTGTGGTCTCCCTGTAGTATTATGATGCCGTCTTTAACCGTCCCCCCCGTCGCCAATATCTTCTTCATCTTCGTACCCAGCTCCTGCAAATCCTTCTCGCTCATCTTGAGCCCTTCGATCACCGTGGTCGGCTTGCCGAAACGCCTCATCTCCATCCGTACACGAATCCTGGCTTCCTCTTTGTCGAGCTCGGCCAGAATGTCGTCGAATCCCTCTTCTGGATCCTTGCTGCTCACTGCCTAAGGATTGCACAAGTTGGGATATATCGTTTCGGGTTAGGCCCAGTCGGGGATGGCCCCCGATAGTTTTTCGCGTCTCGACCCTCCAGTGCCCGATTCACTTTATAACGCCGCCCGGGGGTTGGCCTAGAGTCGGGCCCGTAGCTCAGAGCGAGACGTTGCGGGAATTTCGGTCAGAGCGACCGGCTCATACTCCTCCGGAAGAGACACCGGTCGGTCGAGCGTTCAAATCGCTCCGGGCCCACATATCTCAAAATCACATGCAGGTAATCGAAGGCGCCACAAAAAATTAGGCTTCGCGGTTCTGATACATTCATAAGCACGTATGCACCTTCTTCATGCGAGGACCGGTCGCGAGCCAGGTGCTTAACCAATCGAACTTCTGTCGTCCACGAAGGATTCGCCCAGGCGGATGATGGCAGTTGGATGGCTCCTACGGTTACCACGTGGTCCTTCTGCAACACTTCCATGCGCCTTCGTCCCTTCCTACGGGGCTTTCTGGTGGGGTCCACGACCTTTGGCTGCTTCTCTCAACCTTCCCCGCTCTTGCAACCCTGCTCGTCGGAGAGCATCAACGCGACGAGCCCCGAGCCAAACTCTGCAAGGGCTGCTGGCACTTTACTCAGAGGTTAAGCCGTGAGGATGTTTCTCGCCTCGCCCGACTTGAGGGTCGGGACCCAACGGGGAAAGCGTTCATCTGCCACCATTGTCAATGCATCCTTTTTGAGGACGAGATGCTTGGAGGAGACTTCGTCCCGCCGCAATACAGGCATTCTAATGGGGTCCGCGGCCGTCCCCCTGACGACATATACGGGCCGTAGGGTACTGCAAACCGCACCCTCAAGCTACCGCGTCCTTAATCTAGCTGTTGAAGGACTCGTGGTGTCGCGCTAGGACTTGAGCGAGAGAAGAATCCCTAGGACGATGTCCACGCAGCACCCGGACAACGCTCGGAGGCCCGCGTGGGCCGATAGCGATGTCATCGAGGGTGAGGCAGAGCTCAAGGAGGCTTTCCTGGCCTACAAGGAGCTGGGATGCGACGAGGTCATGTGGGACTCTGAGGGAAAGGACGTGGACACCCACGTCGTCCGTAAGCTCTTCAGCAATTTCCCTGAGTACTTCCAAGAGCACGTAATCGGCGAACAGATCTTCCTCACATACAGGGTGCCAAACCCCCAGGTCGAGGTCGCGGAGAAGAAGATAGTCACGGATACCCTGCAGACCATCCCTCTCAGCTCCGACGTAGCTTCCGCCTTCTTGAAGCGGAAAGCCGTCCCCGTCTTCGAGGTAATCCTTCCCTTCACCACGAGCGGCAAGGAGTTGGTCTGGCTCAGCGAGTACTACCGCAAGGCGATAGCCGGGGTAGAGAGCCTGAAGCTCTCCGGGTCGTTCACAGTAAAGGACTGGGTCGGCGACGTCCGACCAAAGGAAATCGAGGCCATCCCCCTCGTGGAAGATATGGAGCACCTCCTTCTGGTCGATAGGCTCGTCAAGGAATACATCCAGACTGCGAAGGTCAAGCAGCTCCGAGTATTCATCGCCCGGTCGGACCCAGCCCTGAACTACGGCGTGATTCCCGCTGTGCTCCTGTCGAAGATAGCGCTCTCCAAGCTTCATTCCGTCGAGAAGGAGACAGGCGTTCAGATGCACCCCATGATAGGTGTGGGTTCCCTCCCGTTCAGGGGGCATCTCTCCCCGGACAACGTGGACGACTTTCTCTCAGAGTACAAGGGGCTGAGCACGGTCACCGTCCAGTCGGCCTTCCGCTACGACTACCCCATCCAGTCTGTGAAGGACGCCATCTCGAGCCTCAACTCGAAACTCCCCAACGGGGTCCCCAAGACCATAGGCGCGGAAGAGGAGAAGCACCTGAGGACGGCCATGTACAAGCTGATCGCCGCCTATCAGTCACGGGTCGAGGCGCTCGCGCCCTTCATCAATAGCGTCGCCCAGTTCGTCCCCCGCAGACGGGCGAGAAAGCTCCACATCGGACTATTCGGCTACAGCAGGAGCGTCAAGGGCAAGGCGATGCCGCGGGCGATTCCGTTCGCCGCCAGCTTCTATTCTGTGGGCATACCACCGGAGTTCATCGGAGCCAGTGCCCTGACGGAGCTAAGCGAGAAAGAGTGGGATGCTTTCGCTCACGCCTACGTCAACGTCAAGAAGGACTTTGCAGCGGTGGGGTACCTCGTCTCCTGGCAGACGGCGAACATGATGATGGAGATGCACCAAAAGGTCGCCAAGGTGGCCGGCATAGAGAGCGAGCGCTTCCGGGAAGCGCTCGGCAAGTTGGTCTCGGACCTCTCTGCTGCGGAGGAGGCGTTATCGGTGAAGCTCGGTCCCCGGGACAACACCAGCAAGAAGCATGAGAACTTCACCAGCAATTTCCTGATCTCCTATATCGAGAAGGACGATGCCGATGCTAGGAACGCGTTCATAGAAGCTGCTAGGCTTCGCAAGAGTATAGGGTGATTTTCTCCCTCACCGGGAGGGAGCGCGTTCTCCCCGAGGGAGTTCCGGGAACGAACTGAAGTGTTCATGGACCATCCTCCACTGGCCTCGATACCTCGCCAAGACCATGGTCACCCTCGATTTTGACCCCACGGTCGACCCCTCGAAGGAGTAGTCGTTCACGAATACGCCCTTGTAGGTCAGGTAGAAGGTGGCTATTGCAACTCCCCCGATGAGTTCGACCTTCAGGTCGGCGAGCTCATACTGGTAGTCCGAGATGTTTGCGAATGCCGCTTGCTCGTGGACAAAAGCGTCCTCTGAGTTCTGTCTCGTGAAGGGCGGGTTGTCGTCAAACTTTGAAAAACCAGAAGGGGAGTGGAAATCCATGAGGGTGGTAAGGTCCTTCTCTTTCCCGGCCTCAAAGAACGAGACGATGAACGCCTCGACTTCCCTCCTCTCGCTCTGCTCGTTGTGGCCTGACTCCATAAACATTCGACGGCGTCCCGCTGCGATAGATAAACCAGATAGCGTCCTTGGGATGGCGCGACTGCGGGGCCCAACGCGTACGCGAGGTCGAGGGTGATTCACGTAGTTACCATATGGAATTGGTATGGAATGCTTATAGTCTTAACAATCCAATATGGTGGCAGGAGAACAAGAGAAATGGCAATCGCCTCAATACTGAGTGAGGAAGACGTAATCAAGGTGCATAGCTCAAGAAGCAGCGCTGACTTCGGGAGAATCGAGTTCCTCGAGATCGTTCACGTGGAGGACCCGAAGATACTCTACAAGAGCGCCGGGAAGCACTTTTTCTTCGTCGCAGGTCTGGCGGTCGGCACCTCCGAGTGCAAGGACTCGGATTTCGGCTCCGGACGGGTCCTGCTCCCCTGGATAGCCCAGCAGTCGCTGGGTCAGCAATCGGCTGAACTGCTCGGCTTCGTTTCCTAGACCGCCCTTACCAAGGCTCCTTCCTCCGTCCTGATTATCGCCTCGGTGTTCATGTTGATGACTATCTCCGCGATGTCGGCCGCATACTCCGCAGTCCTGCGGATGTCCTCGACGACGAGCGGGAGCACCTGACTGCTATCTCCGGCCTTCTCCTTTTCGATCATCTTCAACAGCTCCTCCTGCATCCGGGCTGCCTCCTTCGCCTCCTCCACCGCCTGGTCCGCAGACTCATAATCGCCCTTGAACAGTGCGAGACCGGCCTGCTCGAATAACCCGACGGCATACTCGCTCATCTTCATGATCCTGTCGACGAGCGCGGGTTCGACCGGCCCGTCGAGGTTCATTACTCCCTCGGCGATCTTGTTCGCATGGTCCGCGACGCGCTCGACTGCCTTCACTATCAGTCTATAGTCCAAGCAGTCTCTCCGCGTCTTGAGCTCGATCTCTCTCATGATGTAGTCGTTCTGGGCCGCCATGTTGAGCTGCCTGATGGCATATAGGCTGAACCTATCGACTTCGTCGTCGGACCGGGTAACAGCGCCCGCCGTGTCTTTGTCGAACTTCTCGAGCGCCTTGATGGCGTCACGGTGCATGGATTCCGCGATGAGGAACATCCTCTTGAGCACGTTCTTCACGCTCAGCTCCGGATAGCTGAGCAGGACTTGGAGGGTGATTCCCTCCCGCGAATCCGCGATGATCTCGGTGCCTATCAGGTGCCTCCTCGCCGCTTCCTTCACAGCGTCCCGCTGGGTGGCGGTCAGCGGTCCCTCCTTCGCTCTCACCTGCATGGTGCTGTAGCCTAGGAGGTAGACCGAGATGAGCCTGCGGATTATGGAGTCCGTCTTGCTCTTGGATGAGACCTCCAGGACGGCGTCGGCTTTTGAGAAGACCTTACCCACCCTCGGGGTGATTATGAGCGACGAGTCTCCTTGCTTTTCGACCCCCACCGCATCCCCGGCGCCGAGACCCATCTCCTGAACCCACTTCTTCGGAAGGGCCAGCATGTACGACGATTTCCCCGAGAATTGAATCTTCCTTACTTCGGCCTTTTGGTGGTCTGTGGACATAATCAACACGAAAAATAGATGCCAATATGGCTCCTGGACACCATATATTTCCCTTGCGATTCTCACTTATAACGTGAAAGGGCCCGTTCGATTGAAAATTCATGGTTCAACTAACCAAGAACGACCGAGTAGCTATGGCGAATACCGCCGTGGCCGCAATCGTAGTTGTCCTCATAGTGATCGCAGGGATCGCTGGGATCTACGCACTGACGGCCGGCAGTAAGACGTCCACAGTTACTTCGATCGGAACCACGACTCAAACCTCAACCTCGATCGGTACAGTCACCTCAACCGCCACGTCAACCTCGATCGGTACAG
>JAPCJP010000002.1:0-1184 GCA_027886885.1 Nitrososphaerota archaeon | reverse complement strand
CGGTACAGTCACCTCAACCGCCACGTCAACCTCGATCGGTACAGTCACCTCAACCAGCATCGGTACAGTCACCTCGACTTCTGTCTCGACCGCAACCTCGACCTCAATCTCCACTGCGACTACCACTGTCAGTTCGACGTACGAACCGACTGCGACAATCAATGCGGCAGGTTCGACACTCATCTTCCCACTCATGTCCGCGTGGACCTTCGCTTACACGCAAGTCCAACCGAACGTTGAAGTCAACTACGCCAGCGTCGGCAGCGGGGCAGGAATCGCGCAGATTACCGCTCAGACCGTCGCAATCGGAGCGACAGACGCGCCTCCGACCGCAGCCCAGTACGGGGCATTCCCCGCAGGTGTCGTAACGATACCTGACACCATCAGCGCCGTCGTACCAGCATACAACATTCCTGGACAAACTAACGGGCTGAAGTTCACTGGCAACGTCCTAGCTGAAATCTTCCTAGGTCAAATCACGACCTGGAACGACCCAGCCATACAAGCGCTCAACCCAGGTGTCACTCTCCCGTCTAACGCGATCACAGTCATCCACCGCTCCGACGGAAGCGGGACGATGTACGCCTACACCCAGTACCTCTCTGACGCCAACGCACAATGGAAGTCACAAGTTGGCTTTGGTACATCGGTGAACTGGCCCACAGGCCTCGGCTGCAAGGGCAACGAGGGCGTGGCCGGCTGCATCGAAAACACCCAATACTCAATAGGACCACTTGAACTCTCGTACGCCCTCGAGAACCCAACCTTGATCTCGGTCGGGAGCGTCCAGAACGCAGCTGGAGTCTTCGTAACCGCTAATGACACGACAATCGCCGCCGCCGTCCAAGCAGGTGCATCCGCGGGTCTGCCCGCCGGAAACGCCCAGTGGTCGAGCGTCTCAATCGCAAACGCCGTCTACAGCGATGCTGCAGTGAAGAACATCTACCCGATATCCACATTCAGCTACCTGGTAGTATACCAAGCTCAGACAAACGCGCAAGCGGGTATCGACCTCGTCAACTTCCTGTATTGGGCTGTAAATGACGCCCAGAACGCAGGCACCAGCATCGGGTACGTCCCACTCCCAGCAAACGTAATCGCCATCGACGACGCGACCATCAACTCTATCACATACAACGGAGCATCTATCTGTAACGGGTCCTGCTGAGGCAGGATCCACACCC
>JAPCJP010000040.1 GCA_027886885.1 Nitrososphaerota archaeon | reverse complement strand
TTCCTCTCTTGAGCTCTTCGCTGTGGGCGGAAGCCCAGACGCCGGTGATGCTGGCCACCAGACTCGTCTTTCCGTGGTCTACATGCCCGCTCGTCCCGATGTTGCACTCGGGCTGCTTGGGGATGCGCCTAATCGGCACGGGTGCGGTAACCGGAGAGGTCGTCTGAGCCATCTAAAACGTTACAGAAAGTTCAGCATTTCGGGTATAATTAAACGTGATGAGGAGAGTTGGTACTGAAGAGCCCAGCCGGCTACTTTGCAGGCGAGGGGGCTGGCGACTTTACTGGTGCTGCAGTGGGCGCGGGAGCCGGGGCCTTGTTGCCTTCCACGACCTTGGCGACGTTTAGCTGGTAGATCTCCTCGGAGATTGTTCCTCCCCTGACGAGCTTCCTGCGTTTCTCGCCTTGGACGGAATTCCTGAACCCTATGCCCTCGGTCATGAGCACGTACCTCTTCCCGCTGCCGAGGACGTCTTGGCGCATTGGGAAACCAGCCTTGTCGCTCCCTCCGGTAATCTTCACCTTGTAACTCTGGCCGACGGCGCTCAGGTCTATGACTTCGCCGATGTGCCGGCCCATGAAAATCTGTGCAGTCGCGTCTTTTGCCTCTAAAACCTCGGACTTGCCAGAAGCAGGGTCCGATACAACGACCTTGAACTGCGCCATCTTTCGAAACCCCTCCGCTTTCCGTTAATAAAAGGTGTGGTGACGATTGGGGCCACCATGCGGGTCGCTCGGACCCAGGGTAAGCACGAAATAAATAGTGGAGCGCACCTCGCTACGTCCATGAGATTCAAGGCGCGGCGTGGCTTTGCTCACCTCATCGGTGCAGTGATCATCATACTGCTCATCATCATAATCCTGATTCTGCTGTTCTAATTCGGTCCCACTCTGTCGACTTCTCAGAATCATTATAAGAGCCTCCAAACGCAGCGGAAATTGGACAGGCCATGGTAGACTACACGCTCGTCGCGGTTCTGGTCATCCTGATTTTCGTGGTAGCGTGGATAACAGGGCGCTCCCTCCACATCGTCAGGCCTACCCAGCGAGGGCTCGTCGAGCGCTACGGCAAGTACCATCGGTTCGTGCCCACGGGTCTTACGTTCCTGGTCCCCGGCGTTGACCGGCTGATCAAGGTCAACATCACCGAGCAGATCACCGAGCCGGAACCCCAGGTGATCGTCACCAAGGACAGGCTCAACCTTACAATAAACATGGTCGTATCCTACAAGGTGAGGACTGATGAGACCTCGGTCAAGGAGAGCGAGTACAGCGTCAACAACTACAAGCAGCAGATCGATATCCTGTGCCACGTTGCGCTGAGGGACATCCTCGGCTCCATGACCTACGAGGAGGCGAATCAGGGCCGAGACGTGATAAACCAGCAACTCCTCACCAAGCTAAAGTCCCAGACGGACAGCTGGGGCATCGACATCGTGCGGGCCGAAATCAAGGACCTCCGTCCTCCGCAGAACATACAGGACTCCATGAACAAGATCATCGAGTCCGAGAACACCAAGAGGTCCGCGGTTAACCAGGCTGACGCCCTAGCGGCCCAGGCCGACGGTCAGAGGCGGGCGGCCATCGCCCAGGCGGAGGGAGAGAGGCAGGCCGAGATACTCAAGGCAGAAGGGCAGAGACAGGCCACCATCTCCATCGCAGAGGGAGACGCCCAGGCCACCAAGCTGCGCAACGAGGCGCTCACCACCTACTTCAAGGACAACGCTGTGGTCTTCAAGAAGCTCGAGGCGATAGAGTCGGTAATGAACAACGCCAAGATAATCGTTCCCGAGGGGAACCTTACGACGCTCATCCTGAACGAGGCATCGAATCTGGACAAGCAGTTGATCCCCGTGAAGATGCCGCCCGCGTCGGATGACAAGCCCTCGAAGTAGCCCTTCAGAACCCGTACATCGTGTCTTTGGCGGACCGCACAGCGACTATCTCGTTCAGCGCCTCTAGATCATCTTCGGAAAGTGTCGAGGCGAGCTTCTCCTTCAGCACCCTCACGTCGTGGGAGGTGGGGAAGGTGAATATCGAATCTCCTTCCTTGATCTGGCGGCCCAGCGTCGGGCCCTTCACCGAAATCGCGACCTGCATGCCCTTGGTGGCCTCGGGCACGGGTTTCCCGTTGTCCTGAATCTGCTCGACTGTCCCGAGCTCGACGCCGTTCGCGTCCATCAGCCGCGTCTTGGGCTTCAGTCTCCCTGCGATTACCTCCACACCGAAGACCGCCGGGTCATTCCTCCTGAAGAATGAACCGGGCAGGGCCTTGATCTTGGCAGGCTGGGTTACTGAGGAGAGCGCCGTCCGTTCGTCCTCCTCCCGTTTCTTCGCTGCCCACTGCACGTAGCCTTCGATCGCGTCGTAGATCACGTCGGAGGTGATTATCTGCGCCCGCTTGGCTGCTTCCCTCGCCTCCGGGACCACCTTGACATCGAACCCGATTATGGCCCCAAGATAGGGGTCGTGCTCGGCGACGGCCTCGGCCTCGATGATCTCCTTCTTGGAGATGTCCCCGATGTCGGCCATCCTCACGGGTATATCGCGCTGGTCGAGCATGTGGAGGAGCGCCTCGAGGCCACCGATGTTCCCGGCCTTGACGACGACCCCGTCGATGTCACGCTTCGAGACGAGCTTGCTCAGGTCCTTCTCCGCCTCGGTCTTTATGGCTTGGAACTCGGATTGCGTCGTGAAGGTCACGACCGAAGTACCCGGTATCACCCCATCGAGGTCCGGGGTGACTAGCTTCACCCCTGCGGCCGAGTAGACCGATTGCACGGGGGTGAACTTGTCCCGGGGGTCCCTCATCTCGTCGAGGGGCTTGGGCATGAAAAGTGCCTTCACCCTGGACTCGATGGCGCCGTCCCTCTTGACCAGGGCGACCTTGTCCCCGACCGAGAGCTTCCCCTCGGTCAGGATGATGTTGGCCGTCTGACCGATACCGGTCTCCTCCTGCAGCTCCAGGATGATGCCCCTTGCGCGCCCGGTCTCGTCGACCGCTACAAGCTTCCCCGTGAGGAACTGCTGGGCCAGACCGATGAGGACCGCCAGCAGCTCGGGTATGCCGACCCCGAATCGGGCCGAGACAGGTACGATGGAGACCTGCTTGCGGAAGTCCTTGACGCGGTAGTAGGCGTCCGACTCAAACCCGCGCCTGGAGAGGCCGCCGACGACGTTGTAGAGTCTCTCTTCGAGCTCATCGTTCCACTCAGGAGGCTGTTCCTTGAGGACGCTCCCGAGGGCTCCGGTGCTCCCCTTCTTCCATCCCTTGATCATGTCTATCTTGTTAAGCGCGACGAGGAACGGCACCTTCCTCTCCTTCAGAATCTCGATGCTCTCGATGGTCTGGTTCTCGAGGCCCTTCTGCACGTCCACGAGGAGTATGGCGATATCCGCGGCCGAACCGCCCCTCATCCTCAGGTTCGAGAAGACCTCGTGGCCGGGGGTGTCTATCACTAGCAGCCCGGGGATCTTGAGCTGAGCACCGCTCTTGTCCAGGAGCTTCCCGCTGACCGCCATCAGGGTCTCGATGGGGAAGAAACTCGCGCCTATCTCCTGGGTGATGCCGCCAGCTTCTCTGGACTGGACCGCGGTCCCCCTTATCTTATCAAGAAAACTCGTCTTGCCGGCGTCAGTGTGGCCCAGTACCACAACCACTGGCTGCCTGAGGGTCTGGGTGGGCTGGGACATACAGGAACAACATTCGGCCCGCGGTCCCCACCTACCTAATATAACTTACCCTGGCCGCCACAACTTGGAGCCTGCCGACGGGGTGAAAGCTCTTTTCTTTCAGGCAGAGAAGTAGGTCCTGCTCTCCCACTCGAAGGATTCCTTCGCGTCGGAAGCATGGATTGCGTTATCCAAGAGGCCCGTCGCATAGTCTCCCCTTATGGTTCCAGGGACAGCTTCCCAGCTCCTGGTCGCCCCGATCACCCTCCTCACGAGTGCGACAGCGTCCCTTCCTTCCAGGACCACACCGACGCTCGGCCCACTGCTGATGAAAGAGACGAGGTCGCCGAAGAACGGCTTGTCCTTGTGCACCTTGTAGAACTGCTCCGCCTTGGCCCGCGTCACCGTCTGCATGCGGATGTCCACTAACTTCATGCCTCGGCGCTCGAAGCGGGCGATTATCTCTCCCACAAGGCCCCGTGCGGTCGCGTCCGGCTTGACGACTATCAGAGTCCTCTCCACTGAGGGGACCGACATGCTATACAGTTCTCCGTGACCTTGCCCACTTGAACTTGCGTGGGTCTCTCTTGAGCTTCCGGTCGTTCAGTTTGCACTTGGATGAGCAGTAGCTCTTCGAGGAGCCATCGTTCATTATCTGCATTATGCCGGAACCTAGGTGAACGTCCTTACCGCAGAAAGCGCACTTCTTCGGAGTATACAATTCAAGGTATCACTCGTTGGGGATTCTTGCATGGCTGAAATCATTGGCATATAAACGGAACGCCGGACGAAGAGCGGCGGTTAATAGAGGAAACCCATTGATAGGGTATGGAGGCCTGGAAGGAGGCTCTGGTCGCTTACGTCCTGGAGCGTGGAGACAGCCTGGAATTTACCCAGCATTTTTGGAAGGGATGCAAACCGACGGAAACGGATGTGATTCAGTATCACAAGTTCACATCCTCTCTAATTCTACTTGAGAAAGGAGTCAGCAAGAAAGAGATAGCGACAGATGTCGGCGCTTCGGTTAGTAGTGTTTCCACCTGGAGAAACTTGCTTCGTCTTCCGAAACTCGCCCATTATCTGAAGTCATACCTAATCCTAGGCAACCCTCCGTCCGGTCGCAAATGGATGACGACCGAGTGCTCCCATGGATACGGGATTCCTGTCGGGGAATTCCTCTGTGTTCCACTCAGAATTGAGTCTTGGGATCAAGTGGCCGCGGTTTTGCATCAATTTCAAGACTTGAATGAGATTCCTATCCCACAATCGAGGGATTACCAACTGGGGTTTCTTCTCGGGATAATGATGGGGGATGCTGCGAAGAGCAAGTCGAAAGAGGGCGCTAGCCATAGGCACATCGGACTCGTCCTTAGTAAAAAGTACGAGACAAATGTCCTGATTGGAGATTTCGCTGCCCAGTGCGCCAAAGGCGTCGGACTACGAATGCACAGAACCGAGGATTTGGCGAAGCCGGTCGGAAAACCGAATGGCTTCTTTCAATGGGTCTCACAGGCATCCCCTGTAATTGACTGGCTCTACAATGTTGCTCTCGGTCTAAGGGATGATGAACTCACAACGTACGACTCTGTTAGAGCCGACTGGATGTTGTCAGCCCCGCGGGAATTTCGAGTCGGTTTGATTAACGGCATCGCCGAGTCCGACGGGTCGGTGGCTATTGCGAGCCAAGAAATAGAATTCTGGGTTGACCCTCATAGGGACCTACTAAGGCGACTACTAGAGATGGAGGGACTCCGCGCGTTCAACAATAGGCAGGCGCTATCTATCTCGAAAACCCATGCAATCAAATCGTTCCAGGTTCCAATTTTCTGTCCGAACTTGCGGACGGTCAGGTATCAACGTCACGAAGTGATGGCGAGCGCCAGAACGCTGGGAAGGGAAGAAAGGGTTCCGGAAGAAGTAAGACAAGAGATCACGGCGCTATCTGATCAGGGTCTATCAGTTCCGGAGATTGTAGAGCAAATCGCCAGAGGGAGAAGGCTTCTGCTATCCTTTGAAGCGGTTCAACGATGGGCCCGAAAGGCTCATCGAACAGTTGCGGGACCTAGTGGAACAAGCCGATAGCGAGTAAGGAGGCGATAACTGCCCCGAATGGGAGTAAAAAGGGCAAAATGACCTTGATTTTTCGAGCTTCTCTTTCGGTGTCCCTTAATAGCAAAATATCGCTCAATCTGATGGGTCCCTTGACATTACGGGTCAAAATCCGCCCCTTCTCCTTGCCTTCAAGAATCTTGACTCGAACCTGGGTGATTTCGCCGGCTACTCCTGTCCTCCCGACTATCTGGACGACCTCTGCAGGAGTGATTGCCTCCGCGGCCTGCCTGCTTCCGCCGCCACTGCCGCCGCTGCTCATCGCTACTTCTGTCCTCTGATCCGCGCGAGCTCTTGAGTGACTTGGTCGAGAATCTGCTGCCCCTCGCCGGCTTCCATTACGGCAGCAGCCGCAGTGGGGACATTGATGCCGATGGCGGGGCCTATCTGGTCCTTGGACGGGACGAATACTATGGGAATCTTCCTCTCATCGCACAGGATCGGTAGGTGCGCGACGACCTCCGGAGGCTGCACATCCTCGGCTACTACCACCAGCTTGGCGGTGCCCCTCTCGACGGCCTTCGTGGTCTCGTTGGTGCCCTTCCTCACTTTACCAGTCCTGGAGGCTTGCCTGAGGACCTCATAAGCGGCCTCAGATACTTCCTTCGGAGTCTCAAATTTTACGAAATACGGTTTCGGGGTCATCTTGCAATATATCGCCCACACGGGCACTTTTTGGGGAGCATATAAGCTTGGCACCGCATGTCCCTGGAAAACGGGGTTCGCAAGGGATGATTTGCTGCCCTAACCGGAACTCAAAGCCTGGCCGAGGCGAACCAAAGGGCCAGTCTGTTGCATCCGAATATGAGAGCCGGACTGTCTAAGAAGCGCAGGCGGGCTCGGCGGGCCATCCCTGCGCATTACTCTCGACATTGTAGTAGTCGTGGACTAATACCTCTGTCGAGTTGAACCCTGCCTGATAGTCCGAGAAGCCGCTAATGCTCACCAGGTTCTGAGAAGAGATGTAACATACGGAGTTGGAGTATGGGTAGACCCCCGCGGTTACTTGATATCCAGGCAGATTGTAGAGAATTGCGGAGCCCTCAACTCCAACAAGTTTCCCAACGATTGGAGCAGGCGCGGATCCGGAGAATGAAGAGAACGTGAACAGCAGAGTCTTAGAAATCACCGGCGGAAGGGGACCAGGTGGCGTGAGAGGAACACCAGCCCAGGCGATACCGTCCATGTGCGCCCCGGTCAGACCAATCGGCGTGATTACGGCCGTAGCTGGATTCATCGTGACCAGCCAGTTCTGGAGTCCCCCGTCTGCGCAGACCAGCACGCCCCAGAGAGTACCGCTGGAATCGAATTTCATCGCGTCGATGGCCTCGTGCGTGCATCCGCCGGGTTGGCCGGTCATCACCGCGACTACCGTGCTTGCTGCTGTCATCGAGTTGACTGTGAAGAGGTGCTGATCATCGGCATAATAGAGCTGCCCGCCCGGAGTGAACGCCAAACCGTTACCGTCTGTATCTCCCGCCGTATCACCTATGAAAGTCGTTGCACCTGTGTTGAGGTTGAACGTAACCACACAATCGAACATGGTTCCATAGAGGACGTGGGTCAGCGGGTCCGTAGCGAGGTCCGTGATTGGGGGACCGCAATTTAGGTTTGTTGAAATGCCGACAAGAGTAGCCGCCCCGGTCGCGGTGTTCACGGTAAATAGGGCATCCTGCCCGCCAGATTTTGCACCCGCGTAGAGGACGCCTCCGACGAAATCCAACCCACTGCACTGATTGACCCCCATCGCACCAATCAAGGTCGCGGCGCCAGTCCCTGGGTTGATCGTATACAGGCTACTGGGCCCCGGTCCCGCACCTACCCCCGTCGTGCAGCCGTATAGCGTGCCAGATTGCGCGTGCGCTGGAAGGTAAATCCCGCTGGGCAAGATAAATATCGATAGCAGGCCAAGCAAGGCCAGAACTACCTTTCGCACGTGGGTCGTGGGGTGCCCCGTCTATATAAATCGGGTTAGAAAAAGCGTGGAGTAGAGATCTAGAGCGATTAGCTTCTCTCTTCACCCGTGAGCGAGGACGCACTTCGTTTGGGCGTCGACTCTAACTAAGCCGTATAGAAGAAATTGCACTACGTCGCCAAGAATAAGGGAAGAAAAACTGGGGTTCACCGCGCCAAACAAGCTTGGCACCGCTAATTGGTCTGAAGCGATTGACGGGATGTGTTGTCTACGAAGCGCAGGCAGGCTCTGTGGGCCACCCCTGAGCGTTGGTGAGGCTACTCGCATAACCGGAGACGAATATCTCGCTGGAATTGAATCCGGCCTGGTAGTAGGAGAACCCGCTTATCTGAATGGCGTCCTGGCTGGCCACGAAACAGATGGACGTTGTGTACACCCAGACTCCCGGGGTGGCTGTGTAGCCGGGGAGATTGTAGACGATGCCGCCGCCCTCGACGCCGACGAGGTTGCCCTTCACGGTCCCTCCCTTACCGCTGAACTGGAAGACCAGGTTCTTCGCTATCACCGGAGGGAGACTAACCGGCACGCTCGGTGCGCCGGAGGCAAGCCCGGTAAATTCGTAGACGAGTCCGTCACTGAAGTCGGTTACCCAAAGGTTGCTGGAGGAGTCGACTGATATCCCCCATATGGAATTCGTCGTCGAGATTGTTACCTCAGATGTGCCGACCTCCATGTTGGTTATCGGCGCCGAGAATTTGTCCACTATCCCCGAGTTAGCCGAGCCTTCTCCCACCCAGAGGTTCCCAGCTCCGTCGAATGCCAGGGTGGTTGGCTCGTGGGGCACGCTCAAAGTTAGGGAAGATGTCTCTCCGAGGAATACGGGGCTCGCATATTCCGATACGGTGTCTCCCATCAGGTTCACAAGCCAAAGGTTGTTATTCGAGTCGAAGGCTCCCACATATGTGTTGGCCAAACCCGTCAAGATCGGCGCATTTGGCCCCATGTTCATGGTTGGCTCTGGTGAGTACTCATAGACGTTCCCGTTTCCGTCGAAGACCCAAAGGTTGCCTTGGTTCACCGCGACCCCCGATGGTTCGGCGAAGCCGTTGAGGTTCACTGAAGCCGCTTCATGGTTTGTTATCGGGGCGTCAAATTCCAAGACGTGCCCACCGCTTGCTGCGAAACCTCCCGCCCAGAGATTCCCTGACGAATCGAAGGCGAGGTCGCCAACCCCAGTCGCTGTCAGTGTGATGATAGGCGCCTCGTTCGCAGTGTACGGAGATGGATACGCATAGATGGCACCAGCGCCGAAGTCCGAGACCCAGAGATCCCCGCCATGGACTACAGCCTGGATGGGCCCGATCAACGCCGGAGTTCCGGTCAGAGTAAAGTTAGGTGCGGGATTGACTACCACGATGGCGGAGGCAGGTCTTATCATACCGCCAGCGAGGAACATTAGCGCGACGAGGGAAAGCGCGGCAAGCCTAGATGTCTGCGGAAGCTGAAACACGCCTATCCCCGAATATGTGCGATACTTAAGCCCTGTCAGAATTCGCTTAAACTCAGGAAGCGCCCTTTGGGACAATACTGGCGGTCCCGCGTGGCGGCCAACCTGGTCGAAGCTAGTTGTGCCCCAAGACGCAGCGCCCGGGCGCGTCGAGCCTCACAAAGCCGTAGCGCGGGAACTGGACTATTTCGCCCGGCCCCAACGAACCGAACGCCTTCTCAACGACGCCGAGCCTGATCTTGAGGCTCTCGGGGTTGAAGGTTCCGTCCTCCCTGAACAAGTCCGATAGCTCCATGACCTCTACACCCTCGGATGCATCAGGGGTGACCCACTGGAGCTTGCGGGTGTCTTGGACCATCTCATCGCCGAGGTAGGTACCCATCGCGTTGCCGTCAGTGCCCTTCGAAACTAGCTTGACGTTGTAGAGCTCAATGAGCCTGAAGACCTGCCCCTCCTTCATCTGGCCGATGTCGCTCGAGGGGACGAGGAACTGGCCCGCCGTCGCTATGGTCCTCTCGCCGAGCTTCCCAAGAGGATGGAAGGGGATGGTCGCGTCTCGCCTTGGGGCATCCTCGACCGTGAGCTTGACCGGGTCTGGGACGAAATAGAAACGCTTGGTGACCGGGTCCAACAGCTTCCTGTTCACCGAGAAGAGCAGCGACCAGTCGAAGGTGTGCTCTGACTGGGTGTAGCCCACCTGAATCGTAAACTGGCGCAGAGCCTCGGCGCTGATTCCTCTCCTGATGACTCCCTCGATTGTGGGCATGCGGGGGTCGTCCCATCCTGAGACCAGCTTCTCCTCGACGAGGGGGCGCAGGAGGCGCTTCGCGACCGGGGTCCCCTTGAAGTTGAACCTCGAGAACTGCTTCACGCTGATAACCGGGAACCCGAGCATCTTCCGTATCATATCCTGGAGACCCACATGGAACTCAGAGGATCTCAGGATGTGCGTGACGCTGCAGACCTGGTCCTCGACCACGACCTCAAAGTCGTAGGTGGGCCACACGACATACTTGTCACCGGTTATCGGGTGGGGGTAGTCGATTATCCTCGCGATGTTGGGGTCCCGGAGGGAGTAGTCGAGGCTCGCGAGGTCTCCCTTGAGCCGGATGACGTACGTCCCCTCCTTGTGCTTCTTCTTGAGCATCTCGTCCCAGATGGACATGTTCTTCTCCACCCCCTGGTCTCTGTGCTCGCAGGGCTTGCCCTCGAACCTCAGTTTTTTCATGAGGTCGGCCGGGCAGGAGCACGCGTAGCCGTCCCCGGCCTCTATCAGCGTCTGGACGTACTCATAGAGAAGGTCGATGTCGCTGGAGACGTTCTTCTCGTAGTCCCACTTTATCCCCATCCAAGTGTAGCCCGTCCTGAAGCTCTCGTAGTACCTTTTCTGGACCTTCCGCGGATTGGTGTCCTCAAACCTCAGCCATAGCTTGCCTTCGTAGGTGTCCCTGTAGACCGCGTTAATGGTGCCGGCCATGGCGTGGCCGATGTGCATGAACCCCGAGGGTTCTGGAGGAAGCCTCACGACGAACTCGCCCTTCACGGCGTCTTCCAGAGGGAGCAGCCCGACCCTGCCCTCTTTCTTCTCCGGAGCGGCCATGGCTTCTGGGTACTTGTCTGCAAGGGTCTTTTCTTGCGCCGCGGGGGTCATCCCGTTCACCCCTTTGACGACCTCGGCCGCGGCTCGGGCAACCTCTTTGGCGATCGACTTGAGCGATGGGCTGTCGCCGAGTACTTTGCTGACGACGGCACCGACCTCGGCCCTGCCCCCGTGCCGGACTGCGTTCTGCAGCGCGTATTTTTCCATCGAGGAACGGTCGCTCTCGGAGAGGCTCATGGAAGATTCGCCCCTACCAGTCCCGCTCGACGGCGAAGCGCGCTATCTCTTCGATGCGCCTCGCCGCGCCCTCGTTACCCGTCCAGCAGACATTCTTCATCATGGCCAGGGCGTCGTTTACCAGCTCCGTAGACCTCGCGGCGGCGTAGCCCAGGGCGTCGTACTTGTGAATCAGGTCCAGTATCTCGCCCATGAATGGCCGCCTCGCCACGCGACTCATTGAGAAAATCTCCACGATGCGAGCCTTGTCCTGGGGGTCGGCCGCAGAGAGGAGCTTGATGAGGATCAAGGTCCGCTTGCCCTCGAGCAGGTCGTCGGCGGTCTCCTTACCGTACTTTGAGCCGGCCGAGAGGTTGAGCACGTCGTCGTGAATCTGGAAGCCCACCCCGAGTTTCTTGCCGGGTTCCACTAGCGAATCCACAGAGCTCGTAGGCGCCCCGGCGACAAAGCCGCCGAGTCTCATGGGGCTGATTACTGTGTACCAGGAGGTCTTCTTCGTGCACATTAGGTAGTAGTCGGCTTCGCTCATCCCCCAGTCGTTATCCACAACCCACCTCAGCTCCATCTGTTGGCCCTCTGTAGTCTCGTCGATCATCCTCGCGAACTCTGCCATTATGTCGAACGTCCGCGACTCGCCGAGGGCGGCCCTGTTCCTCAGGAGCGACTCCCACATCCTCGCGTGCAGCGCGTCGCCAGTGTTGAGGGCGAGTACCCAGTCGTATTTCTTGTGGAGAGCGGGCGAGCCGCGCCTCATCTCGGAGCCGTCTTCGATGTCGTCGTGTATCAGAATCCAGTTCTGGAAGAGCTCAATGGCGGCGGCGGTCAGCAGGCAGTTGTCTTCCTTCCCCCCGAAGGCCTCGCAGCTCGTGACGCACAGGTACGGGCGCATGCCCTTACCGGGGCGGGCCGGGTAGTCCCTCATCATGGTGTATAGCAGGTCGATTGCCGGGACGGTGTGAGACTTGGGGAGGAGCTCGTCCAGGATGAGCCCGTCGACCCTCTTCTTGACCCTTCCCATGTCCTCGAGCATCGGGGTAAAATCTACCTTCATAGCGACACCAGCCTCAAGGAATCATCGCGGTCCCAGCGGTCCCAGCGGTCCCAGCGGTCCCGAGCACTCGCGTCATCGGTGTTGCTAATCACGGGAAGGAACCCTTAGTAGAGTACCGTGAAAGCGCTGGCGCTTTAAGGCTTTGGCAAATTCCTCGGGGCGGAAGCCTGAGACGAACGCGACCTCCGTCCCTGCGGAGGCCATCTTCGCAGCCTCTGCCACCTTTGCTCCTATCCCTCCCGTGGCGTCCGAGGAGCCAGAGGCCTGGAATCGCCGTGCCCCGGAGACCTCCATGAAGGGGATCGTCTCACCACCGGGATCCAGGATCCCGTCCTTGTCCATGACAAAGATGCATCTCGTCGCCTCAAGCGTCTTGGACACCTCCCTCACGATCGCGTCTCCCGAGACGATTCTGAAGCCGTCTGCTTCGTGGACCACGTCGCCGAAGGTGACAGGTGTCATTCCGGCGTCCAGAAGACCCTTCAGCCAGACCGCGCCTTTCTTCCCTGCCGCGCTCAAGAGAGGGAAGGGGGAGAAGGTGTACGGGGCGAGGCCTGCTGAAGCGAGCGATGAGCATATGCGCCGGTTCAGCTCGAACATCGCATCTCGAGTCTCGGTCACGCCTTTCCTGGACGGGTTCGGCTTGGAGGAGGAGAGGTGATATCGCTTCGCCAGTGGGTGGCCAAACGCCCCGCCCCCGTGGACGAGCGCGACGGGGACCCCCGAGGAGGCCAGTGTCCTGCTCAGCTCGGCCACCACGTCCTCCCTGAACGAGAACTCCACGCGCTTGTCGCTGCTGATGATGGAACCTCCGAATTTGACCACCGTCTTCCCTGGGGCTAGCAGGGTCTTGCTTGAGGTCATGCTCTCAGGCTCCCTCGTTAGTCCATACCCTCACGCCCCCGCATGGAATCTCGGTCATGAACGAGGGGAACCCTTGTTTTCCTACGCAGGCCAAGGCGGTGTCATCGTCCTGGGACGGAAGCGCGAGTACGCTCCCTCCCCCTCCGGCCCCGGTTAACTTCGCTCCGTAGCAACCGCAAGACAGACACAGGTCGACGAGTGAGTCGAGCATGGGGTTCGAGGCCCCCACCATCCCGAGAACGGCATGGTTCCAGGTCATCAGGCCCCCGAGGTCTTCCAGCTTCCCTGAGGTCAGCTTTTCCGTCGCCTCCTCGGAGACCCTGGTCGCGTTCTCACATAGGCGGTCGAAGAGGTTTGGGTGGACGCTCCTCATCGACGAGACCTTGTGGATGAGCTTTCCTGAGTTCCGTCTCTTGCCTGAATAAGCCACGAGAAACCTTGTCTTGGTCGGGAGGTCCACCTTCTTCGGTTCCTGACCGAGACTGAACTGTATCACTCCTCCGAGGGCGGAGACCGTGGCGTCTATGCCCGAGGGCCTACCGTGGATCAGCCTCTCTCCGGCCATCGCTGTCTCGATTATCGAGGTCGCGTCGAAGTTCCAGCCCTCCAGACGGCTTACTGCCGCGACGGCCGAGACCATGGTTGCCGCAGAGGAACCGAGCCCCGCGCCCGAGGGGAGCTGGGAGCTTATCCTAAGCCTCACCCGAGGCTCCCTGGACCTCTCGCGGTACATCTCCCGGAGGAGCCTTTCTAGAGGGAGAGGCGGGGAGTGGCGGGAGGCAGGGGCCCTGCGCTCGAGGGTCGTCTCGACCTGGAGCCTGTTCGAGAAGGAAGCCTCGGCCCTGGTCGTCCTGTTGATGGCCGCAGCGAGGGCCATCCCGCCGTGGACCACAAAGTGCTCGCCCGTGATGATTACCTTTCCTGGAGCTTCGGCGATGGCTTTCAGGACAAATCACTTGAAGGTGACAGAAGGATACCCCACGACCGCTGCATTGTCTCCGGTGGTATCGCCACTGGTCGCGTATTTGTGCAACACGCCCTGCTTGAAACCGAGACGCTTGCTAGCCTCCATGACCGTCGCGATGGCCCCGAACCCGCAAGCGGTAACGTGCTTCCTCTCTAGCGTCTCGTAGAACCCCTCGACATCGAGCTTCTTCACGTGCTCGAGAAGCTCGGTGTCCTTCTCCATGGCCGTAGCCGCCGGCTCGTAGTGCGTCAGGTCCGATGAGGCAATCAGTATGGCGTTGCGGCCCTGGAGCACTTCGGCGATGCCCGAACCTATCTCCATCGCCGTTTCGATGTCTTGGAGCGAGAGGCATACGGGGAGAAACTGGAACGCCCCATAGATCCCCTGGAGGAAGGGGAGCTGGACCTCTATGGAGTGCTCCCTCTGCTGGGCCTCGGGGTCGTAGTCGACCATCCCTGTCAGCTCGACCAGCATCTTTGCCGCGGCAGAATCTACGGGGACCCTCCCCAGAGGAGTCTCCCAGACACCCTCGCTGAACGTGGAGACCCCGCCGCCGATGCCATAGTGGTTCGGGCCGACTATCACGACGAGCTCGGGCTTCCTGAGGGAGGAGAGCCAGAGGAAGCTGTGGGCCGCGACGGGTCCCGAGTATGCGTACCCAGCGTGCGGGCAGACGCAAGAAGCGACGCCGGTCGACTCCGTACCAGAGGGAGGAAGCGCCCCGGGGCCCAACCTGTGGAGGTAGGACTCGGCGATCGCCTGCTTCAGCTCCTGGGGGTCCGCGGGGTAAAAAATCCCGGCCACGACCGGCCTCTTGACAATCATGGAAGCGAGGTGTCTCCCGCTCGATTTAAGATGTTCGTGAAAGGGCCGTCCCCGGCCGATATCGCGCGCCTATTCCTCTTCTTCTTCGAGGTCCGACTCGAGAAGCTTGGTCTCGAAGTCGTCTATGGTGTACTTCATCTGCTGGTCCGCTCCCAAGA
>JAPCJP010000096.1 GCA_027886885.1 Nitrososphaerota archaeon | reverse complement strand
TAAACACCTTACGAGGGGAAGCTTCGTCAAGATCCCTATCTGGGTTCCTGGGGCTCTCTTCTCCGCAGGGGATGTCCACGCGGCGATGGGCGATGGAGAGGTCTGTATCAGCGCGATCGAATGTGCTGGGACCGCAAAATTTCGCTTCCGGATAGAGAGAGATGCGCGCCTCCGCTGGCCGCAATTTTTCACGCGAGGCGAGCCCAGGTCCAAGAGCGGGTACTACGCCGCGACAGGCATAGCACCTGACCTGATGACCGCCACGAAGGAGTCTGTCCGGAACATGCTCGATCACCTGATGAAGTCTTATGACCTGACCAGAGAGGAAGCCTACATCCTCTGCAGTGTGGCAGCCGACGTAAGGGTCCATGAGGTCGTCGACAGGCCGAATTGGGTCGTCGGGACGATGATTTCGCAGGACATTTTTCCGGACAAAGCGTCAATATGATAGACCTTCGCGAACTCGAGAAGGTGCGAAAGGAGAAGTACATCTACCTGACCACGACCGGGAGGAAAACAGGCCAGGCACACACCGTCGAGCTATGGTTCGCCGCGGCGCCCGGCGGGGTCTATCTCTCGCACGAAGGACCTGCAACCGACTGGATGAAGAACCTCAAGAAACGCTCGAAGGTAGCTGCTAGAATCGGCAAGCTAAAGTTCGAGGCCGAGGCGGAGATGGTCGGGCCGGGTCCAGAGAGGGAAGAGGGCGCGAAGGCACTCTACGAAAAATACTACAAACCCGCGACCAAGGAGGTTATCGACGACTGGTTCAGTCTATCGCAGGTCATACGGCTGAAGCCGGCGTAACTTGAGCATTAGCTGGGACCAAGGCCTAAATACATCACGAGGCTCCGATGACCGAACTAGACATGAGAAAAGTGATTCCAATCGTCGCCGGCATAATCCTCGTACTGCTCGGCATCGGGTGGGCATCCCAGGGCGCTGGGATGATGGGCGGAAGCGGCCTGATGGACAACAACTCGGCTTTAATCTACCTTGGCGGGGCAGTGGCTGTGCTTGGCGCTGCGCTGGTCGTATTCGGAGTTATTTCGAAGACGACTGTCAAGACCTTACCGCCGGCATAATCTTCAATCCCAGTGTCGTCACACGGCCGGACCCGCGAGTTCTAGAAGATTGTTACTGATATTATGAGGATTGCTACATATATTTGCGATAGTGTTACCGTATTGAGAAAAGTTGCTCGCAGACAAGACCGTCCGGTATCAAGGAAAGAACACCAACCTGGATAAGCTGAGGGCGGACATAATCGCCAATCTCCAGGCTGACGGCTTCAAGATTCAAGAGACAAGATCCAGCCCGGCCGGGATGCTCATTCAGGCACAGAAGGGCGGCTTCCTCAGGGAACTGATCACGGCTGAACGTGCCCTTGACATCCTGATTCAGGGAGAGCCAAACAACTTCGCGGTGAGGATCGGCATCGGCAAGTGGGTCCAGAACATCGCCGTCGCGACCGTAGAGACGCTGCTGATCTCTGAGCTGTTCCTCCCACTCGACGTCGGAGAGATGCTCTGGAACGTCGAGGTGGAGAAAAAGTTACTGAAGAAGATCGACGACCTTGTGGCCATGGGCTCACCAGCGGCGACGGAGGGAATCCAGATGGAACAGCCAATAATGGAGGTGGTCGAGAAGGACGGCACGACCACTGTAACTTCACAGTCAAAGATTGTGAAGGGGCGAATCGAGAGGGTCACCGGGGCGGGCCATTTCGTCGTCTACCCGAACGATAAGGAAAGTGATATCGTGAAGACGGGCGACCAGGTTATGGTCCTCACCGACATGAAACTGATGCTGGACATCAGCTTGCAGGTGGTAAGAGAGCCGGTAATCGCGCCCTACCCCGTCAGCGAGTTTGCGATCGACCTCAAAGGAGGCAACAGGCAGCTTCAAACATGCACGGTATACTGCAAAGGCGAGCAACTCTACACCATCGACCTCAGCGGGACGCCGAAGTATGAGGTCAAGCTTCCACTCGGTGGGACGCTCCGCTTCCACATCCCCGATACCCTAAAACCGTTGAAGGGCGCGCTGGTAGAAGTCAGAGAGGGCGAGATCACGATATACGAGACGTTCGACGCGATACCTGGTGCGGCCACCGCCATACCCTCACTCGAACCTCCCGTCACAGCGTGAGAATTGAGCTAGGTATATTCTAGGCCGTGGACGGGACGATGAGGACGTCTTCCTGAAGCCCCCTCTCGGAGACTCTGGCCATGAGGTGGGGTTCGATGGCCACCCGCCTCTGCTAGATGGAATTCCCCAATGTGACAGCTACAGTCGGGCAATGTTGAATCTGTCGGAGGCGAAATAGATATCGGAAGCGATTACAAAAGAGCGGCCAAGATGAGCGCCGACGATACGGAGGAGTCTAAGGAAGAGGACAAGGCCATGAAAGAAGAACAAGAAGAGGAGTCAGAGCTTGAATCAGAGAAAGACGAAGATATCGACGAAGAGAATTTGGAAGAAGAGAATGCATGAGGTGGCGAGGGATTGGCCGGCCCCAAACGTTCCCCAAGAAGAATCGCAATCAGGTTTGGCTTTGGGTTGCCAAAAGGAGAGAAGTGCGTTCTCTCTCCTTCACCTCGTCGGTCGCCCCTCGAGGAACACGTAGCCGTCCTCTGGCATCCTCTTTCTTGACTTCTCCGTGTCATCCTTGCCGGGTCCGTGAGAGCTATCCCCTCATCCCGCAAGAGATTTAGGTCGAGAGAAGAACGAGTGGTTTCGGCTTGGCCCCGAAAAGCATAGGGTTATTCGCAAACGGGCCGCTGATGTGACCGCTCGTGACTGATGAAAGAGGTCGCTACTCGATTCGAGGCGGGAAAAGGGTTACGAAAGGCTCTTGTTGCTGGCCCGCAGTCGCTGGCCTGATACTTCGGCATTGTTCGCCCGGGCTGGACTGTCTTCGGGGATGCGGTGTGTCGATCTAGGATGCGGCGGAGGAGAGGTCACCTTGAAGATGGCGCGCTTGGTGGCGCCTGCGGGTTCGGTCGTGGGTATCGACATGGATTCGGTCAAGCTCGGTCTGGCTAGGAAGGCTGCAAAGGAACGCGGATTGACCAACGTTGAGTTCAGACGGCTTCCGGTGCAAGAATGGGATGAGCCCGGTAGTTACGACGTGGCGTATGCCAGGTTCCTGCTTAAACACCTGAGTCAACCGGTCGCGCTTCTACGCCGCATGTGGACGGCCCTGCGTCCGGGCGGACTGCTCATCGTGGAGGACGCCGACTTCGATGGGCTTTCAAGCTATCCCAGCAATTCTGGTCTTAGATTCTTCCTGCGCACCTATTCTAGGATGATAGAACGCCGCGGCGGGGATCACGCGGCCGGCCGCAAGCTCTACAGCTACTTCCTGGAGGCCGGAATCCCGAGTCCGGACGTGAGCCTCGTAGGGTCCATCCACTACGAAGGCGAGGAGAAGGCTCTACCATTATCAACCTTGGAGGCCACAACCGATTCCATCGTTTCGGAGGGAATTGCATCTCGTGACCAGATCGCCGCGGCCACGGTTTCTCTTGAAGAGTTCACCAAGGATTCGCGGACGCTCATCTTCGGACCGCGCGTCTTCCAGCTATACTCTCGCAAATGATTCGAGGATGCTCTGGGTCCAAGTTGGTGAGCTTCGACCAGTATGCTTTCCTCTCTTTAGAGTGGGAGGGAGAGAAGTGCGGTCGCGGGGATTTGAACCCCGGTCTCTTGTCCGCCTCCGGATTACAAGCT
>JAPCJP010000039.1:13093-15578 GCA_027886885.1 Nitrososphaerota archaeon | reverse complement strand
TGACGGCGAGCGAGATGAGGAGGACCCTCCTCGCCGCGCGCCCCTGGCCCTCGCCGATGTAGAGGGCGAGGAAACGGCTCACCGCGGCCGGGCTCGTGGACAGGCCCGCGCCCACGACGGGGGATGCGAGGACCGAGACGGTGGCCACCCCGAGGATCAGGACGTTGAGGAGCGTGACCAACCCCACCTCCGCGGAGGGGAGGATGTTGGTGAGCACCGCAAAGTAGCCGGTGAGCAGGACCACGTTCGTTGTCGTGGCGAGGTAGAGCGAAGTGGCCCCGCGAGCAGCCTTCACCTCGACTTCCATAGACTTTTTCAGCTTGAGCCGCAGTGTCAAGTATTTAACACTCAGGCAAGGACATTCGACGTCGCGCCGAGTTCTTTGCTCGTGTGCTGATGCTCTGTCAGCCATCTTTCGAGATAGCCGACGATATGCTCGAGGAATGCCGGGGTCGAAGCTCAGGTGCTGGGGGCCGTCAATGGCTTATCTTCAGGGACGACACTTCTGTGGACCCGGCGGGCACTTCCAATGACAGGATGTTCATTCCGTGGCCAAAGGAAATCTGGTACTGATGCTGGTTCGTCGCCGGGTCGTAGGTCCCGCAATCTGCGGTTTTTGAGAAGTTAAGATTGGCGATGCACACGTCGTTCTCCGTCGCGTTCAAGGTCACCGAACGCGCCCCCGGGCTGGCCGCGTAGACGAAGAGCTGGGAAGAGTTCGCCGCCGTCCTTCCGCTGCTCCCGACCGGCCCCCAGCCGGCCCCAAAGAGCGTAAGCGGGCTGGTGTTGTAGCGCGTCAGGATGGACGCGGTGGTCGTCCACTGCGGCAGCTCGAAGAGCACGTTGTCATCGTCCTGATAGACCGGGGGACCAAGCGCTTGAAAGAGGGCGGTGTAGACCCTGTCAAAGATCTTGGTGCTGACGAAGTCTGGGGTGTTCAACACCACGTACTTGATTCCGTACTCCGACAGCACGAGGGGTCCGAGCTGGGTGTAGTTGTAGGGCTGGTCGATTATGTCGTTGCTGAATTTCGCGCTGCGCACCGGGTTGCTGAGCTGCCTCAAGAAGGGCTGCGAGTACACGTAGTCAGGGAGGGTCTGCGATACTTGCGAGATCTTCCCGTTGACAAGAGGTTTCTGAAAGAGCGTTTGCTGGTAGAGATAGAACTGGGTCATGGTTATCGTCTCGGGCAGTTCCAGGACTCCAAAACTGCCGTGGTCAGCCGCGATGATGCCGTCGACCGGGTTCGTCGTCGCAGCTGCGGTTCCAATGGTCGGCGCGTATTCCACCAGGAGGAGCAGCATTATCACGACCGCGACGATCTTGGCCGCAGGAATCCTCGACCACTTCGCGCTCGCGACGTCGAACAGCTTCTTCGCGCCCATCGCCGCGAGGACGGACAGGGAGAGCATCATGACGATGGAGTAGCGGGCGCTGGAGCGCATGTAATGGAGGAGCTGTATATGGTCGTACAGAAAGGTGTAGGGCAACTGGAGCGATATGGCGCTCGGGTTCCTGGAGGGGCCCAGCGAGAAGAGGAAGAAGAGGCCTGCGAGCGCGAGAAGGAAGTACTTTCTCCTGTCCTTCGAGGTGATTGCCCCGAGCGCGGCCAGCGCGAGCACGGTCCATCCTGCAAAGATTATCCAGTTTGGAGGCCCCCCGGACAGGCCGGTGAAGTCCGAGGCGAAGGAGCTGCCGTAGAAGGCGTTGTAGGGGAACGGCGTCAAGTACAGCCTGACGACGGCGGAATTCAAGAAGACCTGGTTTATGGCGGGGGGCGGCCTCAGCTCGCTCGCCGTCGCGAGGTAGGCCTGGACCAGATACGGCGAAGTCACTCCGAAGCCGACGACAAGGGTCGTGGCGGCCAAGAGCAGGAACTTCCGGATGTCGGCCAACCTGAAGGTGACCAGGTGGTAGACGAGATAGACGCCGGTGACGAAGGCTGCCATCAGGGTCCACTCGAGGTCTGTCATCGTCATGACCGCTATGAAGACGCCCGCCAGGACCGAGTACCGGAAGCTCTTCTTCTCGAAGGCGAGCATCAGGCAGAGAAGGTACGCCGGGAGCCATTCCACGCTCGCGATGTTGGGGTGGCCGAACATCGCTTGCGCCACGTGCTGGGGAAAGAAGGCGAAGATGAACCCCGCAATGACGCTTGCGAGCCTGGAACGGGTGAAGTGCCACGCGAGCAGGAAGGCCGCCACTCCGCTGAGGGCGAAGGAGGCGAGGATGATCACGTTGAACGAGAAGACCTCGCCGGCGACGAGCGACAGAATGGCGGAGACCGCTCCGTCTGTGTAGTCTATCGTCTGCAGCACGAGCGAGGTTCCCTGAGGGTAGAACATGAGCCCGGTCTGCAGCGGGTTCACCCCGGTCGAGATCGAATGCCCGAGCCACCAGAAGTTCCAGATGAAGTGGTACTTGTCCCGGGCCTGCTGAGACACCACGGTCCCTCCGAAGGAAGGGGCGAGCAAGGAGTGGCCCA
>JAPCJP010000039.1:0-12993 GCA_027886885.1 Nitrososphaerota archaeon | reverse complement strand
TTCAGGCCGCAATCAGTTCGATTCGACAAGGATGGTGAAGCCGACCGTCCCTTGGGAGGCGCTGCCCTGCGTGTAGACGACGACTTCGATGAAATCTTGGGACAGCCCGGGCAGCGTCTCATAGCCTTTGAAGACCGTGCACCCCAGCACGCTTGTGATCGCGCAGGACCCGGGGGGGGTTCCAGAGGGCGTTCCATCGACATTGAATTCGCTGACCGACGAGAAGTAGTATACGTCTATTCTAGATACGCTTGACATGTCTCCGCTTACGTCGACGGCGGATATCGACCTTATCACGGAAGAGCTGCCCCCGGGGTTGGAGAGGAGAATGAGGTCTGGGTAGTAGGCGAGCGACGAGGTCCCCGGATTCTTGGGGAACGCGACGCTCACCCCGATGCCTGTCGAACAGACGTTCTGGGAGCAGTTGTCGCGCGTGATGTCCACGATGCGGGACTGGACATCGCTGAACGACGTGTTGTAAGCGGACTGCGCGCCGCCTTTCGACTCGCGCAGGAACGCGTAGCCGCCGAGCGCCCCTGCGACCAGCACGAGCAGGATCAGCGCGAGACCCCTCCTTTTCAATCGCTCCCGCGACTGCCCCTACCATAATAAGGCGTTGGCCGTCACTCGAGAAAAATCGCACCTCCTGGACACGGACTGGACGAACGAGCTGCAGGCGCTTCAATCTAGGGACCGAATCGACCGAGCGCAACTCGCATCCGGCTTGTGTAAGGCACGGGACGGAGCTCTGCGCGCCAAGTTTTCACAGCATGACCATCTGGGCGGCTTGGCGCCCCGTTCGCATGCGATGAACGAATCTTCCGCCGTCTGAAGCTGAAATTCACGCAAACATCATGACAGAATTCTGCCGACAAGCATTGAGTGTCTTAGATTCCGTCTAGGATATTGCACTAGACTTTGGGCTTTCCGCGCGCATCTTCCCGTTTCTCTCACGAATAACGGTATGTCCGCGCAAAAAAAGAAACCATGCGCCTGGATCCGAGGTCCGGACCAGAGGTCAGTACCTGTTCTGCACAATCGATTATAAGGTGAAAGAGGCCGCATGACCCATGCCTGAGACGGAGCTGAGGCAGGTCGCGAAAGTCGCGCACGCGCAGGAGACTACACTCGCCGACCTCGACGCGGATATCGAGGAGAGGGAAGCGGTCGCGAGGCGCATCCCCATGCGGTACCACAATTTCGACTAGCTGCGACCTCGAAGAGAACGTGAAGTTATTGAACCACTTACAATGCTGCACGAACGCTTAATAATTCAATAGAGTATAGTTGGCGCCGGTAATATGCGCCTCAATAGAAATCTGAGAATGCTCTCTGGCCCCGTCATGATTATGTTCGTGTTGATGATGGGTTCGCCGGTCATCGCATATGCGAGTGTGGCGAATGACAGCTCGAGTCAGTCTGCCTCCACCACCTGGGTTCCGTCACCCTTGGCACAACCTGCAACCCCGACTTGCAGCCCGACCGGGCTGTGTCCCTCGATGCTCTTGAAGGCATACGACGTCACTTCGCTCCAGAGCGCCGGGACGAACGGGACGGGGCAGACCGTGGTGATAGTGGACGCCTGCGGCAGTCCGACTATAGCAGCGGACTTGAAGACTTTTGACAAGCATTTCAGTCTTGCAAATCCTACGCTCAATATTATCAACCCACAGGGGACGCCTTGCGTCAATAGTGGATGGGGCGTGGAGACATCTCTAGATGTCGAGTGGTCTCACGTGATGGCACCTGGTGCGACGATCGACCTGCTCCAAGCCGCGTCGGCGTCCTCCGCAAACCTGTACGGCGCATGGAGCTACTCGCTCTCGCACAGCCTCGGCAACGAAATATCCAACAGCTGGGGAGGCTCGGGCGCATGCAGTGCAAGCGTAAAGAGCATCCTGGCAACTGCGAAGACCGACCACGTCACTGTCCTGGCGTCTGCAGGCGACAGTGGAGCGTGGGGCCAGGGGACTACTCAGAAGGAACAGAACCCTGCTGACTGCGCCAAGGTCCTTACCGTGGGAGGAACCACTCTGACGGTCACGGGCACCGGCAGCTACGTCAGCGAGTCGGCCTGGGGCAGCGCTTGCATCTCCGGGACTGGAACAGGCGGAGGAGGAGTCACCGGAGTGAGCGAGCCTTCGTACCAGAGTTCAGTCCACATAACGGAGCCGTGGAGCGCGCCGGCTGTTCTTGCCAAGCCAGACGTCTCTGCTGTGGCCGACCCGTGCACGGGAGTGTGGGTCTACGACAGCACGTCAGGCGGTTGGCTGGTGATCGGAGGGACGAGCGTCTCGTGCCCCCTGTGGGCGGGATTCATGGCAGACGTTAACCAAGTCAGAGCGGGTAACGGATTCGCCGCCGCTGGCTTTGTGAACTCGTTCCTGTACACAAAGGTGTACGGGGTCTCGGGAACGTCCGTTCACTACGCCGCCGACATCCACGACGTGACGACGGGCAGCAATGGGTGGCCAGCCGGACCCGGGTGGGATGCAGCGACGGGCATTGGCTCGTTCATCGCGACGCCTCTAGCCCATACGCTAGGGACATCCGCTTCGGCCTAGAATCGAACAGGATTCGCCGGGCGTCTCCGAGGTCCGCGTGGACGCCGGGAAGTAACGAAAGAATCGTGGCGGGTCAGGCGCGCGCCAAAAGCCGGGGCGCGTACCTGCTCACCTTCGTCGTTATCCATCTCTTCAACAGCCAAGTTTCGAAAAGGAAGAGGGACAGAACGATCCCGGCGGTGGCCCACATGATGAGGGCGCTAGAAACCGGATCCATTCCTAGCGTTTTTAGGGCCTGGGAGAGAAAGAGCGACACCCCCTGCAGGTCCGGGATACGCAGCGCGAAGAAGAAGGTTGAGGCCAGAAGGAACCACCTTCGGCCGCTGAAGGTCCATATCAGCGAAAGCGGGACGAAGGCTGATATCGGCAGGATTGCGCCAGCAAAGTATGCGAAAGGCAAGATGCTGCAAAAGAACATCATCCCCGCTTTCAGGGAGCCGCTTCTGAGATTAGCGCTCCCGACCCCATGCAAGGATTGGGGCCCACCGTCGCGCTTCAAAGTCGGTTGAAGATTATACAATTAGTATAAATTTACCATTAATTTTAGGTAAGAATTACAGGTCTATACCTGCGAACTGAATCCCGAAAACTTCTTGCGAAAACTCGTCGCCTTCCTGGATTGACCTTTGAGCAGAGCGACGAGTTTCGACTCAATATTGGATGTACTAAATTTAGTTATGATTTGGTTACGAATTGAACTCTTAAATAACAAACGCAGTCGGTCCCGTCGGTAGAATTTTCCTCTGATAGCCCGAAAGGAGACTGGATTACTAGCCTTAGGGGTAATACTGCTCCTGTGTGGAGCGGCTTCGCCAGTAACGGCGCGCCTTCCCGTCGGTCCCGCCACCTCGAATCCGGGCTACCCCCACACTTTGGATTTCATCTGGTACTTCGGATACTTGGGGGGTGAATTCCAGCCTCAAACGAACCTAGGCCTGACCCAAAAACAGATGATCGCTGAAGCTGCGAATCTCACCAGCCAGTTGGGCGATAACGTCGTCCTGATGCACGCAGTGGCGGAGTCGGCCCGAAGGCAAATCAACACAAGCATGCTGCCCGAGTTGCACAACTATGTATCCGGTCTCAGGAGTAGCGGTGCTGAATACGTCTCCGGTTGGCTGGATCTGAAGTATACGAACGTTACCTCTCCATCCAACATCTACACCCAAGTCGCGATGATGGTGCAATCGATAGGCGTCAATGCCATCTGGCTTGACCACGCAGTTGGGTACTGGGACGCCTATTGTACTGCCCACGCCCCCAATAACCCGAGGAATTGCATCGAAGACCCGACATTCAACACCATGATGCAGAACCTCCACAACTTGTTTCCCTCAGTTCTCTTCTTCCTCAATGTCTCTCCCAAAAACTCGATTATCACCCCGGCGGCAGGAACCAGTTGGGCGGCAAAAACCTACGTGCTCCCAGACAACGCGATTGGCAGCACAACGAAATGGCAACCCGCCTCACCGTCGCAGGTTGGACAATACAACACATACTTCCCCGGCCATGTAGTGCTTCACTTTGACTCACAGGCAAAGACCGAGACGGAACCCATGTGGCAGTTTGCGAGCATCAACGCCACCGCCGAAGCCAGTGCAATCAACCTGCTCCTATGCAATGGGCTTGAAAAAAGTACGAATGTCACTGGCTACAACTTGCTGGTGCCGATAATTGGTGGTAACACCTATCTTCATTCGGCGCAGCGGGGCCTATTGTACAACAGCTTAGGTTATGGTTCCTTTGCCAAAAACACGGTAGGAAGCTTTGTTGCTCTGCTGCAGAAATACGATAGCAAAAATCAACAACAATGCTAATTTCGGCCCTCGAATCGTATAGCTCGAACGAAAGACGCCGCCAGAACCTATTAAGGCAGTCGACCGCCGTTCTCAGATGAAACTTGACTAATCTTGGTTGGCGTCGACCGACTCCGCCTTTTCCGAAGCCCCTTCGATGCCCTGCTGGCCTGTTTGAGAAAATGAGGGAAGCGCCTCCCACTTTTGGGGCGCTAGATTAAGAGGCATGACCCTTGTGTTTTAAGGTGATTGTGAAGCTAGCTTTTCGAAACGATATTTGACCTATGCAATCTTTGACGGGCTTGACCCGTCTATTGGACCTCGGTCAGAGCTGAAAGGCCTGGGCGGATGGACGTCACCGAACGTGAAGGTTTGGCGGAGGACACGAGCGCGGAGGCGGCTAATCCCGAAAGCAAGATGAGAAAGACGTTGTGATTACGATGGCTTTTGCGTCATTTGTGATTTTCATCTTTAGTTTTTTATCAAGCCGACCATTGGCCCGTAAGAAGGCGACCTTCATCTGGATGAAGTCGTGCTTCACATGCGCTATAATAACGTCCATCAGAGAAGGGGGCGAGACCCCCTGAAGAGAAAATCTTCGACGCTGGTCACCCCCGCGATAATGCTAATGCTGTTAGCGTCGATGGGGGGTGCCATCGTTAACTCAGGCAGTGCAGGCGCGACGGGCGGCATGAACACCTCAACGAATGCTTCATGGGCTTACCAGATGCAGAATCAGCAGAACACCGGATACAGCCCAGAGACGAAAATCAATGCTGCGAACGTTGGGACCCTCGTTCCCGAGTGGTCGACGCAACTGAACAGCCTTGCAGGCACCCCAGTGGTATATGGTGGAGTCATCTACGTTACGGGCGGCTATACGGGCTGCGGTTGCATTTATGCCGTGAATGAAAAGACTGGCGCCCTTGTTTGGGAAGATGGACCTTCGACGGGGCTTGCGCCTCTGGGGTACAGCACGGCCGCGGGAGTAGCTGTGAGCGGAGGCAACGTTTTCGAGGCCACGAGCAGCAACCTCCTTGTCTCACTTAATGCGATGACCGGCGCAATGAACTGGGATGTCAATATCACTAGTGGTTTAGCCGCCGGCAAGTCCTCCTATAGCGGCGCTCAAGCCGCACCTCTGGTTTACAAAGGAAAGGTGATCATAGGGGAGTCCAACGGAGACTCTGGTCCCACGAGGGGTGTGATTCAGGCCTTCGCCGAAAGCAATGGAAAGCACCTGTGGACTTTCTACACAGTCCCCGAAGCACCAATAACGTCGACCAATCAAGCCTTCTATCAAAATACGTGGGGGAACGCAACGAGCAAATGTCGCTGTGGAGGCGGAGCTGTGTGGAACGTCCCTGCGGTGGATCCGGCCACGGGAATAATATACTTCGGCACCGGCAACCCCTATCCAACGAACAACCCGTTCGTCCGCGCATCCTCGCCGGGAGACACTGACCTCTATTCGGAGAGCATCATCGCCCTCAACTCGCAGAACGGCAAGATGGTGTGGTATTATCAGGAGACGAATCCAGGCTACAACGACTGGGACCAGGGGATGCCGCTCCAGCTCTTCACCACGACCATAGACAACGTCAGCACGCAGGTAGTCGGAGCGGGCGGGAAGGCCGGAATCTACTTCGAGCTTAATGCGGCCACGGGTGCGGAAATCTACCAGGTCCCCGTCGGCATCCACCTGAACGACAACATTCCATACACTTCGGTGAATTCCACCGGGTTCTTGGTGTACCCCGGGGAAACCGGAGGCGACAACACGTTCTCTTCATACAATCCGCAGACGAACATGGTATACACCGTGGCCTTGAATGAGCCCGCGCACTGCCACCTCAACGACGGACTCGTACGGTGCGCCGCCCCCGACGCAGTCGTGGCGAACTCCACCCTGTATGCCATTGACGCGTCTACGGGAGTAGTGGCATGGTCAACTAACCTGGTCGGCAGGGCAGGCGGAGTATCCAGCGCTGACAACCTGGTCTTCTATCAAGACGGCAACCACAGCTTCTACGCCGCAAACGCAAATACCGGGGCAGTCCTGTGGCAATACCACGACCCGACTGGGTCAGCTTTTCTGTGGAGCTGGGGGCCTCCTTCAGTCGTCAACGGCTTGGTCTTATGGACCACGTTTGGGACCTCGACGACCCCTGGGCATCTGATTGCATTCAAGCTCGGCAACAAGGATGGGTAGAGGGCTGATTATTTATGGCAGCACACAACGAATCTTCTGGTGTGACGCGACTGTCCGGTTCACGCATCGGGATCATCTTGCTGCTGTGTCTTCTTGCTTTCAGCGGTGTTGCCGGGAACTTCCAACCTGGCGCTGCCAAAACTGCAGGCCCAACCTCAAGCTTGGCTTTACAGGACGCCTCATGGGAGTTCCAGATGCAGAACCAGCAGAACACCGGCTACAGCCCGCAAACAATAATCAACCAAAATAATGTTGGGCAGCTGCAATTAGCTTGGTCGACGGACGTTCCTGGAGACGCTGGTACGCCCGTCATCTGGAACAGTCTGGTGTTCATCACAGGGGGTGGTGCTATACGAGCTGTGAACGAAACGACCGGGCACATTGTCTGGGTTGCTGACAAGAACAGTGACGGCCTGGACTTTTCAACGCGGGTCGGAGTGACGATTGACGCAGGTGATGTCTTCGCGGCCACTTTCAGCAGCCAACTGGTCTCCCTCAACGCTACGACCGGGGCTGTAAACTGGGTTGTCTCTGTGACGAGTGGCATCGTAGGCTCCATGGTGACATACGACGGTCCACAAGCCACCCCCCTGGTCTACGACGGCAAGGTGATCGTCGGAGAAACCAGCGGCGACGTCGGCGCCAGAGGTGTGGTTCGAGCGTTCTCGGAAAATAACGGGGCGCTATTGTGGACTTTCTACACGGTTCCCCCGGCCCCAATGAATTCTACCAACCAAGCCGCCTTTGGGAATACGTGGGGAACGAACGGGACGAACGGCTGCCAATGCGCGGGAGGAGCGGTGTGGAACGTTCCCGCCGTCGACCCGCACACGGGCATCATCTACTTTGCAACCGGCAACCCCTACCCTCTAGTAAAAGGCTATGATTACAGGACGCCCAATGACGCGGACACGAATCTGTGCACGGACTGCGTCATCGGCGTGAACTCGACGAACGGGCAGATGGTATGGTACTTCCAGGAGGTTCCCCATGACTGGGGCGATCACGACGAAGGCATGCCTGTACAGCTCTTCAACACCACGATCAATGGCGTGCAGACCGAGGTCGTCGGTGACGCCGGGAAGGCCGGTTATTACTTCGAGCTGAATGCGCACACCGGCGCGCCCATTTACAAGGTTAAGGTCGGGATACACCTCAACGAAAATCTGACATCACAAGGGCTCGTCTATCCCGGAGCTGACGGCGGCGTCGACACGTTGTCTTCCTATGATCCCAAAACCAGCATGATCTACACGATGGCTTGGAATTCGCACCAGATTTGCAAAGGAAATCTGGCACTCAACACGATGCGTTGCGTTCCCCAGTATACCGGGTTGAACTCCACGCTTTACGGCATAGATGCCTCCACAGGGACTATTGTATGGAACATGAACATGAGCGGTTATGGAGGGGGCGTCTCCAGCACGAACGACATCGTTTTCACTTCGGACGGGAACCACAACTTCTACGCGCTAAACGCCATGACCGGAGCTATCCTTTGGCAGCACAACGACCCATCAGGAGGTTCCCAATGGAACTGGGGCCCTCCGTCCATAACAAACGGGATGGTGTTCGAGACCACGCTAGGGAATACCAGCACGGGTCGGATTGAAGCCTATGCGATCGTGCCATCCAGCATTTCAGTCATGGACGACCCGTTCGGCGTAACCCACGACACCGCCAACGACCTGATCTACGTAGCAAATTACGGTTCAGGGTCAGTGTCGGTCATAAGCGACGCCAGACTCGCGGTGCTGACCACGATAGACGTGGGCAGCGAGCCGATGGGAATCGCCTATGATTCGGCCAACGGGTATCTCTACGTCACCAATTCGGGAAGCGACACGGTGTCCGTGATAAGCGGTCTGACCAACCAGGTTGTGGGGACCGTTTCTGTAGGGTCCTCTCCCCAGGGGGCCGCCTACGACCCGAAAAACGGCAGGGTATACGTCACTAACACAGGCTCGAACTCGGTGTCCACCATAAACGGCACTCAGATAACCGGCTCCCCGATTCCTGTAGGCAGCAAACCCTACGGAATAGCCTTCGGTGCGAATCAAATCTACGTCGCGAACAGCGGCTCGAACACCGTGTCGGTAATCAGCCCGTCGCTCAATGATAAGGTCTCGAGGACCATCAGTGTCGGAAGTTCTCCGACAGGCGTCGCGTACGATTCAGCGAACAAAGAAGTCTACGTTACCAATTCGATTTCGGATTCGGTTTCAGCAATAAGCACAACAAGCAAGACCGTGGTAGCCACCATAGCGGTCGGGGAATCGCCATATGGCGTGGTGTATGACACGCGGAGCTCCAACATTTATGTCACAAATACGCTGTCGGCAACCTACACAGAGATAGCGGGCAGCTCAAACACCGTGATCAACACTGTCTCCGTCGGCTTTTCGCCGACTGGAATCGCTTTTGTCTCCATCACGGATAGATTGTATGTAGCAGATAACGAGACGAACAGTGTGTATTATTCAAGCGCAACCTAGCCCGTCATTCGGATATGCTCTGGACGGCCTCCGGATGAGAGTTCATCGTTACCTGATTCGTCGGTCCGTTGGAATCAAGGCGGATGTCCTGGCTGATTATATAACTTGGGTTCACATAGTTCTTTTACCTCAGCGATGATGACTGTGACACGACCACTAGAGCGAACCGTCCCTCGATCCGCGACGCGGTGTGTGCATTAGTGAACGTTGAAAGACCAATGCCAGCTGCGACGCGCATTTCCAAAATCAAGCCCTCCCTCGTCCTCAAGCTGTCGCTCTTTGTCGTCTTCGTCTTCTTGCTCTACCATTCGCCGCACCCCGCCTATGCGACGTCGATAGGTCTCGACCCAGGTGCGGGGGCCTCGGAGCATGCAGGTTGCGCTCCGGCCGCCGCGTGCCAGACACCGATGGGTATGACCACGTCGGACACCAACGACGTCTACGTGGTGATGTGCTCAGCCAGCGAAGCGAACGCGCCATTCTCCAAGCCTATCGACTCGAACAACCTCTTGTCTCTGAAGAAACAACTAGACTACAACTCCTCGCAGGCCTTGAGCATCAGCGTTTGGTGGTCATACTACGCCGGCACTCTCACAGGCGACAAACTGATGTGCAGCCTTGGAACTGGAAGCACGAACCTAGGCGTCTATGCATTCGCAGTGAAGGGTGAAGACCTCTCCAATCCATTCGACTCCAACACCGCGATACCTAACACGAACGCAGCCGCGAAGGGAACGAGCGCGACCTGCACAGAGACCACGACAAACGCCAACGACTTCCTGTTCAGCGGCGTCCTCACTTTAGGCGCGACGAACCCCAGGCCGCCGACCGGTTGGATTGGGTTCGGCTCAGACCCCAGGGGGGAGTTGCCCTCGCAAGGTGCAGCGCGCGACACCGTGTCCTCGTCAGAGTCCTCGTCTACCGTCGCCTGGACCGTAGTTCCCGCGAAATGGGCCGCGGTCTGCGACGCCCTGCAATCCCAAGAGACAGAGGTCGTTACGACTGCCTCCAATCATGCAGATGGCGACGTCCTGACGATAAGCGGATGCGACGCGAGCCTCAGCAATATCGGCACAACCAATACAACCCACATGTTCACCGCCGACCACGACTGTTCAATCTCATACAAAACCCAAGTGTCGCACACCTCCCGGCAAGCATTTGCTGGCGGAGGCACGCGCTTCAGCTATACTACGGGGAGCGCAGGGAGCGAGTCGAAATCGATCATGGTCTACTATGAACTCAACGACAGCTTGGACGTTGTTGACAGACCGCTCGCTCCGACAGGGTGTTCGGCCTCATGTTACGTGGACGCGCAATGGAACGGTGCCACCATCAGGATAAAGGGAACCGTCGCCGGCGTCGCCGACACGACGGTATGCTCCGTCACTCCCGCCGTTTCGACCAGCGGGACCTATGCCTGTGGCGACCCTGACGACAACTACGTGGACTATGGTGCCACTTATGCGGGACAAGTTTCCACAGGGTCGGGGACGACCGGCGACACTCGGTGGGCATGCGGGGGGAATTGCACGAGTCGCATCATAATCACGGGAGGACAACCCCAGAAGTTTCTCTACTTCCTCCAATACAAGATAAATCTGCAGGTATCGGCATCGACCGGATCACCCGCATTCACCGGAACCGAAGTATTCCATGCCGAGGTGAACCAAACGGGCGCCGTCGCGACTGTCACCTTGAATCATCCCGCTTCATCCTGCTCGGACGACTGCGCGACCACTTCTACGTGGATAGACTACGGGTCTCTGGTCAGGTTCTCCCCATATGGCGCGATATCAAGCCGGGGCTCGAACACGGCTAGGTGGTATCAGGCCGACACGGCGGTCAGCGACGGCTGGGAGGGCCAGTGCGTAGGGGTCTCGGGCGGGTTCTGCGCCTCGAATGAACTGACTCCTGGTTCGACGTTCACCGCCGTTTTCACGCTGCAATACGAGCTTACGGGCAACGCCGCCTTCGACGTCCGCACCGTGAACAGCATGACCCCCAACGACGGCCCGACGAACTTCGCTTGGATGTTCGGGCTCGCGAATGCGAACGAATTGGGCGGTAACTCCGAAGCCAGGGCGGTCGAAGTCAGCGGCGTTCAAAACCTAACGAACGTCTTTGGAGGGGACGTGGCCATTGTCCATGCCGTTGGCCTGGCAACCCCATACCCTCCTTCAAGCAATTGGATTGCGTCGCAGCAGACCTTCATCAACTCAATGTATGCGGCGGGAGCCAAGTATGTGATATGCCGCCTTAGCCTTGACCAGAACTTCAACATGACCTCGCCCGTCAACCTCAACCAAGTCGTCACCTTCGCTTTCAGCCCACAGCCCGCCGGTCTCGGATGCGACGGCATGTGGCTAGACGGAGCGGGGCCTTACTACTCTTCGGTCGGCGAGTACGTCTTCAACCGCATGATGCAGAACATGACCACTACCTTCACATCGGGCGCATACAGCAGAGGCCTCGGGCCTTACGGCGAGCCTCCCCTCTGGATTATCAACGGAGACATATATAGGGCAAAGGGCGCGACCCATACGATAGTTCCGCTGTCTAACGACACTTGGCAGCAGGACTCGTGGATTCTCGTCTATGTGTCGTCGCACAGCGCGGTTTCCACGTCCCCGGATTGGCTTACCAACGCCCAGCAGATGATGTCCACAGCGCAACAGTATTTCGGGGACAAGGTCCTGCTGCATTGGGATGACGACGGAGCAGTGGAGGGACAACCTATGGGGTTGTTCGCCGCGAATTCGACCGCCCTCCAGGAGATGACAATAAGCGACGCTTTGGGAAACATGAGCAACTACGGTGAGCAGGTTCTCATACCCTTTTTCGGCGGAGCCTACTACGACCAGGCCCCGACCACCTGCCCCTCGTACAATGCCTACACTGTCCAGGTGAACTCCAGCAACTTCAATGGCTATCCGGTGACTCAGGTAGCTAATGGCGGCTCTTGCAATAGGGGAACGGCCTATAGCTTCGAGACTTCGATGCTGCATTCGAGTTGGTACAACTATGGGGCTGTCGTATCAATCACCCTCAACGGGGCGTACACCACGAGCACCGGGGTCAAGACAGTCATAACGTCCTACGCCTGGGATGGCGGCCCGCCTACCGGTGTGGGGACCGACGGCACGTTCACCGTCACCGTGACGATGGACGCCCCCCACGCCCTCGACCTCGGTTTGGCGACGCAAGGCAGCCCTGGCCTCGATCACGTTCTGCTCGAGGGAGAGACACCTCCGGTTGCAGTGCCGAGTGTGATGGCGTTCGGTGACAGCGACACGCCGACCCTGGCGACGGCTCGTCCGGACATTCCGACAGAAAGCGGGTCGATGTCGATAAAGCGATAAGCGATAAGCACTTCAATCGCGATCCCAGGTGCGGGTCAACGGCTTTCAGGCTTGGCGGCGACTCGGGAGGCTTCGAAGAGCGCTCATTCAAGCTGACCGCCTCGAGCCTTGGTCAATTCTCTCTCGAGTTTTGTTAGACCGGCTGTCCATGCCATGGGCTATGGCGTCGATATGGAGAGATGTTGAAGGCCTACTCGAAACATGGAACGCGTAATCATGAAGAAGGTGACGCAAGCGGGCTCTCGTTATCCTACGACCCGCGGTCTAGCCCGCAGAACATTGGCAGCTAAGCTGATTTGAATTTCGCGTAAATGGTGCCAGGACCGCCAATCACGGCCGTGGCCGTGGGCGGTTTCGGATTTGCTATCGTTATTTGAGATCCTCCACTGATTTGCCAACCGATGAATTCAAAACCAGAACCTGGTTCGGCCGTGAGAGAGATGGCGGCGCCACAATTGTACCAACTTACACCGCTAGGCATGGTCGTGCCGCCTCCTGTTTTTGCCACCTGAATCGAGACTCGACACTGTGCGGAATAGACGATGTTCTCTGTCAGGTGAAATG
>JAPCJP010000095.1 GCA_027886885.1 Nitrososphaerota archaeon | reverse complement strand
CACAGACTGCGGCATGCTCACCTTTGATGAGGTCGACCTAAGGCGAAGAGTCGAGTCTCAAGCTGGCAGGGCGCCGCCATTTGTGTTTGGGGCATTCTCTGATCTTGAAGAGGATGTGCGACTGAGCAAGAGAAGACTTCGCTCGAGTCCATTCATTCTCAAAAAGGACAGAATACGCGGTTTCATTTACGATGTAAGTCGGGTGGACTAAACGAAGTGTGACTAGGGATTAGAGCCTTCCATTTTCGATTGGCCCGTCTGAGGCGACAAGAAAGACGTCTAAAGTCCAACGTGCGGCCGCGAGTCGAAGCTGATTTAAGATGATGTGAGTCTTCCGTCGCGTGTTTGAAAATCTACGTTACGTCAAATGAGATTCCTGAGGAGGCAATCAAGATACTCAGCAATCTTGGCGATGTCAAAGTAAATCCAACCAGCGGCCCTCCAAAGAGGGAAGACTTGTTCGCAGAAATCCATGACGCGGACGCTATCTTGTGCCTCCTTACCGAGAAGATCGATGGCGAATTGCTGAACAACGCGGGGAGACTCAAAGTCATCGCAAACATGGCGGTGGGCTATGACAACATCGACTTGGCTGAAGCCATGAGGAGAGGGATACCCGTTACGAATACACCTGGGGTTCTCACCGACACGACTGCCGATACGGCGATGGCGCTCATCCTGAGCGTAGCTCGAAGAATCGTCGAAGCTGACCGGTACGTTCGCGATGGAAAATGGACGATCCCTTGGAGCCCGATGACGATGGTGGGGACTGATGTCCATGGAAAGACCCTTGCGATATATGGTCTTGGACGTATAGGGGAAGTTCTCGCCAAACGAGCGCGAGGCTTCGACATGAAGATCATCTACTACAGTGCAAGCAGGAAGCCCGGATTGGAAGTGAAATACGAGATGGAATATGTTAGTCTGGAAGAGGCTCTAGGCCGTTGCGATTTCTTCTCAATACACGTGCCGCTGCGACCCGAGACAAGGCATAGCATCGGTGCGCGCGAACTCTCCCTCATGAAAGAGACGGCCTATCTGATTAACACGTCAAGGGGCCAAATAGTGGACCAAGCTGCATTGATTGAAGCTCTTGGCCAGCACAGGATAGCGGGAGCGGGCCTCGACGTCTTTGAGGAAGAACCGGTTCCCCAGAGCAGCCCCCTGCTAGGGATGAGCAACGTAGTGCTCCTACCCCACATCGGAAGCGGAAGCAAGGAGACCAGGACTTCAATGGCTGTCATGGCGGCGGAGAACATCGCCTCGGCACTGAGAGGGATGCGGCCTGCCAATCTTGTCAACAGGGATGTCATCCAATAAACAACATCATGCGCAGGCCGACGATACGAATAGAAAGTTGGCCTAAGGGCTCCCGTGAGGCCTTGGACATACGCGATGCGCTAATGGCTGCATTGGGTGCCGCGGAACCGGAGACAATCCTAAAGCGTACGCTGACAATGGAAGGATCAACTCTCCGCGCCGGGCCGACGGCGTTCCAGCTTTCCAAATTTGATCGAATAATTGTGATTGGAGGAGGCAAGGCCGCGGCGGGAATGGCGGCCGGACTGGCGAAGGTACTTGGAGACAAGATCACAGCAGGAATCGTCAACATCCCAGATAGCCTGCCGCCGCTGCCCCGATGCTCGCGCATTGAGCTACACCGTGCGACCCACCCGATTCCGGGTTCAGAAGGGATCGAGGGCGTCAAGATGATGCTTGAGCTCGTGGGCAAACCGACGGGCTCGGATCTTGTCATCTGTTTGCTATCGGGAGGAGGTTCGGCACTACTTCCGAAGCCCGCAAAGGGCCTGAGACTTCCGGACATACAGAAGGTCACGAGGCTCCTCCTAAAGTCCGGGGCAGAGATTCACGAAATCAACGTGGTCCGCAAGCATCTTTCCGAGATTGCAGGAGGTAGACTCGCGGAGAGACTTTACCCGGCCCAGGTCCTTTCTCTGATAATATCAGACGTTGTCGGAGACAATCTCGATTCGATCGCTTCCGGTCCGACCGCCCCCGACCCGTCCACATATCTCCACGCGCTGGCGGTCCTCGCAAAGCACAACCTCGTTGGCGAGGTTCCAGCTAACGTGCGGAAGACACTGGATGATGGAGTGCTGGGTACGATCGAGGAGACGCCCAAGGCGAGCTCGAAGGTGTTTGATCGTGTACACAATTTGGTCGTGGGCAGCAACGAGTTGTCCTGCCGTGCGGCGGCCGACCTTTTTCGCAGAAGGGGGTATGCTACGACGATCCTCACAACGAGAGTCCAGGGAGAGGCTAGTGAAGTGGGCAAGCGGTTTTCTGGTCTCCTGGTGGAAATGCGCGGGAAATCGTCGCCATCTGAGCCCGCTTGTATCATAGCCGGCGGCGAAACGACTGTCACGGTGCGAGGAAGGGGCGTCGGTGGAAGGAACCAGGAGCTCGCCCTGTCCGTGGCCCTAGGGATTGCCGGCCTCGATGGTGTCCATTTTGCCTCCATGGGGACTGACGGACTGGATGGAGGGACCAATGCAGCCGGAGCTGTCGTCGACGGCAGGGTGATCCAGCGGGCACTCAGGAAAGGATTAGATGCAGACTCCTACATTGAAAGGAACGATTCCCACGCCTTCTTCAAGAAAGTGGGAGGCTTAATCATGACTGGGGCCACCGGGACAAACGTGAATGATATCATGATCGCCATAGCAAGCGACGTCGAGCGCGCTAGACGTCGGCCCGAGAGAGTGGTTCAGCGGCCTGTCAAAGCATTTGCGAACGAATCGACGAAGTAGTTCGCTTGCTCCTTGGTCAGGTTGCCAAAGTGACCGACCCGGAGCATCTTCGTCCCATTCTCTCCCAATCCCTTGGCGACATCAATGTTGTACCTCTCTCGAAGGACTCTCTGGACGTCAGGAGCAGCCCCATCTTTCGTCCAAATCCCGGTGACTGTATCTGCGCGATCCGCGGGTTCCCTGACGACCAGTCTGTTCCCAACGCTCACGATTCCCTCTCTGATGATCTCGGCGTTCGCGTGATGCCTTCGCCACCTTGCGTCGAGCCCCTCCTTGTCAAGCTCCTGGAGGGCTACCTTGAGCGCTTGCATGAGCTGCACGGCCGGAGTCGCAAAATATCCACGGGGGTCGTCCATGTATGGCTTCCACCGCAGGAGGTTGAGGTAGTAGCCGCGTATCGAATCCTTCCTCCCCTCCATCTGCTCGAGCAGTTCCCTCGAGACGGCGATGAGGACTGTCCCCGGCGGGGCGGCCAAGGCCTTCTGCGAGCCCGTGAAAACGACGTCCGCGCCAAGCCTGTCAAAGTCGAGTTCTAGGCCACCCACTGAGCACACGCCATCGACCACAGCCAAGCTGCCCGAGTTCTTGGCTTCCTTCACAATCTCCTTGACTGCGTTGCAGGTTGTCGAGCTGGTGTCAACATGGGTGACAAAGACAGCCTTGAATTTGCCCGCTGCCAACTTCCTTCGGACTTCGTCCGGGTCGGCGCTCACGCCGAACTCGGTACGGATTTCTTCCACAGACGCTCCATAGGCTTTATTGATCTCGACCATCCTGTTGGCAAAGTAGCCCGTGTTGAGAGCAAGAACCTTGTCGCCGGGAGAGACGATGGAGGTGACTGCAATCTCCATAGCGAGGGTACCGCTTCCTGTCAGGACGAACTGGTGTCCGTTGTTATTCCTGAATGCTTTCCTCGCGAGCCGGACCACCTCGGAGAACTCCTTTGCGTAATCGAGGTCCATGTGTCCCACTTGCGGCTGCGACATCGCCTGTCTGACTCCCATCGAGAGATTGGTCGGCCCCGGGACCATTAACAATCGTCCGCCCTCTCCTTCTTTCGGTGCTGCCGCTTTCGCAGCCTCTTCCATCATAGCCGGAGACGGCATAAGCACCTATTCTTAAGCAGAGCTAGGAGCATGTTCTTCTATCAAGGAGTGGGTCGATCCT
>JAPCJP010000012.1 GCA_027886885.1 Nitrososphaerota archaeon | reverse complement strand
TTGCGAGCTTTACGCTTTCCTTCCATAGCCTCTTCGCGTCGTCTTCATCGTAGGATTCAGCGGAGGACGCTTGCTCTGCCTTCTTCGCAAAACACTTCCCGCTGACGCTTACCAGGGCCGGCGATGACGCAAGGTAGATTGAAGTCTCGGCTCCCTCTTCGGGGGTCGCCACGGATGAACCTAGGAGCTTCGTTATGGCTCCGAGGATGCCTTGACCCTGGGGCCCTAGGTTAGTCTCGGTGTCCCCTGGCTCGACGCAATTGGCGGTCACTCCAGTCCCCTGAAGCCTTCTGGCCAGTTCGTAAGTGAAGAGCGCCATGGCGAGCTTCGACTGAGCGTAGGCCTTGTCCTGCTTGTACCCCCTCTTCATCTGTAGGTTACGGAAACCTATGTGCGCCCCCACGTGGGCCGAACAGGTGACGTTTACTATCCTCGAGGGCGTTGAAGCCCTGAGCTTTCCGAGGAGCAGATTCGTAAGAAGGAAGTGTGAAAGGTAGTTCACCGCGAACGTCGTGACGATCTTGTCCTTTGTGAACTCTCGCTTGGTTGGCTTCACGCCCGCGTTGTTGATCAGAACTTCGAGCCGCTGGAACCTCAAACTGAATTTCTGAGCGAACTCGCGCACCGACGCCTGGGATGCAAGGTCCAATTGCATCGAGAAGATGGCGGGGTTCCCGCTGGTCGATCTGACCTCGGCTGCGGCGGTCGCTCCTCGTTCCTTATCGCGACATGCCATCACCACAGTCGCGCCCATGCGGGCTACGCCAGCTGCGGTTGCCTTGCCGATGCCCGAATTCGCGCCTGTGATTAGCACGACCTTCCCCCACATCGGTCCGGGTCCGCTCATCGTCCCAAAAATTGCTGTGAAGCCGGAGTTAAGGATGCCGATTCCAGGATTGACGCTTACTGATATCGCGATTCCATAAGCCGCGGAGATTTCCCCCGAACTGCTTACATAGAAGTTGAGGGCCCTGGAAACACGATAATCAATTGCAGACACAAGGATTCACCATAGATCCCGAAGTCAGCATGTATCTCGCTCCTGATCACATCAAGATGTTCGTCGGGGGGGAGTGGACCGACGCCGATAGCGGAGCCACGCTCGACGTGATCGACCCGGGAGAAGGAAAGCGCATAGCGAGGGTCTCCTCTGGCGACGCCAGCGACATCGGGCGTGCGGTCGATGCCGCACAGGACGCCTTCCGCAGCGGGCTCTGGTCCAAGATGGACGTGAAGAGCAGGGCCGCAGCGATTCGGCGCCTGGCCGACCTCGTGGATGACCATCGTACGATTCTCGCTCAGCTCGACTCCCTGGACGTGGGGAAGCCTGTATGGCAGGCCTACGACGCCGACGTCCCGAACGTCTCGAGAACGCTGCGATACTATGCGGACTTGTCGGTCCAGACCCAAAGCCGCGTACCGATAACGGCCTCCGGGTATGATGTCCACAGCTTCAGGGAACCATATGGAGTGTGCGCCTTCATTTTTCCGTGGAACTACCCGGTCGAGCTGATCGGGACGGGCATCGCGCCCGCGCTGGCGGCTGGAAACACCGTCGTGGTCAAGCCGGCAGAGGACACGCCCCTATCAAGCCTCTACTTCTGCAAGCTGGTCCAAAAGGCGGGCATCCCAGACGGGGTCGTCAACATTGTCACAGGTTTGGGTCACACGGCGGGGGCCGCACTCTCGAAGCATCCCGGGATCAAACGCATGTCCTTCACGGGTTCGCCCGAGGTGGGGAAGCTCATCGGGGAGGCGTGCGGGCGGAACCTGGTCCCCGTCAAGCTCGAGCTCGGAGGCAAGGGCGCGGCCGTGGTCTTCGACGACTTTGACGTCGGGAGCGCCGTCAAAGGCCTCACGGACGCAGTCACGGCAAACTCGGGACAGCTCTGCTGCACCGCGACCCGCTGGGTCATCCATGAAAAAATTCTGGACCAGTTCGTCAAGCAAGCTGTCGAGACTCTGCAGTCCATAAAGATTGGATACGGCCTGGAGCCAAGCACCCAGATGGGCCCTCTCGTGAGTGAAAAGCAACGCCAGAGAGTATTGGGCTACCTGAAGAGGGGAGAGGAGGAAGGCGCCCGCAAGCTGCTCGCCGGGGGGCCGCTGCGCGTCCCAGGACACGAAGGCGGCTTCTATGTTAGCCCGGCCCTGCTGACGGGGTCGCCGGAAAATGTCTGTGCAAGGGAGGAGATCTTCGGTCCGGTCGCGTACGTTCTACCCTTCTCCAGCGAACAGGAAGCCATCGAGCTGGTCAACATGTCCAATTACGGGCTGGCGAACAGCGTCTGGACCAACGACCTGGAAAGAGCGAACAGGGTCGCGGAGTCGCTGACCGCTGGCACCAGCTGGATCAACGCCCACAACGACTCTCCCCTCGGGGTCCCATCCGCAGCATGCAACCTGAGCGGCATGGGAGGCGGCGGTTCCGGCCCAGAAGCTCTTACCGATTACCTGCGGCCGCAGTCCATCGTCAGACCTCTCCGATAGGAGCGAGGGCGAGCACTCGGGGAAACCCCATGAAGATGAACAAACTGACTCCAGAGGAGGAAGCGGTCATAGTCCACAAGGGTACCGAGAGACCCTTCTCCGGCGAGTACGAGGAAAACTTCAAGCCAGGAACCTACGTCTGCCGAAGATGCGAGGCGCCTCTCTATCGTTCCGAGGACAAGTTCGACGCAAGGTGCGGATGGCCAGCCTTTGACGACGAGATACCGGGCGCAGTCAAGAGGTTGCCGGACGCGGATGGTGACAGGGTAGAAATAGAGTGCGCCAACTGCGGCGCTCACCTCGGCCATGTCTTCATGGGGGAGAGGCTCACCAAGAAGAACACGAGGCACTGCGTCAATTCCATATCGATGAAGTTCGTACCGAAGGCTTCTCCCTGAGCGGCCTGGTCCCAACCCTGCCGAAGAGGTGCCTGTACTCCCTGGACTCGCCGAGAACGACCCTCGGGGCGCATCTGAGAAAGGTAGAAGGCAAGAAAATGAAGGCGATTCTCCCTTATATCGAGCTGAAGGTCGGCGAGGGGCCAGGAGGACTAACCGTCGCCTGACCAAAGCGGGCCAGTGAAGCGTTACCTGATCGGGTCCGGCCTCGTCTGGGTCGTAGTCGGGTTCTCCATCCTCATCGGGGTCAACCTTCTCACGCTCGCCCTGGGTACGAACGCCATCCTTCTAGACCTCAACTCCCGCTCCTGGGGGGACCTTGCATCGGTCTTCGTTTTCGACTCCTGGGGAACCGCTGGGGGGCTCGCAGGGCTCGTCGTCTTGTTCGTGCCCGTCCTGTTCGGCGTACCAGCTTCGAAGCGGCCTGGCCTCTCGATCTTCTTCCTCTTCGGGAGTCTAGTGTCTGGAATCATCGCGAACGTGCTCTGGAGCTCCTATTACAAGCAGGGCGGACCCATTGGCGCGGGCTCTTCCTCGATAGCCTTAGGCGGGCAGGGAATTCTCTTCGCACTCTCAATCCTTGGTCTGGCCCGACTGCTCCTTGAGACGGGCACGCGGGGAACGGGAGCGGACGACGTCACCGCCCGCGAGTGGCGGCAGTTCTTCTCGGTGGTCTACCTCACGCTGATAGTAAGCGCGCTTTACTTTGTAATCATCCTCGAGCCGATCTACATCCCTACCGCGTTGTACAACTGGCGCGTACATCAATTCGCGTTCCTCTTGGCGATAGCGATGGCAACGGCCTTCTTCTTCGTCTTCCTTCAAAAGCGGAGCCGATGAGGATTCAGGTTCTATCAACCTTAAAAGCTGCCCGATTTCGGATTCCACGCGAATGGAGGAGCCTAGCGAGTTCGACCGAGGAAGGCGTCTGCACTTCGGGCCGAGACTTGTCTACGTTCTCCTTGCGCTTATAGCGATAATAATCATCCTGGGCATCGCGTGGGTGATTCTCCAATGGTCCATCGCCGAGTATGTTTATTCTACGAAGGCCGGCCTTGATTGGTTCGGGATCACCTTCTACCACGACTACGTCTTCGTCGCCGCGGCCCTCTTCTCACTGCTTCTGATCTATCCAAAGATCGGGGGGAGCGACCTCGCGCAGATCTTCAGTGTAGTGGGAAGACGCGCCAGGAGGGGCTACGACTACGAGCCCACCGTGGAATCTCCAAGGGTCGAATCGAGGCCTATGAACGGTTGGCTCTGGGGAATCTGGCAGACCGTGAAGTGGGCCATCGGGTTCTATCTCTTCGTCAGTCTCCATGGGTTCCTCTTCCTCGGGGAGGTCATGAACTCGACCACCATGGCGACCATGGGTCTCGGTAGCTGGTCCGAACTGGGTAGGGTCTTCCTCTTGCCCCTCTACCCAGCCTCGGGGAGCGAGCTCGTCTCGCTGATGCCGACGATGCAAATCCAGTATTACATTGTGACGTACATCGTCTCTGCCTTCCTCCTGGTCTTCGCGCTCAGAATGCTCCTCCGCTTCCTGGCCAACCTTACCACCAGGCGCAGCGACGTTTGGCTGAAGAACCTGCTCGCCCTTGCGGCCGCGATCGCCTTCGAGGTGGTGCTCGGGGCGCCCTTCTGGCTGATGAACATCGCCACCCCATACCTCTACGGAATTGCGTGGACCGTCTTCATAGGCATCGTCTTCGGCTACGTCTACGTCTCGCGAAGCAGGAACCTGCTGGCACGGGTGAACGTCTTCAAGGCAGTCGGGATCGTCATCGCTCTACTACTGATAGTCCAGGTCGGCGCCGGGGTATACCTGTACGCCAACTGGAACAACAACTACCTCCCGTATCAGTGGACCCCCCAGACCCAGAAGGAAATCACAGTGACTCGCTGGGCTGCGGGTCTCAACAACATACAGGTCAGCAACATCACCGACCTTCCCACAAGCAATCCGAACACGACCCTGAACCTGGTAAGGCAGTGGGACCAGTCGGCCGCGGCGGTAACGAACACCAAGGAGATAGGCGCCTACAATTGGATGGCGCTGGGTAGTTCAGAGATTGTCTTTTACAATAACACGGAGTATTGGGTGTCGCCTACCACGCCTACGTCCCCCTCCACCGACTGGATCAGCGAGCACCTGATCTATACGCACGCGGCGAAGGTGTTGGTGATCAATACCCACACGGGGGCCGTGGTGAACGCGACCACCGCGTTCGGGATACCATCAGAACCCTTGATCTACTACGGCGAGGGAGCGGGCTTCAACCAGAGCGTCTACGTCCACATCCCCGGCTATGATGAGGTCCAGAACGTCTCATACCCCGGGGCCCCAGACTACGTGTTGAGCGGCTGGCAGAAGGAGATGTGGTTCACGTTCGCCGAAGGTCAGTTGGGCTTCGCCTTCTCAAATCAGAACCTCAACATGCTCTGGAACAGGAACATCTTCTCACGAGTGGGGGACGTCCTCATTCCAGGGCTGACCATGGACCCGGCGGCCTACATAGTGTCCGATGGGAAGAACCTCTACTACGCCGTCCAGGTCTACATCAACTACCCGATGCAGTCGGGCTTCGCCGCAAGTCCGTACCTCAGGTTCTTCGGGGTCGTGCTCGTCAACATCCAGGACGGTTCGATGCAGGGCTACACCGTCTCCAACCTGATGGGAGGGACGAACAGCAGTGACTTCCTCACCCAGTACTACCAAAAGTACTACAGCAGCTGGAGCTCGGCCCCCGCCTGGCTCGTCCCGCAAATCAGGTACCCCGAACAGCTCCTGGGGACGCCGACCGTGGGAGGACAGCTCGACTACGACTTCACTTATCACGTCAGCGACCCGTTCGTGTTCAGGGGGGGCAACCAGTTCTACGAGAGACCCGCAAACAACACGGTGCAGTACATCCCGTTCGCCGTCGGGAACCAGACTTACTTCGTGGGAATCCAGCTCGTCCAGTATCAGGGCGCGGTCAGCAAGAACCTCGCGGGGATGTACGTAGCCTACGGAGGAGACAAGCTTGGCCAGATAATGCTGTACCAGAATCCATCGACGGCTACGACCATAATCGGACCATCCGCAGCTGAGAACGCGCTGAACACCAACAGCCAGGTGAGGACTCAGCTCACCCTGCTTCCGAACAACAGGATAGGTTCCTACCTCTTGTATTCGGTGGACGGGCAGTTGACCTACTTTGTGGCCGTGTACACGAATCCCGGTTCATCGGGTGTGGTCACTCAACTTGCCTTCATGACCGCCGTGAATCCTAACACAGGAAACGTGTCTGTGGGTGTGACCGCCCCAGCCGCCTTCGCCAACCTCGGCCTCACCAACGTCACCGTCACGTCGTCGACAGTCACAAAGGGGGAGGTGATTCACGACATCGCTCAGCTCGTCCAGTCACAGGGCTACACTCTGGTCAACGTTACGTCGGTCAACCCCACCGTATGGATCGGCCAAGGGACCATTTCTCTGAGCGGTAGCGGAGCCAACGCGACCGTCGCGAAGGTACAGACCCTAATCGATACCTATGGTCCCGAAAGCGTGGGAAAGACCGTCTACGAATGGACGGATAGCGCCGGCAACTCTAACTTCGGCGTGATCCAAGTCCCGGCTCAGGGTGTCACGGAGCTGTACTACGTCACGATTACAGGCTAGCCGGTTCGGCCGCCAGATTATCGCCTGGCAAACAGGAAGACGACGACTAGGATTAGCGCTATGAGGGAGAGCGCGATTATCCGGATGACGCCGTTCCTCTCCCAGATGGTGACCATGGCGTTGACCTGGGCGAACGGATTCCTGGAGTTGAGCATCCTGACCAGTTCGATCGCCTCTTCATAGAAGAACCTCCCCCCGTCCACTATAACTACGTCGTCCCCCTTCAAAATGAACGAATGCCCCTTGACAGCGAGCGGCAACCTTGACCTTCTGTTGGCCCACTCGCGGAATTGCTCTTCACTCATGGCGATTCTTCCCGTTGCAGCGGGTGCGTTCGGTCCTTTTCACCTTTTGGGTCCTCGGCGTAGCCTCCGGTATCAGGCCGCCGGCTGCTGCTGCGTGACGCAGTGAATACCTCCGAAACCGTAGACTAGGGCTTCGCAGTTGATTCCTACGACCTCCCTTCCAGGAAAGAACCTGGATATCGTCTTGATTGCTGCTCCGTCGTTGACGTCGTCGAATGTCGGTACCAGGACCGCCCCGTTCCCAACATAGAAGTTGGCGTAGCTCGCCGGTAGTCTCTCGTCCCCACCTATCTTCTTCCTGGGCATCGAGATGGGGATGACCCTGAGCTCCCTTCCCCTCTCATCCCTCGCCGACCGCAGCGCCTCGATGTTCTCTTTGAGCGGTTCGTAGTTCTCGTCGCGCCGGTCCTCCTCTACCATGCAAATCACATCCCTCTGCCCGACGAACCTTGCGAGGTCATCCACGTGGCCGTCCGTGTCGTCCCCCGTTATCCCCCGCTTGAGCCACACTACGTTGCTAAATCCGAGGTATCTTCTGAGCACGCCCTCGATCCCCGCCCTGTCGTACTTGGGGTTCCGATTCTTGTTGAGGAGGCACTGCTCCGTGGTGATACAGGTGCCTCGGCCGTTGGTGTCAATGGAACCGCCCTCTAAGACGAATCTTGGTCTGACCACCGGCAGGTCGGTCAGTTCGGCGACCTTTCCTCCGCTCGAGTTGTCAGGTTTCAGTTCGTCGTACTTGTTCCCCCATGCGTTGAAGATCCACTTGGTCGCCACGAGCCCCCCTCCACCCTCTCTGACGAAAATCGGCCCGTAGTCTCTCATCCAGACGTCAGCGGTCCTAATCTTGTGGAGACTGACGTTGGTCCTGCCGCCGAGGATGCGGCTTACCCGTCTCCGTGCCTTCTCGTCGTCCACCAAGAGGTCGACCCTCTCTCCGCGCCCGAGGAACATCGCCATCTGCGAGTAGATGGCCTCGACGCGCTCGAGTATCTCGCTCGGGAAGGTCAAGGGGTCCTTAGGCCACGCGAGCCAGGTGGCTTCGTGGCGTTCCCACTCCGCAGGCATCAGATACTTCCCACTTGGGGCCATGTCGCACCGACCTCGAACCTAGCTCAGCAGCCTGCCATAGGTGCCGGGCTTCCTGTTCCTGAAGAAACCCCAACCCTGCTCGACGTCACGGGCTAGGTCGAGGTCGCAGGAGACCACCAGCACCCGCTCGGTCCTGTCGCCGCGGACGAGGCGGGTACCGAATTGGTCGTATACGAAAGACCCTCCCCAGAACCTCATGTCGCCTTCAGAACCCACCCTGTTGACCGCGGCGACGACCATACTGTTGGCTATGGCATGCCCCCTTTGCACGCCTTCCCAGGCGCCCTGCCAGTCTCCCTCGGCCTGGGTGACTCCCTTGACGGTCCCGATAGCCGTCGGATAGAACACGATGTCCGCGCCCATGAGCTTCAGGATCCTTGCGGGCTCCGGGTACCACTGGTCGAAGCAGATCAAGACGCCTATCCTGCCGAACTTTGTATCGAAAACCTCATACGCCTTGCCCGGGTCGAAGTAGTCCTGCTCGTAGAAGCTGGGGTCTTGAGGTATGTGCACCTTCCGATACTTCCCAAGAATCCTCCCGTCGCTGTCGAAGACCACGGAGGTGTTGTAGGACCTCTTCCCCGCCCTCTCGTAGAGAGAACCCCCGACTAGGACCACCCCGTTCCTCGATGCAGCCGCCGAGAGCTCGTCACTGACCCCGTCCGGGATCTCCCCCGGCCTCGCGGTTGACTTCTCCTCCCGCGGAAAATAGAGCGAATCGAACAGCTCTGGCAGGCAGATTATCTGGGCGCCCTCTTTCGAAGCGGCATCGACCATGTCGATGGCCTTCCTGACGTTCTTGCTCCGCTCCCCGACCATCCTCATCTGGACGAGCCCTAGTTTCACAGGTTTCATGGGGGATTTTGGGCGCGCCGCCGCCTGCGGAAATTTAAACGTGTTCCAGAGAAGCCCGATTTTTGGGCCCGTCCCGTGATAAGGGATATTACCGGGTGTCTGGAGGGCGCGATGCGACAGAGGTCGGAGAAATTTGGACCACGGCGAGAAAAAAGATGAAAAACTCGATAGGGACCGCAGGACTTTTCTCAGGAACACTGTTGTGGCGTCAGCCGTGATAGCAGCGGTGGGCGCCGCGGCTGTTCTAAAGTCAGTCAACCCTCCCCCCTCGACCACGGCTGCACCTAGCTCATTTCCTAGGGTCTTGATAGTGGATGTTAAGTCGGGCCAGGTCGCCAACGTGAACACCCTCACCAATAACGTGCCCATCACATTCAGTTACCCGTTGGAGGAGGTACAACCCAACATCCTCGTCAAGGTGGGGCAGCCGGCACAGAACGGCATAGGCCCGGACGGGGATATCGTCGCGTTCAGTGACGTGTGTCAGCATCTGGGCTGCAATCCGGTCTACATCCCAGCTGGAGGCTCCCCTTCCTTCGATACCCAATACGTCGCGCCGGGACCAGAATTCATTTGTCCTTGCCATGGCAGCAAATATGACCTGTTGAAAGACGCGGCTGTCCTGCCGAATAGCCCTACCCCGAGGGCCGTCCCCCCAGTAATCCTGGATATCGACGACGACGGAAACATCTACGCCGTGGGAATGGGGCCCCCGACGGTCTATGGGTGGGGGACTCCGGGTTCGACCGATGTGACCGCTGACCTGCTTGGTGGGACCCTAGACCCGTCTGTCTCCGCATCTAATTCCTCTCAGGGGTCAGGATAGAGATGACCGACGAGGAAGGGGTCGAAAAGCAAGGCCCGGTAGTGCGCGTCGTAAGGTGGCTCGACTCCAGGCTGGGACTTTCGTATCCGCTCCTGCGGCCCGTTCCCAGGTTCTCGATTAGCCCGTTCTACTGGCTGGGCGCCCTAACGGTCGTGGCCTTCACCATCCAAGCCGTGACCGGGATGATACTGCTCATCTGGTACGTCCCTGACCCAGCGTCCGCCTACCAATCGACGGCGTTCGTCTTCAGCAGCGTCACCGACGGCAGGTTCCTCGAGACCATCCATCTTTACGGCGCCTATTCCATGATACTCTTGGCGGTCATGCACATGATGAGGAACTACTTCGTCTCGTCGTTCAAGAAGCCGAGAGAGGCGATGTGGATTGTCGGTATGCTGATGGGCTTCGTCACGCTCGGCTTCGGTTTCACAGGCTATGTTCTTCCTTGGACCCAGATATCGGTCGACGCAACCAACGTCGGAATCAACCTGCTGAATCCGCTCCCTCCGAGCATTGTCAGCTTCGCCAAGAATCTCCTGGGAGTCACGAGCGGCTACAGCACGGAACTGATCCGCTTCGAGGCCATACACATCGTCCTTCTGCCGGCCGCACTGCTGCTCCTCCTGTTCGGGAAGATGTACATGCTCGAGGCCCATGGCATCGCGCCGCCTGCGGGAGAGCTGACGCCGAGACAGCAGAGGCTGATCCCCCTCTTCCCCAACGTGACCGTTTACCTTCTCGAGCTGTCCGCGCTCTTCACGGCCGCACTCCTCGTGGTCTCTGCCGCCTTCCCATACACCCTGCCCGCACAGTTCTCGCTTACCCCTCCGCTCAACACTCCTCCTCCGCAACCGGACTGGTACTTCTTGTGGATGTACCAGATATTGAAGCTAGACGTCTTCGAGGGGACGGTTGGATTGTCTCTCGGGCTCACGGTCATAACGCTGATCTTCGCAGCGCTGTTCGTGTTACCCTTCATCGATAGAGGAGAGGAGAGACGGATAGCAAAGAGACCTCTTTTCATCACGCTTGGAGCCATCTTCGTCGCCGAACTCGCAGTCCTGATCTACTGGGGAAGCGTCACTCCTGGCCAGACCATTCCCAACTATGAAGCCGTGTTGATCCTTGGAGGAACGGCCCTAGCGGTGGCGCTGATTTTTGCGGGAATCTACAAGGTGATGTTTTCAAAGCTCACAGGCTCGCTGACCCCCGATGCCGCCGTGCAGAGCAGGTCGATGACCATGAAGCGTGCGCAGCTCTGGACGGGTTCGCTGTTCACGCTCCTCCTCGTAGGGGGTTCCCTGGCGATAAGCGGGTCAATCAGCGCCTTTGCCACCATGGTCACCTCGGGGATCACCAACGGAGAGCTGCTGGCGCTGGCCGGCTATCTCTCCGGTCTTGGGCTGGTCCTGTTCGGTACGATATACCTTCTCTACAGGCTGGACCTGGCCACAGACTCGATAACGAGCAGGGTCAAGGTACTGGAAGTTGGATGGCCAAATGACCAGTAACACAAAGCCTCTGGTCCTGGCCCTACTCCTCGTCCAGGCACTGGTCTCTGCCTCTCTCTGGCTTCTCAACGCAATCTCCGTCGAAAGCACGACGACGCTATATCTGCTCCTTGCGGCTGACGTGGTGATATTCGCTGGCATATGCCACGTATCTTTCTTCTCCGACGAAGAGGCTGCCGAGAAGGCTATGCCCCTCCCACCCTCCCTGGCTTTCCAGACCGACGACTCGGGACGTCTGGCGTCGCGCCATGACCACCACCCGCCCCGTCCTCTGTTCCATCTCCCTACCGTATTGTCCCGGAACATCAGACTGGCCGTCCCCCTCTCCTCCATCGGCATGCTCTCGCTCCTGGCCGTGGTCGTGGCCTCAGGGAGGGGGAGCACCGACCTCTTCATACCTGTCTTCATCTTCATGGTGGTAGTCTACGTCCTCTCCTCGATCTACGTCTTCAAAGTGATAATCGAGAGGGATACTCAGACAGCACAGATGGAGGATGAACGGGTGGAACGGGCGCTCGAAGACGCGGGCCACCACTGACTGCCCTCTTTGTTTCCAAGATTATTCCCCTAGAGTTTAAAAGCCAAGGGTTAGCATGCATCACTAGATGAAACCCCAGAAGGCCTTCGTGTTGATCAAGACGGACCCGGGCAAGGAGAGGGACGTTGCGGACAGGCTCGGCAAGCTCCCTGAGGTAAGGGAGATTCACATCATAACCGGAGAGTGGGACATCCTTGCGGTCATCGAGACGGAGAAGGAATTGATTCTGCCTAGCGACGAGAAGGTGCTGGAGCTGGTCATGGACAAGATAACCACCCTGCCTCACCTTCGAGACACGAACACGATGATCCCTTCGTTCTCAAAGTACAAGAACTAAGAAACATCTCGACTCCACGGCCGAAACGGTCGGCGGGGTTACTTCGATAGTTGCTCGACCAGTTCCTTGGCCCGGTCGAAGCGCACCTTCTTCTCGGCCACCATCTTGGCGGCGACTATGTCGATCTGGTCGCCGGTCGCTCCCGCGTTCGCGGCCAGGTTGCGGGCGTGCAGTTTCATGTGCCCGCGCTGTATGCCCTCGGAGGCGAGCGCCCGCAGAGCGGCGAAGTTCTGTGCCAACCCGACCGCGGCCATGACCTCTGCCAGCTCCACGGCCGTCTTTACCCCAAGTATCTTGATGGCAGCCTTTGCGGCCGGATGAACCCGGGCTGCACCCCCGATGAGGCCGACCGCCATCGGCATCTCAAGCGTGCCCACCAGGTCCCCGTCCTTGTTCTTCTCCCACGTCGTCAGCGGCTTGTATCCTCCGCTCTTCGAAGCGTAGCTGTGCGCCCCAGCCTCCAGCGCACGGATGTCCTGACCGCAGGCTATCGCCACGGCGATGACCCCGTTCATGATGCCCTTGTTGTGGGTGGCACAGCGGTACGGGTCGCCTTCGGCGAAGGCATAGGCGTACACGATCCCGTCGACAGCCTCCTCGCCTCCTATGGCCTCCTTTTCGAAGACAGCAGAGGCCCTCACGAGTCTGCGGTCAGCCAAGTTCGATATGATTCTCAGGTAGACCTTCCCGCCAGTCACGCGTTCGATGATGGGGGCTACCGCTTCGGCCATCGTGTTAACGGCATTGGCTCCCATGGCGTCCCCCGTGCTTACGATGAGCTCGGTTATCACCATCGGACCCTTCACCGATTGGATCACCCTGGAGTTCAGGTCCTTTGCTCCCCCGCCCAGCGAGACCAGGACTGGGTCTTGTTCGTTGGCCTTGTCAAGGATCTCCTGCTTGTGTAGAAGCACCGCCATCCTAGCACCGTGCGGGTCCTTCACCTCGACGGTCTGAATCTGTCCTATCATCACAGGTCCGGTGTTGGTAATCTTAAAACCCCCCTTCAGCCGCGCCATCTTAGCCGCATTGCTCGCAGCAGCGACGACCGATGCCTCCTCTATGGCCATGGGGATCAGGTAGTCCTTGCCGTTTACGAGGAAGTTCGTGCCCAGCCCCATCGGGAGCGCGATGGCCCCGATCACGTTCTCGATCATGTGGTCAGCCGTCTCTGAAGGGAGTCCGCCGGTGTTCCCTAGGGTCTTCACCTCGTCGTCGGTCAGACCCGTAAGCTTCTGGACCAGCTTCAGCCTCTCCGCCATCGGCAGCTTGTAGAAGCCGGGCTGCTCTGAGGATTCTACCATTGAGAAGGCTCGAGCGGCTTATCCGGCTATTTATCCCCAGCGAAAGCCCAGGGGCTCCGTATCGTCAGGAGCCGAACATCGGGCTAGAGTCTGAGGAGCTCGTGCATGGTCTTGGGGTCGACCTTTAGCAGGCCGGCGGCCGGCATGCGCTTCAGCATGGTCCTCATGTCCGGGTGGGACCTGAGTATCCTCTTGAGGATGGCCCTACCCTCCTTCACCTCTCCGTGGTTGATGAGGCTTACAGCCTGCCAGAACTTCAGCTCAACGTTCTCGGGGTAGAGTTGGGCCGAGCGCTTGTACTCGTCCAGAGCCCTCTTCATGTCCCCCTTCTCCGTCATCAGGTCGCCGTTGTTGGCATGGACGTAGGCCTGCTCTATCTTGAGCAGCCTCCGCAGTTCTACCAGGGGCAGCGGGTTGTCCTCGACCCTCAGGTCCACGACTCTGTCCTGCCACGGCATGCTGCTTCCCTTGACCTTCACGACTAGTATGGCCGCCGACTGCCTCCCTCTGAGGTCACCTCCTGCCTGCTCGGCGCTCTCGAGCGCTAGCATCAGCCTCTCAGCCAGGCTCCCCTTGGACTTCCTGAAGGAGTTGGCCATGGCCCTCCAGACCTTTCTGTTCCGCATGATGTTAGCCTGGCAGCTGAACCCCCGCCCGGTGATGTGACCGGCCTCTGCAAGGCACTTCTTCCCCGTGTGTGCCGAGACCCTTCCCCGGGCGTCAAGCATGGCGACCTGCCTGATCTCGGGCCTCGGGTCCGTAGCGATGAGCGACTTTAGCGCCTGCTGGGGGCTCTTCCCTCCCTTCATGAGCGCCAGACCAAGAGGGCCATAGGAGACCTCGACCATCGCCTGCGTGGCCACGACCCCTACGCCGCCCTCGGCCCAGGTCACGACCGAGCCTACGGAGAACCAGTGCGACTGCACGGCCACTCCCATCTCCCCTGATTTCTTGTCGATTGCAACTATGGAATAGGTGCTTATCGGCCGGCTTGCCACACGGACCGATGTACAACCTGCCAATAAAAGCACTTTCCCGAGTAAAGATAAAAGCGGCAGGTTTCCGGGCGAGCGAATGGAGGGCCGGTCGTCTAGCCTGGCCTAGGACGTCGCTCTGACACGTTCGTGCAGAAAACGGCGAAGGTCGCAGGTCCAAATCCTGCCCGGCCCACCATTCCTCTATCTGGCAAAGCGAAAACGGGTTCCGCTAGTAGACCGCGACGCCCATTTCCTGACCGATCTTCCGCAGCCTCTCGACCCTGTGGGGGGTCGACGGGTGGGTCGAGAAGAGCTCCACGAGCGAACTCCCGCTGAAGGGGTTCACTATCCACAGAGAGGACGTAGCGGGCGATGGTCCGCTTGCGCTCCCAGCTGTTCCCGGCTTCCCAGAGATTGGCTTCAGCTTCGCCTTGGCCGTTATCTTCTCCAGGGCGCTCGCCAAACCCGCAGGGTTCTGGGTCAGCTTCGCACCATATTCGTCGGCGCTGTACTCGAAGCTCCTGGAGATCCCGAGCCTGACGAACGTGGCTCCGAGCGGGACCAAGACGAGGGCCGCTACGAAGAATAGGGCGTTCCCCCCGTTCCGGTTGTTCCCTCCGCCGAACATCGTCGACCAGAGGGCGATGTTCCCGATGAACGAGATCACTCCTGCGATCGTCGCGGCGACGCTCGACATGAAGACGTCCCTGCGCACCACATGCCCGACCTCATGTCCGATGACGGCTTCTAGCTCGCCCGCGTTCAGCGTGCTCAGGATTCCGGTGGTAGCGACCACCACGGACTTCTCGGGCCCCCTGCCCGTCGCGAAAGCGTTGGGCTGCTGTGAGTCGATGATTCCGACCCTCGGCATGGGGATTCCGGCCTTCAGCGCGACGCTTTGGACGGCGTTGAAGAGAACCGGGTTGTCGCTCTCCTGGATGATCTTCGCCTTGGTCATCTTGACGACAATGGTGTCGCTCCAGTAGTAGGAGACGAAGTTGATTCCTCCGGCTAGCACGAGGCCGAGCCCCATGAAGACCAGCGGGTCGCCGAAGTAGAGGCCTACCGCGTAGCCCACGAGCATCAGCAGGCCCGTAAGAACCAAGAACAGTGCTGTCATTCTCAAGTAGAGAGACAAAACTCGCGTCTCCTGTTTTTCGGCCCTCGGGGTGCGTAAAAAGGTTTCGTGAGAAAACTTATACATTTCTGAGACTCTTCTTCAAACGCGATGTCCGAGGACGATTGGTACAAGCGATGGAGGAGGAACATGCCTTTCGGTCCGTGGCCCATTTCCGACATGGAGGAGATGATGAAGGAAATGGAGAGGGAGTTCATGCAGTTCAAGGACATCGAGAAGCAGGTGCCCAAGGACCTCATCAGGGAGCAGACCTCCCCCGACGGCTCGATCAAGAAGGAGATAGGCCCGATCGTCTACGGGTATTCGATGACGATTGGACCGGATGGCAAGCCGGTCATACGGGAGTTCGGCAATGTGAAGCGCGGCGCCGAGCCCTTCAAGGGCATAACCGAGAAGAGGGAGCCCCTGGTCGACATCGTCGACGGTGCCAAGGACGTCCGGGTGATAGCCGAGCTCCCCGGTGTAAGCAAGGAAGACGTCGACGTCCAGGTCAAGGACAGGACTATGGTAATATCGGTCGACAGAGAGGACCGAAAGTACCACAAGGAACTGCAGTTGCCCGACACTGCCGTGGTGGATGGGGCCAAGTCGAGCTTCAATAACGGGATTCTTGAGGTGACCTTCCCGAAGAGGTCCGGGGAGGCTTCGGGCGTCCGCCTGAAGATAGAGTAGCTCGAGCGTTCGGGCGGGGAACCCTAGGGAAGAGGCTCGGCCGGATTGTTATGCCTCGCGTTACTGTAAAGAAGACCCTCTCTCTCAACAAGCCTTATTACCTATGATAATGTATTATTCCTTCATGGCTAACATGATGTCGTGCGAATGCGGCTGGACCATGATCACCCCGATGGGTGAGTCCGACCTCAAGAAGCATGCTATGATGCACATGAAGGATGCGCATCCCAGCATGACAAACGAACAAATGATGAAGATGATGAAGACCGTTTAGGTCTTCACATCCCCTTTTTCTGCCGCCTATCCATACGGTCCCTTTTGTCGGTCATTTCTGTTACTGAAGGTGGCTCCCTTTGTCTAGCTCGTCGAGGAAACCCTTCATCCTGAAGTAGGTGTCGAGGAACTCCAGCCCCTTGGGCGTGGAGCCATAGTGCGTTTCCTCCTCGTCCGCGTACCTCCTGGTGAGGCCCAGGGAGCAGAGCTTCTCGACCAGCAGCTTGAGCCTGTCGACCGGCACCCGGACTCCATAGGAGAGCCTGGTTATCCGGATCCCCTCGGGGTAGTGGGTGACGACCTCGAGTATCTGGGCGTAGAGCTCGATCTTCGACCGCTTGGAGTTCCTGCGACCCATGGTCCGACCGTCCTAGAGAGGCGGCTCCGGAAGCCTCTCCGTCCTCACGGGAGGCTCATGCAGGGAGTACTTGCTGGGGAGTTTGAGCCCCTTGGTATAGGTGACCTGCTGGGCCGTAGCGCCATCCTGGAGCTCGACCATATCGCCGTAGACGCGCTTTGCGCTGGAGCGCTGGCAGAGCCTGACGCTCTGCCCGTAGACGTCGCCCACCGTGGTCATGCTCCCGACCGCGCTTCGCCACCAGGGGAGACCCCACATGCTACCGAAATCGGTCTCCCTCCCGACCTCTACCTCGCCGCCCACGATCGGGCCGGTTACCCTCGACCCCCTGCCGACCTGGACCGACTTGGCCTTCAGCCCGGCGGTGGTCCTGACTTCGCCTGCCACATCCGCGGACCCTCCGACCCGGACGCTTTCGCCCACGAGCCTCCCGAGCACTCCCAGGTTCTCGCACTCGACGACCCGTCCGACATCGAGCGTGCCGTATACCCGGAGCCTGTCGGAGACCCGCAGCCCTCCAGACACGTCGAGCTTGCCCTTCACTTCGACCCTCTCCGCGCCCAGGTTCCCTTTGACACTGGCAGCTCCGCTGACCTCCAACTCCTTGCACGCCGCATCGCCTTCGAACCTGACGGTCCCCAGCGCCGAGAGCCTCTGCCCGCTGCTGCCCGCGGGAAGGCTGAAGCTACCGAAGACCTCAAGCTGCCCGAAGTCCAGTTTCTTCTTGCTCGTGATGTGCCCCCTGACCCTGATTTCGCCCAGGATCGAGCCGCCCTCGAACTCAGCGTGGCCCCCCACCCGCAGGTCCTGGAGGCTGACTCCGCCCAGGACCTTCATGTGGCCCCCGACATCCACGGTCTCGGCCTTCAGGCCCCCTTTCACCGTCAAGTGTCCGCCCGCCCTGACCCTCTTGGAGTCTATGGGGCCGGACTCGAGGTGGCCGCCGACGTCCAGGTCCTCCGACGATATGGTGCCGTCGACCGTGGCCGACGCGTCGAAGTCGGCCCGGCCATGGACCGTGAGATTGCCCCGGATGGTCACGTTTCCCCCCGGACCAAAGCCCAGCCCCTCGACCTTCATCGTTCCGCACTCGAAGTCACAGTCGATTGTGACCTGGCCCTCGAAGGTCGCCTCTCCGGTCACGACCACCTTCCCGCCCGATTCGGCCTTGATGGTGACCTTACGACCTGCCTTCAGGTCCCCCTCGATTCTGCTTAGCCTCGCCGAGGTCCCGGTCCTAACTTCGTAGCCCGGCATGGCAGCTACCTCTCTCCCGGTCCGTAAAAGGTTCGCTCGCTCGCTACGCAAGCCTGCACACCCGTGGGGCCCATGCGGAGTTCGTCCAGACTCAAGTCGGTGGTTCTCTTCATTTTTGCATTCGCTGAACCGAGTTTTTCTGAGTTTCGAATTAATAGTCAGTGCACCTGTAATGCTCACTGGACGTTAGTTCGGTTGCGCAAGAGAAAAGTGGACCGGGAGGGATTCGGACCCTCGACCTAGGGAGGCAAGTTGCCTTCTCCCGCGTGCAAGGCGGGCATTCCACCGCTGAACTACCGGCCCATCGTCCGGACTCACCTTTTCGATTGTATTAAAAACTGTTCAAGGTCGATTACATCAACGGTCTTCCGCCGGAGATGACCAAGGTCTCCCCGGTCACGAAGTCCGACTCGTCCGACGCCAGGTAAAGGACGGCCGCGGCGACCTCCTCCGGCCTTCCGAACCGCTTGAGGGGTGTCTCCTCCAACCTGGCTTCCTTCGCCTCGTTGCTCATGGAGTCGAGCATCTCGGTCTCGACGATCCCCGGTGCGACCACGTTCACGTTGATGGTGGGAGCCAGGCTGGCGGCGAGGACCCTCGTCAGTCCTATCATACCGGATTTCGACGCGGCATAGGCTGCCGTCACGAGCGCAGAGACAGGCCCGTTTATGCCAGACACAGACGAGATGTTGACGATCTTCCCCTTCCCCTGCCTGATCATTATCGGAGCGACCTCCTTGCTGCAAAGATAGACGCTCTTCAGATTGACATCCAACGTCTTGTCCCACTCCTCTTCGGTGGAGTCGAGGAATTTCTTTCGGAATATTATCCCGGCATTGTTTACCAGTATGTCGACCTTCCCGAACTCCGCGATGGTGACCTCGACCATGGCCTTCACGTCCGCGGATTTGGAGACGTCCCCTGCGAATATCAGCGCCTCTCCTCCGCTCTCCCTTATCTCGTGGAGCAGGTCGTCAGCCGCCTTGGATGCTGTCAGGTAGTTGATTACGACCTTCGCGCCCTCCGCGGCGAGCCTCTTCGCTATCGCGCGCCCGATTCCCCGGGACGCTCCCGTCACGATGGCGACCCTACCTTCCAACTTCCGGCTCGTCGCTGACAAACGAGCTTGCCCTCCCCTTTCCCTGGTAATAATCGCATCTCCGTGCTCAAGCTTATAGACACATGGTGGTCCCAGTGCGACCGGTGGGCCGGTAGCTCAGAGTCGTTTTACGCGACGGGCAGCTTAGCTAGAGCACTCGACTGATAATCGAGAGGTCGAGGGTTCGAATCCCTTCCGGCCCACTGCTTTTCAAGGGGTTGGCCTCTGGATCTCATCCAAACAGGGTTCCCATAGCAAGCCAACAACGGGAAAGAAAGCGCTTCGTTGGAAGGTCGGCGAGACGCGCTAAAGTCTTAAATCGACTGACCCTTCGCCCATAAGCTGGTGCTACGTTACGGTTCCTAGAATGTCCAAATCACTAGCGGCGCCCGCGCTGGTGCTCCTCATCTTGCTTGTCTTCGGGACGGCGTTGATTCCGTTTGCACATGCCCAGCCCGGCGTCACGGCAACGGTGAACGTGGGCACTCAGCCGTATGGAGTGGCGTACGACTCAGCGAAGGGCGAGGTCTACGTAGCCAACTTCGGGGACGGCACCGTCTCCGTGATCTCAGATACCACCAACAAGCTCATTGCGAACGTAAGTGTGCCAGGCACACCCGCCGATGTCGCTTACGACCCGGTCATGGGCGAGTTGTTCGTTTCAGACTCATCTGTGAATAAGGTCTACGTGATATCCGATACCACAAACAAAGTGACCGCCGTGGTGACGGTCGGAAACGACCCCCGCGGTGTGGTATACGACGGTACACACGACGTTGTCTTCGTTTCTACCTCTTCACCCTCGGGTTCGGACGAGGGGTCTGTACAGGCCATCTCCGACTCTTCTAACGCGGTCGTGGCGACTGTGGGTGTGCCCTCGTTCGCGACCGGGATAGCCTACGACTGGGCCAAGGGCGAATTGTTCGTATCTAACGGACCAAGCACCGTCTCCGTGGTGTCTGCATCCTCCGATAAGCTCGTTACCAGCGTCACAGTCGGGAGTGACCCCCGCGGCATAACCTACGACCCGGCAAACGGCGATGTCTATGTTGCGGACGATGGCGCCCAGACAGTCACTGTGATCTCCGACAGCACCAACGCTGTTGTTACTACCGTCAAGGTGGGACCCAACCCGTTCTATTCGACCTACGACCCTGTGCTCGGCGAAGTCATCGTCGGCATCTACCAGGGTGATTTCATCGCGCAGATCGCAGACACGAATAACACGCTCGTCGGGAACATTACAGTCGGAGGATACAACGACGGCATAGCCTACGATCAGGCCAAGAACGAGGTGTTTGTGTCGAACTTCGGAATCAACACTGTCTCAGTTGTTTCGCTCTCAGCATCCTCGACGGGCACGGCTACGACTTCGACCGCTTCGAGCTCTGCAACCTCCACAACACCCTCTACGACGGCGACCTCCTCTCCTACAACGTCTTCGACTCAAACGACCAGTTCCATTCCAATAACAACAACCACCAGTCAGACCCCTTCCACCACCCCGACGGTGTCCAGTACTTCCACGACCTCAGCCAGTTCGAGTTCAGGCGGTGGAGGGGTCCCCATCTTCCCGTACCAATTTGCTGTGGCGGCTGTCTTCACTGTCGTTCTTGCCGCTTGCTACCTCCTGATCCGGAGGCGCACCATTGCCGGAATCGGCAGCCACGGGACTCCAAGCTCGGAATCCTAATCAAAGCCTGGACTGGCCTTCCTTTCACCCTCCGGACCCAGCGGAACAAGGGTCGCGACCAAGGATAGGGAGAGGGGCTTGAAGTTATATCTCGCGGTGAAGAACAGTTTTTCGCCTTGACAGTATTCGTATTGGTCCCGGGAGCGTGGTTGGGCGCTTGGGCCTGGAAGAAGACGGTTCCGCTCCTCGAGAAGGAGGGCCATTCCGTCTACCCGGTTACTCTGACGGGGATGGGAGAGAGGGTTCACCTGGCTTCAAAGGACCTTGGCATGGAGACGGCGATCCAGGACGTCCTGAACGTGGTGAAGTACAACGGCATCGATGAATTCGTATTGGTAGGGCATAGTTTTGCCGGGAAGGTAGCCGCCGCGGTGGCTGATCGCGCGCACGAGAGTATCAAGAAGCTCATCTACCTGGATGCGTTCAGGCCCGAAAAGGTGACTTCTCCGCAGGGCATGCTTGATCCCACGCTTGAGTTCGGACCCCTGCCACCGGGGGTTTTTGCAATCCCACTCACAGAGGAGATCGTCGGGCACATAGGAAGTGACGTGAAGGGTCAGAACCTAAGATGGATGATGTCCAACGCGACGCCGTGGCCGGTCAAGCTGGCCAACGACCCGATTACTCTTTCAAAGGACTTTGACAGGGTGAAGTCTGCCTACATTTTCTGCACCAAGAGCGGGGACCCAGTCGACGAGATTGTGGCCGGGAAGTGGGGAAAGCTGGAAGGCCCCTACAAGGTCATGGACACAGGTCACTGGCCAATGATAACGGAACCCGATGAACTGGTCGAAGACCTGCTCATCCTATCGGGTTAGGACTCTATCGCCCTCAGTGACCCTGAGGCTCTGGCTTGTCTGCGGGCTTCTGGTCTTTCTGAGAATCGGTCGGCTCGAACCCGGGAATCGCGCCCTTCTCGCGGGCGAATAGCACACCGGCGAAGACCGCCAGCGTGAAGGCCGAGAGGACCAACGGGTAGACATACGCCTTGACGTACGTCATGTCTATCCCCCCGGAGATCGCTATCGTGATGACGAAGAGGATCACCGCTGAGAGGAGGGTTCCCAGTATCGAGAGTAGGACCGTCTTGTGTTCGCCGGCCATGGTCTCTGAGTTGGCGGAGTTCGGCTAAAAGCGTTGCCGGTCTTGTCGAGCACACCGAGCGGCACTACACGGGCGCGAAGGCCACGCCATTTGTGATGGAGGAGTTGGTCTCCTCGCCCCCTACGCAGTAGATCGCTTGGTCCGTCGAGACACAGGACGCGCCCCAGACCGGCTGGGGATAGTCGGTGTTGCGAACCCATCGGCCCACACCCGTTGACGAGAGTTGCGCGCCATAGACCGCGCTGGATACGTTGGCGCCCGTGTGGCCTGCGACGCAGTAGACGCTCGTCCCCACCGGAACACACGACATCAGGTTCGCACCTACCGTGAACGGGTAGCCAGTCGTGTTCGCCCACGGTCCGAGTCCTGAAGGCGTGATGGGTGCATAGTAGACGCCGGTTTCGTCCCTGCCTCCGAAGCAGAAGAGGTCGGTGTTCGTCGCCACGCACGATTGTTGCCTGACCGCGATCGGATAGTCGGTAGCGGCGCTCCAGCTGCCCAGCCCTTGCTCGGAGAATGGCGCATAGTAGACGTTCGCGGTCGCGCTGAGGTCGTAGAGGTCGTCGCCTCCGCCGACGCAGTAGACCCCGGTGTCGGATGCCGCGCAAGAGTGGTAGGAGAGTCCGACCGGATAGGCCGTCGTGCTCTCCCAGCTGCCGACCCCCTCTCCGGAGAGACTAGCGTAGTAGACCTGGTTCAGCGTGCTGCTCCCGTTGGACCCACCGATGCAATAGATCGTGTTTGAAGAAGTCACGCAAGATTCCTCGGTCACGACCGTAGGATAGGCCGTTGTGTTCATCCAAGGGCCCACCCCAGACCCGGAGAGCTGGGCGTAGTAGACTGAATCGAGCGCCGTCGTCCCGGACTCTCCGCCGTTACCCCCGACGCAGTAGATGTAACCCGAGGAGGCGACACAGGACGAGGTCCATTCGTTCACGGGATAGCTGGAGGTTGTCCCCCACGCCAGAGTTATCCCTAGATTTGCCGAACTCGAGCTTGAGGTTGAGCTTATGCTTGTGCTTGAGCTCTGCAGCGCCAGGGGTGCAGAGTAAGTGAGCGTGGTCGTGACCACGGTCATGACGATGATGATTATGATGATTGAGCCCAGAAGAGAGCCGTTAGAGCCATGGTCCGTGCCGGTAGCTTGGCGCATCGACAAGACGTGATTCCAACTCGTCATGTGGCGGGGGCCTTAAGCGTTTTAGCCGATCGCGAGTCCGCGGTCGCTAAATAGTGAGTAAGAATTGAAAATGCCCTCGATGGCGGCCAAAATACACGTCGGAGTCTCGGGATTCAGCTACCCTAGCTGGAAGGGCGAATTCTACCCCAAGGACCTGAGCAGCGAGGAATTCCTGGTCTACTACTCGAAACATCTCTCGACGGTCGAGATAAACAGCTCTTTCTACGCCGAACCAACTGCGGCCATGATCGAAAGTTGGGCCGAGAGGACCAAACCTGCCTTCAGGTTCTCGTTCAAAGCGCCGAAGTTGATCACCCACACGCTCAAGATCGGAAAGGGCTCGCCCGAAGCAGCGGAGAGGCTCTCGAAGAAACTGGGATCCCTGGGTCCTACGAGGGGAGCCCTGCTCTTCCAGCTGCCGCCGTTCATGAAACAGGACCTCAAGGTGCTGGATGATTTCCTCTCCCAGACCGGCGCGGTGGAAGGCCGGGTCTTCGAGTTCAGGCATGACTCATGGTTGGTTGACTCGACCTATCAGCTGCTGGAGAAGCACGGGGTAGGTTTCTGCATCGCCGAGACCGAAGACCTGGCGCCGCGGTTCCAGGTGTGCGGCGGAATCGCCTATTTCCGATTGAGGAAGGACTTCTACGACGGTGAGGCAATTGACGAGTGGGCCGGAAAGATACGCGCGACCGCGAAGGCCGTGGAGACCTTCGTCTACCTCCGTCACGACGAAACTGGAACCAATGCCATCCTGGCAGGGAAACTCTCGGAGGCCCTAGAACGGGCGAAGTGACAAGGCTCAAAGCGTCTCGAACTGCTTATAGCGTCAGCCAGAGCCCCATCAACATATGCCGAGCGTCAACGTTGACGGCGTGGACCTCTACTATGAGGAGAAGGGGACCGGAGACCCCATCGTCTTTTCCCATGGTATCCCCACAGACTACCGAGCTTGGAGCGGCCAGGTGGAGCTTCTATCCAAGAACTACAGGGCGATAACCTACAGCCGTCGCTACGCTGCGCCGAACCGGCGAAAGGGGGACCTGAGCGACAGCACCGTCGAAAACAACGCGTCAGACCTGAGAGGCCTGGTGCAGAAGCTAGGGAATGGACCTGTGCACCTCGTCGGTCACTCCTACGGAGGCTTCATCGCGGCCTATTTCGCTTCGGAGAATCCGGAGTTGGTGAAGACGCTCGTCCTGGTGGAACCGGCGACCTCCACCCTCCTCGTCGAGAACGCGAACAGCTCAGCGCAACTCCTGTCCCTCCTTCTCAGGAGCCCCTCGGTCGCCTTGTCGGCGAGGAAGTTCCAGAAAAGATCGCTCGCCCCCTCGCTGAAAGCGCTAGACGCAGGGGAGAACTCAAAGGCCGTGGAGCTGAACGTGGATGGAGTCGAGGACAGGGTCGGCGCGTTCTCCCTTATGCCCGACTCCGTGAGAGCGATGATGCTCGACAACGCCCGGACGGTGGCCGAGCTTCGAACCTCGTTTCCGCCGCTCAAGGCTAGAGCCGGCAAGATCACTGCACGGACGCTAGTCATGAACGGGGCTAACAGCGCCCTCTGGCTGCGCCGCATCGGCCAGCTGACTGCCGCGGCGATCCCCCACGCGGAGGCTTTCACCGTCCCACAGGCCAGGCACTTCCCACATCTCGAGAACCCAGAGGTCTTCGACCGGAAGCTGTCAGACTTTCTGTCCCAGACGTCCCAGTGAAGGAGCCGCAGGCTCCAACGTGGCCCCGCACGCAACCCGCCCAAACTATTTACGCCGAGGAATACCGAGGGATGCTGGCTAATGGCTGACGCCTCCTCGGCTGCACCCCCCTGGTTGGAGTCCTACATCGGTCTCATCGACTCCAGGATTGCCGCACGCGTAGGCCCAGGGACACACTCTCTGGAGAAGGCCGTGGCGGGAGCCCTTTCGGGCGGGAAAAGGGTGCGGGCGGTGCTGGCGCTCCTCTGGTGTGAGATGGTCTCCGGCGACTTCAGCGCGGCCATCCCCGTGGCGGCCGCCTACGAGTTCGCCCACGCCGCCGCATTGGTGCAGGACGACATCGTCGACGGTTCTGATTCCAGGAGGGGAGAACAGTCCATCGTGAAGAAATATGGTCTCAGGTCGGCGATACTGGCATCCAACGTGCTCTTGGCTTACGTTCCGCGGGAGATCTCGGAGTACGGCACCTCCGGTCCCAATGGGGGAGCCAAGCTCGCAAAACTCTTCGAACTGCTGGGGGACTCCTATGCTGCGACCGTGCTAGGCGAGTCCCTCGACCTCGAGCTGGCGGAGAACAAGGACGCGGGCGAAAAGGACTACGAGAACATGATAGAGCTGAAGACCGGCGCGCTCATCGGCGCTTCGTCCGCGAGCGGGGTGGTCGTAGGCGGGGGGCTGGGTAGCGCCCAACTCGTCGACGCAGCCTACCGATTCGGTGAGTCGCTTGGCATGGCGTATCAGGTCCAGGACGACCTGCTCGACGTGCTCGGGGATGAGCAGGTGCTGGGCAAGCCGGTCTTCGCGGACATCCGGGGAGGCAAGAAGAATCTCGTCCTCATCCACACGATGCAACGGTGCAGCGCTGACGACCGGGAGTTTCTCACGGGACTTCCCGCAAGCGGCGGCAGGTTGGCCAAGTCCGACATCGACAGGGCCAAGAGGCTTTTTGCGATGTACGGGTCCATAAACCACGCGAGAAACGTCGCGGCGGGATATGTCACCCGGGCGAGGTCGATGCTCGACCCCATGGCTCCCTCCCTGGCCCGAAGCAGGCTATCAGAGCTCTGCGACTATCTCACAGACAGGAAATACTAACAGGGGGACTGGACCTGTCCGACCCGCTCAGGCTTGTGTTTTGGGACCCTGTCCTTGGTCCTCTGGAGGCGAAGAAAGGTAACGAGCCACGACATAGATGACAAATAGCGCAGCGGGGCAGGAAGCCGCGAGGAGCACCACCGGCTCAGTCGAAGGCCCCAGACCGAGCGAGTAGAGGTAGGTCAGTGACCATGAAAGCAGGAGGGCCGGCACGAGCGAATATGCGTGCGACCTGAGCCGTGCACCCAGCACGGAGAGATCGACCGTCGTGCCCTCCAGTCTTCTAAGGAGGAAAGAGGTGTCCAGGACGGTGATGAGGATTACCACCTCGAGGAACAAGAAGAACAGGTTGTAAGAACCCTCTGCGACCGTCAGGATGACCAGTGCGAGCGAGAGGACCGACCTGTCTGCCCTGACAATCACATCGCTCCCAATTATCGTGGCAATCCCATCGACCGCGACGGCACCCACGAAATACGCGTAGAACCTCGGAAAGAATGCGATTGCGATGAACGCAAGCGCAGAGAAAAGGAGGAACGAATAAGCCTGTGAGGACCCTTGGAGTCTCCTCCTCCCGAACGCTCGTTGTGGCGTGGATTTGGATCCACCCGCGTTCTCTCCTTCCACTAGGCGCGCCCCACAGATACGACAGCTCGCCTTGCCTGCGCGCGCCTCTGGACCTCCATGGCCTCCTCGAGGGAGGTTGACGTGGTCCAATCGATGACCGTTACGTCGGCCCTCCTCAACCGGTCCAACTCTGCACGACGTGAGAGTTCGGCGATTCTGCGGGCAACCTTCCACTCCCTGGACTTCAGTTCGCCAGTCAGGGGCGTGGTGACGTCAAGTGCGCTTGGGGAGACGATGAGAACCGAGTGGCGGCCATATCGGGTGATTTCTGAGGCCGCGGCAATCGAGTTGGCGTCAGCGAGTGGTGAGACGAATATTATCTGGGAGACCTTTGGGAAGAACAAGTGGATGTTCCGCTCCATCCACCATCTAATGTCTGACCCCCCGGGCTCAAGCTGCAGCAAAGAGAGCGCAATCCGGTCGAATTGCCTCCTGCCGTAGCCCGGAACAACCCTTCGGGCGTTCTCCCCCGTCGTCAAGAGCCCCACCCGGTTCCTGTCGTGAAGCAGCTTCTCGACAATCGAGAGAGCCGCCTTCGCAGAGTAGGCGAGGACTGGGTCCCGCCTCGACCCAGATTCGAGTGAGCTCCCGGCGTCGACGATGACCAGGACCTCAGCGCCGAGCTCCGCCATGTACTCGTTGACCATCAACCCGTCCGTATCCAGCCCGCGTCTAGCGGAAGCCTTCCAGTTGATCCTCTTGGCCGACTCCCCGGGGATCAGTTGCCTTATGTTGTAGTAGTCCATCCCCGTCCCCGTTCGACGTGCGGCAATCTCCCCCGGCCACGGTTTGGTCCTGCGCGGCCTGATGGCGAAGTGCGACAGCTTCTCGCTCGTCTCGGGGAAGACCGCCACCTTGGAGAAGAGTTTCAGCTCCTGACTCGCCTCGAAGAGACCAGTGGAGTCTAGGGCCGTCAATCGCACCGGACCAAGAGAGTAGACCCCGAAGCTGTTTCCGAGGATTTCGTAGTATAGGTCTCTGGTCGCTCCAGCCTTGAGTGAGACGCTGAATCCACTGTGAGTCTTCTTTCCGCGCAGCTCAGCTTCGACTTGGTCCCGCACCTGCAACAACGGGATATCCCGGGTCCCCGCGTTCGTCACTCTAAGCCTCACCCGGGTCGACTCGCGCTCCCTTATCCTGACCCTCTCGATGTACCTCGTCACTCCGACCTGTGAGCGTGGGTCCTTTGACCGGAGTATGGTGATCCCAAGAGCGACCACGACGGGGATTGCGACGAACATCAGGGGAACCGGTACGAACAAGCCTAGGACGAAAGCCCCCACTGCGAGGATGATGAGCGCATAGGCTCCTTCGTTGGTGACGACCCCCTCCCAACCCACATTGGTCCTTGCGGAATCTGGCGCCACCGGGTCAATCGCTGGCATTCAGTCGACCTTCGGGACGTCGACCTTCCCAAGCAGGTCCTCGATGATGGACTCGGCCCTCGTACCCCTTATCCACTGGTCGGCGGTCAGAATAAGCCTGTGGGAAAGGGCGTCGACCGCGACGGCCTTGACGTCATCGGGGAGGACATAAGTCCTCTTGTGGATCCACGCGTGGGCCTTGGAAAGCTTCAGGATGGCCAGAGAGCCACGAGGGCTTGCGCCGACCTCGACGACGCTCAGCGTGCGCGTCTTGGTGACTATGTTCACGATGTATCTCTCGACCTCGGGGTCTATGTGGACCGCCTCGACCTCCTTCCTCATCTCCAGAAGGTCGTTCCTGGAGGCGACCTCCTCGATGCTCACTTCGTCGGTCTGTCTCTTCGTCCGTCGGTCAAGGATTTCCACCTCCTCCGACGGGGTCGGATAGCCGATCGCGACCTTCATGATGAACCTGTCAAGTTGTGCCTCCGGGAGGGGATAGGTGCCCTCATACTCAATTGGATTCTGCGTTGCAAAAACGATGAATGGGGGGGCCAATCTGAAGGTCGCATTCTCGATGGTGACCTGGTGCTCTTGCATCGCTTCGAGCAACGCCGATTGAGTCCTTGGAGGAGCTCTATTGATTTCGTCGGCAAGCAGTATGTTGCAGAAGATGGGGCCCTTCCTCAGCTCAAAGGCCGAGGTGGTTCTGTTCAGGGCGTAGATGCCTGTTATGTCGGCCGGGAGGAGGTCGGCGGTGAACTGCACCCTCTTGAACTCGCATCCGAGGGCAGACGCGAAGCTCTGGGCGGTGAGGGTCTTCGCGAGGCCGGGGTAGTCTTCGAAGAGCACGTGACCATCGGCGAGTATCGCCACTAGGACCTTTTCTAGCAGCTCTTGTTTGCCAACGATGACTTTGCTGACCTCTGAGAGGATTCTCCGGGGCTTGTCCTGAAGCTCCACATCCGAGCTCATGGAGTGGCCACCGCGTCGGACCGCTCTTCGATGAGAGAGCTCAAGCTCATGGGCCTCTCTGCTGACGCGCCCCGCTCTAACTTTGTGACAACCTCCTCAAGACCAGTGAGGTACTCTTCGCGCCCGAGGGGCTTTGCTCGTGGTCGCTCCGAGCTGGCGGAGGGAGCGTTCCCCTGCGCGTAGCTCAAGATTTCGGGGTGATCCACGAGGGGAGCGGCCGTCCCATAATCCTCCATAGTACGCGAGAGGATGCGAGCTATCTCTCTCCGTGATATCTCCCACCCCTTGGCCGCCGACCTTACGCTCTCTGCGATCATCCCGACTTTGTCAACTCCCACATACTTCCGGTCGAGACTGTGGGCGTCCGCAGCCAATCCCGCTTGGTCTGTTGTCGATGTGATTTTCGACATCGCGATGGAGGCGAGCGCCAACCCCTCCAGACAGACGAGCAGGTAGACCAGAAGATCCACGGCGATGCTCTCCGAGACGGCGGCCAACGCAACTGGAATGGAAAAGACTGCAACGAGCGCGAGCACGCGAGTGGCTCTCCGGCGTGGGAAGTGTGAACCGGCCGCGGCGTCAGCACTGCTCGAATTCATGTGAATCTCGTCATACGCCGGACCATCATTTAATATCGATTGCTGGGATCGCCCCTTCCTTCAGGGGCGCGCTCAGATTCGAGAGACAGAGCGCGGCTTCACGCGCTTGGTCCTGCGTGATTTCGTCCTCACTGTACCTTGCGAGCTCGAAGAGCCGCGTCACCTGCTGCAGGTAGGGGGAATCTATCATCAGCTTCTCCGAGACACGCCTCTCGAACTCCCTCGCCGTAAGAACCCGTCCGTCGACGTCGGATTTCTCCTCGAGAAGCCCTGAGATCAGACTGTAGCACCGAATGACGGTATCCCTGTAATCGGATCCGCTGTTCAGTCGCCTCGCAGCCTCGTCGAGCACGGAAGCAACCTTTCTCCTTCTGTCTGAGAGAATGTCCTCTTCAAACGGGGCAGTATGCCCCTTCCGGCCAAGTCCTCTGAACAACACGACGACCACAATCGCCAGCGTAACCGCAAGCAGGAGGTCTACGGTGTTGATCTGCGGAAGGTTAGGCAGTGATGGGAGGTTGAAGGAGGGAAAGAGTGGGCCCTTTTCCTGCGCATTACTCGTGGCGTTGACGTAGCCGCTGGGGGGCACGGTCCCATTGTTCGGGGGGAGCGTGAGCTTCAGACCCGTGACCCGGGGCAGAACGCTCTTCGTCGCAGAGTATGCTAGGACCACCAGGAGCGGAAGAGAGACAATCGCTGCAAGGATGAGAGCGACACGCCTGGGGGTTCGTGCGACATTCGGGTCGCGTGCCACGCGGGTCCCGTGAAAAGCGTCAAGACCCTCAATTGTGCCCATACATGGTCGAGGCATCTAGGTATTCACGGACTAAAGGTTGTCGGACCTTGGACGCAGGTTCCTTGTGCTCGAGAGCGCGGTTCGTCTCGAAAGGACTATACCCACCTCTTCAGAGTCCACAGTGCACATGAGGCTCGATGCGGCCGAAAATCTTGATGACGCGATCGAGCTCGTCATTGCGTGGATGAGCTGAGCATGAATGCGCGTCCCTCACTCCCGGGCTCGAGGAGTGCTTTCCGGGTCGTCATCGCTGGCGTCCTCATCTATGTGGTGCTCGACGTCATCGTCCAGTCGCTACCGCCGCACTACAACCCCATCAGCCAGGCAGAGAGCGACCTTGCGGTCGGGCCCTACGGCTACATCATGACCTTGAATTTCGTCAACCGCGGTCTCCTTTCGCTCGTGTTTGTCTACGCTCTTTCAATGGTGCTTCTCGAGGAGGGGGAGAGCAGGCGCTCGCTCGGACTCTCCTTGTTGGCGGTGTGGGGGTTGGGAGCGCTCCTGCTCGCGATATTCCCCACCGATGTCCCTGCCACCCCTGTCTCTGGCCATGGGGCGATTCACCTGCTGGTCGCGGCGGTGGCCTTCCTGGCAGGAGCCTTCGGCACGGTAGCCCTATCGCAAGAGTTCCATCGTCTCGATTCCCTGAAGGGCATCGCACAGCCAGCGAAGCTGATCGCCGACCTTGCGGTGGTCTTCGCTCTTGTGACCCTGGGCCTTGGGTTCATCGTAAAGCGTCTTGCCGACCAGATTGGAGGACTGGACGAGAGAATCTTCCTAGGGTTGGTCTTGCTCTGGATGACTCTCGTCTCGGTCCATCTGTTGAGGTCACGGAAGGTTGCAGCGGGAACCGTTGCCCAGTCCTGATACAGGCAAGCATAAAAGCTGAAACCGGTCCATGGAGGCTGTGGCCCGCGCTTCTCACATGGAGATGAGGGTGGACTACGATGTCCCCCTGAAGCTCAGAGACGGCGTTGTCACCTACATCGACGTCTATAGGCCGAAGAAAGATGGTAGGTACCCCGTCCTCCTCACGAGGACTCCCTACGACAAGACCGCCGCCTATGGCTATCCCCAGCCCCTGAAGGGGGTCCTCAACGGCTACGTCGTGGCGGTCCAAGATGTCCGAGGCAGGTACAAATCGGAGGGAGAGTATGACCCTATCTTTCAGGAAGTGGCCGACGGTTACGACAGCGTAGAGTGGTGCGCCTCCCAATCCTGGTCCAACGGACGGGTGGGTATGCATGGAGGTTCCTACGTCGGACTGACGCAGTGGCTGGCGGCCATCTCCGACCCGCCCCATCTGCGGGCCATCGCGCCGATCCTTGCGCCGGCAAGCTCCTACGACGAATGGGTCTCACGAGGGGGCGCGCTTCAGCTCCAATTCGTCGAGCACTGGCTGGTGGGACATTCCAAGGAGATGGAGAGCAGAAACCCCTGGCCCGAAGGGAAGCAGGGTAGCAAACCCTTCGACATCGACGAGATGTACGACTCAACCTACCGTTTCCTCCCGGTTAAGGACCTCCCTATCCCATGGAGCAGGTACCTCAAGGAATGGACGAGCCACCCCGATCGGGACGAGTATTGGGCCAGGGTAGACCTCGCTCGATTTTACCAGAAGGTCTCGACTCCCGCCTTCATCGTCGGCGGGTGGTACGACTTCTTTCTCCAGGGCTCGCTCGACAGTTTTGCAGGCCTAAGGTCCAAGGGGAAGACGAAGAAGAGCAGGTCGCCTGCCCTGATCGTCGGCCCCTGGAACCACTCTCTCCCAAGCGAATTCAGCTTCGGCGAGAAGGCCGAATGGAGTGGCATGGGGATGGAGGGGCTGATTCTCAAGTGGTTCGATTATTGGCTGAAGGATGTCGACAACGGCGTCTCCAGGGACCCGCCCGTCCGCATCTTCGTCATGGGGGACGAGGTCTGGAGGTACGAGAACGAGTGGCCGTTGTCGAGACAGCGTCTGACCAAGTTTTTCATCCACAGCGGCGGCGACGCGAACAGCTCCCGGGGCTATGGCACCCTCAGCAGGTCTCCACCCGAGGAGGAGGAGGCAGACCGTTTCGTCTACGACCCTCTCAACCCCGTCCCCACGCTTAGCGAGGACATGGTCGCCCGCTCGACCTACCCATCAGAGGGGCCGCACGACCAGTCCCGGGCCGAGAGCAGGACCGACGTCCTCGTCTACTCGACCGCGCCCCTCGAGAAGGACATCGAGGTAACCGGCCGTGTCGCGATGAAACTCTTCGCGTCGACCTCAGCCGCGGACACCGACTTTACCGCCAAGCTCGTCGACGTGAGGCCATCCGGCTTCGCCCAGCTCATCGCTGACGGGATAATCAGGGCCAGATACCGGAACTCGAGGGCCAGGCCGGTCCTTTCGACGCCCGGGGTCGTGAACGAGTACACCGTCGACCTCTGGTCCACCAGCAACGTCTTCAAGGTGGGGCACCGCATCAGGGTCGACATCTCAAGCAGCAACTTTCCAAAGTTCGACCGCAACCTGAACTCGGGCAAGCCTGTCGTCGAGGAGAGCGAACCTCTTGTGGCGCTGCAGCGGGTCCTGCACGACGCCAAACACCCGTCCCATCTCATCCTGCCCGTGATCCCCCGGCTCTAGCGTGGCCGCAGGCTGACCTGTCCAACGCTTAATTACGCGTTCGACGACCGCGAATCATCGTGACAGCGCCGCGCTTCGGAATACGGATCCTGAATTACGGGCGAGACGCCAATCGAAAGGGGCTGATAGAACAGGCGCGGGCCACCGATGAGGAAGGTTACTACTCGCTCTGGGTGGCTGAGCGGCTCGTAGTCCCGTTCAATGCCAATCAGGGGTGGAGCAAGCTCAGTCCGGCCTGCTACGAGGTCCTCACCCTGCTCTCCTACGTCGCGGGGATCACCGACAAGGTCAAACTGGGAACGTTCGTCCTCCTCGCCCCGCTGAGGAATCCGATTGTTCTCGCCAAACAGGTCGCGACCATGGACGAGCTCTCGAAGGGCAGGATGATACTCGGCCTGGGCCTGGGGTGGATGAGGGAGGAGTTCGAGGTCTCGAACGTTCCCCTGAAAGAGCGCGCCCCGAGGACGGACGAGACGATAGCGTTCCTCAGAGAGGTGTGGAGAAAGGACCGGAAGAAGGTGCAGTTCAGCGGGAGGTTCTTCAAGCTCCGGCCGATGGTCTTCGACCCCAAGCCCCGTCAGGAGCACGTGCCCATCTGGATAGGCGGCGAAAGCATCCCTGCCCTGCGCCGCACAGGCAGGTTGGGCGACGGTTGGCTCTCCAATACCTGGAGGCAGCCCGCGCGCATCAAGGCTGGCGCCGAGGTGATCCGGAAGGAGGCGGAAGCAAAAGGGAGGTCCTTCGAGGACATCACTATCTCGTGCAAGCTCTTCCTGAAGGGGGACAAGTCCGAACGGTCGTCGGCGGTCAGGAGGGTCGAGAAGCTCCAAGAGGTCGGAGTCTCTCATGTCATGGTAGACTTCGAGCACGACTCAGCCTCGGACTACACACGGAAGCTAAGGTCTTTCGCACGCGACGTCATGCGTAGCTTCTGAAGGGCGTCCCTGCCTCGGTCTCTCCTTCCCGCTAGGCTTATATAGGTATACTACTGCATGTATTATACCAAAGGTGAAAGACATGACAGAAAAGAGCACAAAGAAAAAGTCCCAGCCGACGACCAGGCCCGACTCGACCGCACTAGCGGTCCAGAGCGGGGGTCTGAGCACCATCTTCGACGACTTATTCGAACCATTCTTCCAGAGACCCATGAGCTCATTCTGGTCCGAACTTGACAGGCAGCAGCCTTCGTTCGACCTCCAGGACAGGGGCGACCACTTCAGCCTGACGGCACAGCTGCCGGGCTACTCCAAGGAGGAGGTCGAAGTCCGCATCGACTCCAACAGCCTCGAACTCAAGGCCGAGAAGAAGGTCGAGAGCAAGGGCAAGAAGGAGGGCGCGGGCGTCGTCCAGAGGTCCTTCTCCTCATTGCACCGATACCTCACCCTTCCAGAGCAGGTCGTCGCCGACAAGGCGGACGGGACTATGAAGAACGGGATCCTCGAGCTGAAGTTGCCGAAGAGGCAGCAGAAGCCCGGGGGCAGCCCTCGAAGGGTCGACCTAAAGTAGGTCCCCTTCCTCGGTTTTTTGCTAATTGAGTTGGTAAAGACGAACCAGGCCGAACTCGACTCCGTGCTCCAGGTGCTGGAGAACCCCGTGCGAAGGAGAATCATCAAGCGCCTCAGCCAGGAGGCCGCCTACGGTCTGCAGATCTCCAAGGAGCTAGGTCTCGGGCAGGCCTTGGTCGCCAAGCACATGGCCATAATGGAACGGGCAGGCCTGGTCGCCTCCTCGTCGGAGCCGAGCCCGAGTGGACCTGCGAGGAGACGATACTCGCTCGCAAGGAGCATCTCGATCACCATGGACGTCGCCTCGAACATCTACATCGAGCACGCTACAGTCTTAGGCGAAGCGCCGAAGGCCAGACCATCCCAAAAGGTCGCGTCCATGAGCGGACGGGTCCAGAACGCGCTCGACGCCCCGGGGGACGACAAGGCCAGGATCTCGAAGCTCTCGCAAGTGCTTCTCGAGCTCGACAAAGCCCTGGAGGAAGCGGAGGCAGAGCGAGTGGCGCTGATCGGGGTCCGCAACAGGGCGATGGGCGAGGCTGCGCGCATAGCCGGGAAACAGAGTGACGCGGACAGGAAGCGGGTGTTATTCCACATACTGGATGAACACGATACCGAGGTCGGAAGCATCTCCAGTTCGTTGAACATCCGGGAGCTCGTCGTCAGGGCGATCCTGGACGAGTTCGAGAAGAACCTCTTCGAGTAGACGCTTCCTTCGCCCGCTCCGGCGCAGGTTTAACAACCGATTCAAACACACATTGGAAGCGACTATTGACGGATAGAGAAGACATCGAGGCCGTCACGCCGGATCCAGATGGAGAGTTCTACCTTCCCCGGTCTCTCTATGTGCCCAAAGAGGACCCCAGGGACGAGCTCCGAGAAACCGTCAACGCGATACTCTCGGACAAGTTCATGGCCTTCCTCTCGATCGTCCTCATCCCGATTATCCTCCTCCCCTTCTTCTTCACCTTCTCCGATGCGGTACTCCACTTCTTCGACATAATCGATGGAACGATCATCCTGCTCTTCGTCGCCGAGTACTTCTCCAAGCTCTACCTCGCGAGGAGCAGGTGGGCGTACTTCAAAGCTCCCTGGCACCTCCTCGACCTGATCATCGTCGCGTTCTCCTTCTTGAGCTACCTTTCCCTTCTGGGTTTGAATATCTCGGGGTCTCCGGCGTTGCTTCTGAGGCTCCTGCGTCTCCCGAGGGCGCTCGCCGTGACGGGCAGGGTTACCGGCAGCAGGATTCGCACAAAGCCGGAGACAAAGGCGGAGGCTAACGAACAGCCCGAGACAACCATGGAGTCGGTGGACGCTAATGGAGTCCACCGGGGCTTGACCTGGGATGACGTCTCAGCCCACCTGAGGACCAAAGATCAGGAGTGGATAAACATAGGCGAGGTGACCGACAAGGGCATCACAACCCTGAGCTCCGCGCTCCATGTCCCTCTGCGCCATTTCAAGACGAAAGTAGTGGACGAGATATTCCCTCACATAGACTACGTCCAGCATATGTCATTCATCTTCCTCAAGTCTGGGGAGATACAATATCCGACTCGCGCCGAGAGCTACACCAGGATATCCCAGACGGGGCTTGTGGTCATCTGCAGCGGTACGAAGATAATCACCCTTTCGCCTCACAAGCTCCAACTCTTCGACGAAATAGCCAGTGAGCCCGATGCACTCGAGAACACCACTCTCGCCGTCTCTCTCCTCTACGAGATCCTCGAGTCGACGCTTGGGGTCTACAAATCCATGTTCGGGGAGATCGAGCTCGAGGTGGTCAGAATCGGGAACACGCCCAGGTCCAAACTCCCGAGGGATTTCCTTGAGCGGATGTACCAGCTGAACAAGGAGGTCTCCCGTCTCGTCTCGAACCTGGTCCACTTCAAGAACCTCCTCAACATCGTGATTTCAAGGAGGGTCACGCTCGAAGGGTTCGACGATAGGGCCAGGGACACCTTCAACGTCCTCCTCGACGAAGCCAACTTCCAGAACGAGCTGGCTGACGACCTGACTGACAACCTGGACTCTCTCATCAACCTCTACATCAATCAGACATCGTTCGATACCAACCGCATACTGAAGATCCTGGCGGTGATAACGGGCGTCGGGGTCATCCCCGCCGTAGTCTCGGGTCTGCTCGGCACGAACCTCCTGGACGTGCCCTACCAAGCAGACCTGTGGGAGGTGCTCTTGGTCACAGGCATCGCCATGGCGCTCGCGACATACACCTTCTTGAAGCTCGGATGGCTAAAGTCATAGCCCTGTGTAGACCAGCGACGTCTTCCTCGATCGCTATGCCAGCCTGCTATCGATGAGGCTCTGGAGGACTTCCCTGTGGCCTTCCAGCAGCCCAGCCGGGAGGGCTGCAAGGTCAAAGTACTCTACGCTCTCCACGTCCTGTGAATGGGCTTCAGGGCCGGAAAGCTCCATCTTGTAGACGAAACATATGTCCCAGTGCTTGTCGCCGTAGGACTGCACGTCCAGGATTCTCACGCCCTTGGGCGCTACGCCAAGGGATGACTGGGTAACGCGACTGATGGCCTGCAGCGGGTTCTCGCCATAATTGATTACCAGCGCGGGGAGTGCCCACTTTCCCGCATGCCTCTCAGGCCTGATCATCTTCATGAGCAGCACCTTCCCGCCCTGCTTGACTATTCCGAATGAGGAGAGGTGGACGACCTCTTCCCCCGGCTCGCCGGTCTGAGGCACGAGCCTGGCCTGCTTCGTCTGGCTCATCCCACCAAATGGGTTCTTCTGGAATTTAAGCATCATAGGGCGGCCAGTCAGGTCAGACTTACCAAGTAAGTAGCATATTACTACTAGATTTATATCCACTATCTTGGGTGCCCGATACATGCAATCAGCTACTAGCGGTCAATTTCAGTCTCCAAAGGCCTCCGATGGGAACGAGAAGCGGTGGACCACTCCCGCCGACATTGGGACGGTCGAAAGGACCATCGCCGCGTTGAAGGAGCGCGGAATCCAGGCTGATTTCGCTCTCACCAGGGCCGAAGCCCTCGGGCGACTAACTGAGCTCATACCTGCGGGCTCCGAAGTAATGACAGGCTCTTCAAAGACCCTGGAGGAAATCGGGTTCCTCGAGACCCTAAAGTCCGGTTCCCACAGCTGGAAGAACTTGAAGGCCGAGATACTGGCGGAAAAGGACCAAGCAAAGCAGATGGAGCTGCGCCAGCGGTCTGTTTTGACTCAGTATTATCTCGGTAGCGTGCACGCTGTGACAGAGTCGGGCCAGGTGCTCATCGCGAGCGCCGGGGGAAGCCAACTGGCCGCGTACGCTGCAGGCGCGAAGAACGTCATCTGGGTGGTCGGGACTCAGAAGATCGTACCCAACCTGGACGATGGGCTAGCTCGCATAAGGGAGCACTCCCTTCCGCTCGAGGACCAGCGGATGAAGAGCGTGGGCTACCCAGGTTCCTTTGTGGGCAAGATACTGATCGTCGAGAAGGAGACGCCCTACCAGAACGTCCGGCTGATTTTCGTCAACGAGTCGCTCGGGTTCTAGACCCGAATCCTCCCCTTTCGGGAGTCTCAGATGCCCAGCGCGAGCTTGAGGCCCTTGTACCTATTGCGGATCGTGACTTCGGTCACGCCCGCGGCGATCGCGAGTTCCCTCTGCACCATCTTCTCCCCTTCGAGTGTACAGGCCACGTAGAGGGCCGAAGCAGAGAGCCCCATGGGGTCTTTGCCCGCGGAAATCCTTGCCTCTTCTGCCTTCAGCAGTATCTGGAGCGCCCGCCTCTGGGTCTTCTCGCTCACATGAGCCCTTGAGGCTATCTTCGTTATGCATTTGGCCGGGTTGACGACGGGCATCTTCATGTCCATCTCCTTGAGAAGCAACCTGTAACTCCTCGCGACATCCTTCTTCTTGATATTGCTCGCCGCGGCTATGTCCTTGAGGGTCCTGGGGATCTCCCTGTCCCTACACGCCGCATAAAGTGATGCGGCCGTTATCGCCGTGATCGACCTGCCCCTCACGAGGCTTCTCTCAAGCGCCTTCCTGTAGATGTAAGCTGCCCTTTCGGTGACCGCTTCAGAGACCGAAAGCTTCTCTGACAGCCGCCTGAGCTCGCTGAAAGCCTGCCTAAGGTTCCTGTCCGCTGACTCGTGAACCTGGCTCCTCCTGTCCCAGGTCCTCATTCTCTCGATGCTCGACCTCATGGAACCGGAGAGCGTCTTGCCGGAAGCGTCCTTGTTCTCCCCGCCTATGGTGGTGGCCAGCCCCATGTCATGGATGGCTACCGAGGACGGAAGCCCTGCCCTGCTACGGTCATCCTTCTCTTCTGACGAGAAGGACCGCCATTCGGGTCCAGTCTCGACGGTCTTGTCCTTGCCGACGAACCCGCAGCTGCTACAGTACACTTCCCCGCGGGACGCGTCGGTCATCATGGAATCCCTGCCACAGCGTGGGCACCTGTTGTTCGCCCTCTCTAGCCTAGCTGATTTCGCATAGTCCGTCCGGTGCGGAGTGGTTGCTCGATGCCCAAAATCCGACATAAAACTATCGGCACGAGCCAGTTTCCCCGTATATATACATTCGAAAACGGGTTCCAGAGCGCTAGTATAGGCTCTGATGTTGTCGATATAAGAAAAGGGCGGGTTGCCCCTGATAGAGGCAACCGTTCTCAGCCGAGCCAGACCTTACGGTCTGACGCTATGCGCTGTTCTCCGAGTCAGAGGTAGTCGTAGCAGCCGCTGCCGAACCCTCTACGACTTCACCAGTCGCAAAGCGGTTAGAGACCTGCGTTACCTTGATCCTGGTAGTCTGGCCCTGTCTTGTGCCAGGTACAAAGATCACGAATCCGTCGATCTTGGCAATGCCTTCGCCACGCTTGCTGGTATCAGAGATGGTGACGTCGTATTCCTTACCGACCTCAACGGGCTTCTTGAAGGAACCTCCGAAACCTCCTCCGGAACTTCCTCCATAGCCACCTCCTCCCCTGCTACCATAGCCTCCGCCTCCTCCTCTTCGTTGTCCGAAACTCATCCATTTCACCAATCCCACTGCGGTTCCGTTCAGTAAATCACCCGCTGCGGACGCGCTAGTTAAAGGTATGGAATGCATCTAACCTTGTATCCTTTCCTTAGCGGGACCCGCTCTCCCGCTCACTTGGACTTGGCGACTTCTTCGGAGTAGATTAGGCTGGTCCTCTTGTTCCCCGAGCAGGAGCTGCAGGCGCCTTCCTCTCTGGTAACGAAATCACCTGCGTTGAAGGGGCGCTTGACCTTCGCGTGGCAGGACTGGCATTCTACTATTGTGTAGACTACGCGGGGGAGTTTCTCCTTTTGGCCTATAGAAGGGAGGCGGGGAAGACTAAGAACTCTCATCGACAAAGCCGTGAAAGTGCGGCTACTTAACCCAGTCGTGGATCGCTTTCTACTGTCGGATGAACTTGACCACTCTGGCGGGCCCTTCCGCTGCCGGATTGGGGCTCTTGTACCAGCTCGGGTTGTCGGCGAGGTAGATGTCGCCCCGTGAGTCCACGGCTATCCCGTGGGCCGTGGTCATGATGCCGTTGCCCTCGGGGTCGTTTGTCGACCAACTCGAGACGAGATTCCCGTCCCGGGCGAAGACGAAGACCTTGTTGGGCTTGTCCCCCTGCAGCTCCTCACAGATGTACGCTGCCTTGTCGTCGAAATCGATGCTCTCGGGGAGGTTCATCCCGCCCCACTCCTTCAGGTACTTGCCGTCGAGGTCGAAGACCTGGACTCTGCCGTTCTCCCTGTCGCAGACGTAGACGTTGTCGTGCTCGTCGATATTGATGCTGTGCGGGAGCGCGAACTCTCCGGGACCCTTGCCTCCCCTTCCCCAGTTCCCGAGGTGCCTACCATCCGATGTGAACCGCTGGACCTTGAGGTTCCCGTATCCGTCAGAGACGTAGACGCCGCCGGTCGACGCGACTGCGACGCCAGTTGGCATGTTGAAGACCTCGCCGTAGTACTGGGCCCCTGCGATGTCGCGGGTGCCGAGCTCAAGCAGGGGTGTTCCGTCGGGACCCCACTTGTTGACCACGTGGGCGCCACAGTCGACTGTCCAGACATCGTCCTTGGCGTCGATGTAGATGTTGTGAGCGGTCCGGAATTTCCCCTCGCCCCAGGACGAGACGAAGCGACCGTCCTTGTCCAGCACGACCACGGGATGCTTTCCCATCCTATCGAAGACGTAGACGCGATCCTGGGAGTCGACGGCAACGTCGGTCACCCCGCTGAAGCTCCACCATAGGGGAAGCTTCGCCCAGTCTAGCTGCGCCTTGTACGTATAATCGCCCTGTCCGAGAACCATGGTCATCGAGGGCGTTTGTCCCGTCTTAAATGCTTGTCCGGGTACAATTAGGAATCGCGCTTCCCTCTCTCCCAGGGATAACTCCTTATGCATCCGTCAAGCCGAATTCGCGACCCAGGATGGCGAAAGCCAAGAAGGGAAACATGGCCTTCGTTGTGCAGAAGCACAAGGCCACTTCGCTGCACTACGACTTCCGCCTCGAGATAGGCGGCGTCATGCCGTCGTGGTCCGTCCCCAAGGGCCCCACCCTGGATAGCGGCGTCAGGAGGCTCGCACTGCCCACACCGGACCACGACATCGAGTACAGCCACTTCGAGGGGACGATACCGAAGGGTGATTACGGGGGCGGGGCGGTAATGATATGGGACGAGGGGACCTACAACCCCGAGGAGGAGATCGCAAAGGGCGTGCGCAGGGAGGTCTTCGACAAGATGGAAGGGGAGCGAGTCGCCAAGGAGAGTCTGAAGGCCGGAAACCTGAAGTTCCATCTCTACGGGAAGAAGCTCAAGGGCTCGTTCGCGCTCGTGCGTACCGCCGGGTTCGGCGGGAAGGAGTCGTGGCTCCTCATAAAGCACCGTGACCAGTACTCAGAGCCCGGATACGACGCGAAAGACTACGATTACTCTGCCGTCAGCCGCCGCTCCCTCGCCCAGATTGCGTCCGAGGAGAGACCGAGCAAGGGATCGGCCTAGGGAGCCGGGGGCGACGGTCTCTTCCGCATCGACAGGGCGACCGCCGCAGCCGCCGCGATGGCAGCGATGACGACGAGCAGGAGAACGGTGTACAGGTCGGAGGACGAGTTCGAGGTAATGGTCTCGGGGCCGTTCAACATCAGGGAGATCTGACGACTGGATGAGGTCGTAGCCCCCGTCCATCCGCTAAAGGAGGAGAAGAGCCCCGTGCCGGTCGAGGTCAGGGTCAGGTTGGAGGCAGGGGGGACGAAGACCTCGGCGCTCTTCCCAGGAGCCACCGCTCCTGAGACCGACCCGTCGCTGTAGGAAAGGCCGTCGGGACCATTGGCCGCTATCGTAACCCCCACATCGAACTCGGCGGTCTCGTTGGCCGGGCCGCCCGAGCCCGCCGTCAGCGTCAGGGAAGGATTCGCGCTGGAGACAGCACCGGATTCCGTACCATTCCATACCTCAAACTGGTAGCCTGTGGAGGCGGTCGCATTGACGGACAAGGTCGAACCTGCGTCGTACCAACCGGAGGAGGCGGAGACCGTCCCTCCGTTCGGGACGTTCTGGGAGACCCCGATAAAGAACTGGTGCATGTAAGGTAGGTGTATCGTGACCGGGGTCGAGACCGTCCCCGAAACCGTCGCGTTGACCGCTTCCAGTCTTTCCCCGGGCGAGAGCGAGAAGGTCTGCGGCAGGGAATACGCGGCGCCCTCGTCGAGCCACTCCTGATTCGCCCCCTGGACTAGTGTGACGTCCAGGGGCTGGCCTTCTGATGTGGAGGTCAGAACGACTCCCGGGGGGTTCTGGATGGCGACGAAGGACAGGTCGACGCTCACCAGGTATTGGTGGAAGTACGTGGCCCCGATGCTGTGGGACGAAGTCACGGTCCCGCTGGAGTTCGTGAACCACCTCTCGCTCGAGGTCGAACCGGGTAGCAGCTGCTGGTACTGGTACGGGCTTCCGCTGTCCGCCCAGACATCGGTTCCGGCAGGCGTTGTGGATGAAGAGCCGAAGGACGTGAACGATGCCGTCGGCGCACCTGCACCGGTTCCCCCACCCGTGACCGAATACCCGAAGACCACGTTGAACTGGGTGTAGTAAATGAACTGGACTGTCAGGGTGCCGCTGGCCGTGCCGGAGCTGGGCTGGTCGGTCTCGAACCGCTCCTCACCGTTCGACCCCCCGGCGAGAGATTGAGAGACCGTCCAGGTTGTCCCCGCATCTACATTGTATGCCGTTGGAGTTTGGGTCAGGAATACGGTGCTAGTCTTTCCGTCCGAGACGTATGAAAGGACAGGGGCAGAGTAGCCGGTGCCGCCGCCCTGGACGGAGAACGATAGGGTCAGAGGGACGACAGAGGGTGGAGGCGGGGGAGGTGGGGCCGTCGAGTTCAGAGCACCAGTTACGAACTCGTAGGCGTCGCTGTATTCCGTCGTCCCATTGTAGGAGAACTCCTGTAGCGTGTTGGGGTCTGCGTATGAGATGGGAGTCGAGGTATTGGTCGAGAAGATGGCACCTTCGGTATTGGGGTTGAACTCGTCCATCCACATCCACCCAGAGGAGACCGCAAGGCTCGGATTCGAGAAGGTCACCTCAGCCTCATTGGCGTAATACGGGTCGCCGTGGTACCACTCCGTCATCAGACCCGTGAAGAACCCGTTCTGGTTCGCGACCGAGCTGGGGAGCCCGATGAAGCTCGTGGCTCCCATGTCAGGGTAGACTTCCGACGCCATGGCTCCTGTGACCGTGTCCTCTGCGATCATCACGACTTGCTGGTTTGTCGTCGAAATGTAGAGGTTCAGAGTGACCGGGTCCCCCTCGTTCACGGTCCCCGAGAAGGCATCTATCCCGCCGTTTCCGTTGGTGGGAAATACCGAGTTCCCCGCGCCGTTGAAGACCTCGAAGTTCATGTCGAAACCGGTCCCGGGGTTAGTGCCCGGGTTCCAATTCCAGGACACTCCCACCTGATACCAGTACCCCAGGTTGGAGAGCCCGTTCAAGAGGTATGCGGGACCGTCTGCGAGCGTCGGGTCGGTCTGCTCCACCGCAGTCACGTTGTACTCCAGGGATGTGAACGACTGGGTGAAGGTCACGCCGAGCTGCTCGTCGTACAGCGGAGTTGAGTTGGGCGGCCCGTGCCCCCTGAAACCTGGTACCCCAGACCCCTGCCCAGCCGGCTGGGGTGCACAAACGCAAATCGTCGTGGGGACGACCTTCGCTGGCTCGGCGGTGGCCGGGGCTGCATGCGCGAGGAGGGGCCCTCCCGCTAACAACAAACAAAGGACCGCCATGGCCCCGACGACCGCGGTCCGGCCCCTCCCTACTCGCATGCCTCTGAAACGGCCTTCAGGATATTAACGTGTTATGAATCGACGGTACGCGCGATTTGACTTTGGAGGACCGGACCCATCGTTACGTTTAAATCTCGTGAGGAACTCATTTTTCTCTACATTTGACTGAGGTGTCAGACAAGTACGTGGCGGAGATGCTGCGGTCTGTCCCTCTCTTCTCCGGCCTAAAGCCGAAGCACATCAAGACGATCATCGACTCAGGGAGGCAGACCAGCTACGACGCGGGGAAGCACATCGTCAAAGAGGGCGAGGACGGAGTCGGCTTCTACCTGATACTCGATGGCGAGGTCGAGGTCCGTCGTAGGGGGAAGCTCCTCTCGAAGCTTGGGAAGGGTGACTTTTTCGGGGAAATGTCTCTCATCGACAAGCAACCCAGGTCCGCAGACGTGATAGCCATGACCCCGGTCACGTGTTTCGGCCTGACCTCCTGGATTTTCTCCGGGATAGTGCGCACCGAGCCCGACATAGCCATGAACCTAATGCGTGAGCTTGTTCGGAGGCTTCGGGGCACCAACAAGGTCCTCACAGAATAGCACCTGATGTCCAGGCCATTTGACCGCGCTTCCGGAATCGAGCTTTTAGATGGGACGTTGCAGGTCTAGCGTCCAATGTCTACAATGGAGGAGCTGACGCCTCACGAAGCAAACTACAATCTGATCGCAGCTGCCATCGCGACCGCAGCCGCGACCATGCTGACGCTTCTCACGACTCTGGGGACGGTGGACATCATCTCCAAGAGCGCCCTGCTGAAAGCGTTGCTCGAGGCGGAGTTGCTCGTCATCGAATTTTCGCTATTGGTGTCGGTGATAGCGCTCCTGCGCAGGGGCCAGTCCGAAAAGCGGACCCTAGTGCTCTCCTCCGCATTCCTCCTGATCTTTGGGACCCTCCTCCTCTGGCTCAGCGCCACGACCATCATCTACGGATAGGCGCCCATCAACTCGGGGGTCCCGCCTCGGCCTTCTTGGCCAGGGCCTCGAGCCAGAGGTAGTGGTAATAGCTCACGTTGGATGGTCTGAGGGTGTTGTTCAGCCTCGCCAGCCAACCGTTCTGGTTCTCCTCGGTGAGGACGCGGCACGCTTCCGGTCCCCTCTCTATCAACCACGCGTGATAGGCGTCGACGCCCTCGTACCGTGCGCTCCAGGCCAGCCTCTCGTAGGGTACGAACTCCTCCACCTTTGAGGAAAACGTCACGCCGAAGATCCTCCAGGTGAACCCTAGACCAGTGGTCAGGTCCTCGCCCCCGCCCTCCATTCTGACCTGCTTGATCGGCGTGTACCAATCCGGCCAACGGGCCGCCCGGACCAGCCAGGACCAGATGATTTCAGGCGTCGCACTGATCTGGATTTCGTTGCTGACGTGTATCCGCGTGTTCGCGGGGCTGTATCTTTCCGGCCAGATTATCTCCATCCGTGTCCGACCCAGGCTCAAGTTTCTGGCTAATTCTCCCTTTTGTTCGACTTCCTAGCCGTCTGTCTGCAGGCGGCTTATCGGAGCGAGGGACCTCGCGCTCCTGTAGAGGGCGTATGCTATCAGAATGTAGGCAAGTCCGACGGGGACCGCGGGATAGGAATAGAAGAACTCGAACTGGGTGAGGTTGGGTAGGAGCGTGTACTCGAGGGTATAGACCGTGAAGAGGCCTACGGCGAGTAGAATGCATGCGCCGATCCACTTCAGACTCGACCTGAGCGTCATGTCTCTCGACCTTTTCGCCCCGGTCAAGACAGCGAGCCCGGAGAGCCCATAGAGGATTGAGGCTACCACGAACCACCCCCCGTCCATGAGGGCGTATCCCGCCGTACCAGTGGAGAGCGAGGGGAAGACGCCAGGAAGGACCTGGAAGGCCACGAGAACGCCCAGGTCGGCCCAGAGCACGTAGCGGAGCTTCTCCCAGCGCAGGATAGAACGAAGGAGCGGGTCAGACCTCCTGACGACCGGTATCACGGAGTCGAGGAAGGCAAAGAGAATGACGTAGAACACGGAAAAGTAGATGTTGATCGCGTCGGTGATTACGGTGTTAGTGCTGTAGGTAAGGAAGACGGCGGCTGACAGCGACAACGCCACAGCCCCCAGCCAGAGCGATTCGTTGCGGTAAATCCGGGAGACGAGAGCTCGCCTTACGCTGAGAGCCCAGTAGCCTGCGTATAGGAAGACCGCGGAGGGTAACACCTCTGTGACCGCGACGACCAGGATCAGAGTGAGGCTAATGGACATGTGCTGCTATCTCCATTCCGTTCCTTGTCAGCGAAAAGTCGAAGTAACCGGGCTGGGGCGGGAGTCCGCGCATCTTCCGGACCCTGAGAAGGGGCACCACCTTCAACCCCTCCTCGTACAGCCGCATTTCGACTACCCCGTCGAAGAGCTGCTGCATCGCGGCGAGGACCTGGGGTTGATGCATTCCCTCCTCGAGAGTCGCCATCAGCACGATGTCATACTGCTTGATGTCGGCGAAGAGCTGGGTCAGGAAACGGTATATTGTCTCTGGAGGGTTGAGCATCAGGAGAGGTGAGATGACATCCATCACCACCCTGACCTTCCTCCCTGCGTTCTGTTTGAGGACCTCCTTGATCTTGTACGACAGTCCGGAGAGGTCGTTCACGTCGTACTTGATCTGGCCGCCCTCCGAAGCGAACCAGACCGGCATATTCTCGCTTGTGTCGATGCCGAAGCCCTTCTCGTCCTGCATCACCTCCTTCACAGACAACCTCGTGACATAGAGGCAAAAGTCTCCCTGTGCAAGCCCGGAACCGGTGAACCAGTATCCGAGGGCCTCCTTTCCTATCCCAGGAGGTCCTATGACCAGCACGGTGGATTTGTCCGGGTAGCCGTCGGCACCCAGAATCCTATCGAGGGCTGGCAACCCGGTGGAAGCCACGACCTCCCGAATCCGTGGGCGTGAGATAAACGTATGTCGGAAGGGCCTAAGCTTCGGTATGGCTGAGCCCCTAGCGTCGGACAGACGTTACCGTGGCGGAGTCATCCAGTTCCTCGTAGAACCTACCGGCGATGCTGAGCGGCCTCATCAGGGAAGTCTTCTTGAGCTGGTGCTCCTGCATACGCCTCAGGATATTGTCCAGGGCTCGAAGCGCTTCCACCATATGCGGTCCCTTGTTCAGCATCACGCACTCAGCCCTTCCCCCCATGGCCGCGTCAGTGACCTCGGCTCTGGACGGGAGACCGCCCTTGGTCAGACCTTCGAGTACCTGGGTGGCCCAGATAGCAGGGAGGTGAGCAGCCTCGCACATCCAGAGTATCTCCTCTTGGACCTCCGCTAGTCTCTCGTACCCGCACTCGACCGCGAGGTCACCCCTCGCGATCATCACCCCCGAGACGGGGGCGCGCAGCGCCTCGAGGAGCAGACTCGGGAGTTCGTCGAAAGCCTTCCTCGTCTCGATCTTGAGCACGATGGCCATCGCTCCCTTCCGCAGTCTCTTCAGCTCAGAGCGGAGGAGTTTGATATCCTCTGGCTTCCTCACAAACGAGTAGCCCACGATATCGGCGTGCTTGACGATGAACCTCAGGTCCTCCTTGTCCTTCGTTGTGAGCGACGGCAGTCTCAGATCACTGTCTGGCAGGTTGATCCCCTTGTCGGAGAATAGTTCAGCCCCCTCCGACCCCGCCTGGGTGATCTCAACACGCAATTCTTGACCGGAGGCCTGGCGGACGATTCCGCCGATCTTCCCGTCGTCGAACCAGATCGCGTGCCCGACCTTGACGTAGGGGAGGGCTTCCGGAAGGGTGCAGGAGATGCGCGCTGCTTGGCCCCCAACGGCAGGCCTTCCCGGGGTCCGGTCGGCGGTGACGACCAGATGGTTCCCCCTCTTCAGCGAGATCGACTGCTCCCGGTGCGGGATATTCTCGACCTTTGTCCAGTGGGTCTTCCCCCCGAGCTTGGATGAGAGCCGCGTCCTGTTGTCGAGATAGATGGTCTTGCGGGACTCCACGATGGCCGAGCCCGGACTTCTGGCAACGACCACCATCGAGCGCTTCGCTCCGCGGGCATCCTTCAGCTTGACCTTGCGGCCCGCTTCCAACTTGGAGAGCCACGCGTCCTCGACCTGGACGACAGCCTGGCCGTCGTCGGGCGAAGAGCGACCCTTGCTACCCTTCAGTACCGCCCTTGCCGGCGAGACGACGCGCCCGAAGGAGTCCCGCCGCGGCCTTATGCGAAGCACTTGTGGTCCAGGTGAGAGCTCACCGGTCCGGATTTTTGGTCCCCCGATGTCCATCAGCACGCTGCACTTCCTCCCCACCTCTACCTCCGCGGTCCGAAGGTTCCGTATCATCGAGGACCACGCTTCTCTATCGTCGTGTGCGCAGTTTATCCTCATGCAGTCCATCCCCGCGGCCACCAGGTCTCTCACGAGCGGAAATTCGGTTGCGGCCGCTGTCGGCATCGTGACCATGATCCTCACGGCCCGTCCGTCTTTTTCCGTTCCAAAGAGAGAATCAGCATTCTTCTCGATCAGCCTTTCTCCCTCGGCCGGAGTGACTCCGCTTCCTTCCGGGTGCAGCGGCACGGGAGTCCCGTTGAGCGAGTGAAGTATAGTGATGACGGCGTCAAGGTTGTAGAGGACGTGGCTTTCAGACCTACCGAGGGATGAGATTCCCATCCCCGCCAGCTCCTCCTGTATCTTGCGGATGTCCAGTCGGCGGAGGGCGACGTAGTGCAACAGGTTCGTCGCGCTCAGTCGCCGACCTCCGAGTTCGTCCAGCTTCACCCGGGAATCGAGCCCGACCATGTCCTTCCTAATCTTCTCGAGCTCTGCCAGCAGCCGCGGGATCTCCTTTCGTCCCTTGAGATTCTCGCCCACCCGAGCTCTGGTCTTCGTATCTCTCCCCTCTTGGGCCTCTCCAGAACGAGCACTAATTCAAGTCTGACCATATGTATCCAGTATGCAATGTATCGGGCCGTGTTCACCGGGACCCGCTCACTTTCAGAGACCCCAAGCTGCATAGGGGACTCAAGGCCGCAAGAATTTTAGCGAACCTAGTCCATGCCTCCAACGAAGCGCAATGGCAGGTGGTGAGCGGAGGCTAGCTGCGATAATGTTCACGGATATTGTCGGCTACACCCACCTGTCCCAGACCAATGAGACGCTGGCCCTGGAACTCCTCGAAGAGCATCAGAGTCTCCTCCGCCCGTCGTTCGCCGCCCACGGAGGCACTGAGGTCAAGACCATAGGGGACGCTTTCCTAGTGGAGTTCAGGAGCGCCCTCGACGCGGTGACCTGCGCTGTCGAGCTGCAAAAGAAGATGGGCGAGCGCAATGTGGGCGGGCCAAGCTCAAGGAGGGTGGAGGTGAGAATCGGGATTCACGTCGGCGACGTGGTACACGGGACCGGAGACATACTCGGGGACGCGGTCAACGTCGCTTCAAGGATAGAGCCCCTGGCCGAGCCTGGGGGTATCTGCATCTCCCAGCAGGTCTACGACCAGATTCGCAACAAGACCTCGCTCGAGATTGAGAAGCTAGGGGACGTGAGACTAAAGAACGTGGACCTTCCGATGAAGGTCTACAGGATCAAGATGGCGTCGAATGGAAGGATGACTGCAGAACCCTCCAGACAGAGGGAGCGACTGGGAGTCCTGCCGTTCGTGAACATCAGCCCAGACCCCAACGACGAATATTTCGCTGACGGCCTGACAGAGGAGCTGATCTCGAAACTCTCGGAGATCAGGGGGTTGAAGGTGATAGCGAGGACCTCGGTGATGAGCTACAAGCGGACCTCCAAGAAGATCTCAGAGATCGCCGACGAGCTGGATGTCGGCACAGTGATCGAAGGGAGCGTCCGGAAGGCGGGGGATAAGGTCAGAATCTCAGTCCAGCTCGTGGACGCAGTGACGGAAGAGCACCTGTGGGCGGCGAACTACGACAGCAAGCTGGACGACATCTTTGCGATTCAGAGCGACGTCGCCTCCAAAGTAGCTGGAGCGCTCTCGACCGGTTTCTTCGCTCGCACACCGAGGAAGGACACACACAACGTCGAGGCGTACACTCTCTACCTGAAGGCTGTGCAGCTCTCGTATCAGGGCGAGTCCACGGGGAAGCAGGTGATCGCGCTCCTCGAGCGTGCCATAGTGCTCGACCCCAACTTCGCCCGTGCCTACGCTGCGCTCGCCGACAACTGGCACGGAACGGCCTCAGCCGGGGTTGAGGAATTCGACGTCATGTCTAAGAAAGCTGAGACGTATGCGAAGATGGCGCTCGCGCTCGACCCCGACCTCGCCGAGGCTCATGCCGCGATGGCCGGGGTCCACTCGCTGCTGGACCAGTTCGACCTGGCTCTCAAGGAGACCGAGGTCGCCGTCAGGCTCAACCCCAACCTCTCGGAGGCGTACATGAATCTTGGAGTGCTTGACAGCATCATGCGGACACCCGGTGAGGCACTGCAGATGTTCAGGAGGGCCTACGAGCTCGACCCCCTCTCCCCGTTCGCAGCGGGGACCCTGGTCAATCTTGCCCAATGGGCGGGCGACGAAGCTCTAGCACTCGAGGTGATGACGCGGATGAAGGAGCTAAATCCGGAGAGCCCGATGATTTACCTCGGCCACGCCGATTACTACATGGAGAAGAAGGACTTTGGGGAGGCACAAAGGATGATAGACGCGGCGCGTCGAGTGGACCCAAGTCACCCTGCTATCGTGGTCTCTGAGGGGATACTCTTCGCGATGACAGGAAGGAGGAAAGAGGCCGAAGAGAAGGTGAAGGAGATTCTCGCTGGGGGCAGCGTAGCGTTCAAGCTCACCGGTGAGTTCCAGGTCCAGGTCGCACTAGGGAACCTCGACCGGGCCTTCGAGATCCTCATGCGCGAGGCTGAGATGCACTCGTGGCCGTTCCAGATAAGGTGCGACCCGTTCTATGCGGAGATGCGCAGGGACCCCCGCTTCCTCGAGTTCTGCAAGAAGGTCGGCATCCCGCCCTGACCGGGAGGAGCGGGAAACGCAGTTCAACCTCCAGATAACCGTTTTAAGGCGCCGCATGATACAACAATCGTGACCTCGGTCGCCTCCAGAGTCGTGGCATTCTTCATGCTCGCGCTGCTTTCATCTTCGGGCGTCGCCCTGGTCCTTCCGTTCCAAGGCGCTGCCGCCGTGACATCCGCTTCGTCCCACCTGGTCATCAGGTCGACCCCTCCTCCGCTCCCCGATGTCGAAGGCTGCTACACGAATACAAAACTCGCAGCCACCGGCCAATATGGAGGCTGGAAGAGCGTCCCCTGTGCAACGCCTCAGCAGCTCGCCAACCTGCAGCACCCAAACGAGGGGAACGGAAACAGCCCCGGAATCGACGGGATCCAATCCGAGCCGAAGCTCGTGCTGCCGCACATCACAATCACCCCGCAGCTGCAGAGCGGGTTCGTAGGGGTCTGGGAGCTCCCGAACTTCGTGAGCGAGACCGACACCAGGCAAGGTTCGGGCTTCTACAGCATCCAGCTCAATACCAATGAGTTCGCGGGCAGCAACGGTCACACGGACGCTGTGCAATTCACCATCCAGACGATTCCCGGCTATGATACCTTCGTCTGCGTCTGGAACAACTACCCTGGCGGAAACTCCTACTCGAAGACCTGCGTGACGGCTTCGTGGACGGGCGCGTCCTGGCCACTGGGAGACTGCGGGTCGTGCGCGGCCGTAATCTATGGCACCGTCGTCCCCGGCACGTCGAACAGGCAGGGCTTCCGGCCGACGGTGCTCCAGGCTCAGGCAGAGATGCCTTGGGTCGGCAGCACCCTGTACGGGGTCGTCGCTGGCGATTCCTACGGGCTGCAGAAGAACTGGCTGGCGGGGAGTGGGACGATCCTCGGACAGGGTGGGTCCTCAGGAGCCGTCTTCTCGGCGACGGACCTGAGCGACCCCGTGACCATCACACAGGTCACAACTTCCACGTGCCCGCAGAAGACGTTCTGGAACTGCAGCATCATCCTCGCCCAGCACGGCGGGCTGATCGATTCGGGGGTCACCCTCGAGTACAACAACCTAGATCCGGTCGGCGTCTTTGGTCCGAACGGGGGTACGCTGCCCATAGGGACCGTGTGCTTCGAAGACGGGTGTTACATCCAGTTCGCCTCGGTCATACTTCCCCCCGTCTCATCGGGGATTCACGGGGACGTAGTCAACTTGCCCTAGTCTCGACGGTCAAAAAATCCCTCAGGCTTATATGAGACGGGCTTTCATTGCTCGCCACCTTGAAGAAGCCGACAAAGCGAGACGCGGAGTTACTCCTCCAGATGTCAGAGACATTCAACACACCCGAAGCGCGCGACGCGATGACCTGGTTCATGAAGGACTTTTCGGCGAAGGACTACAAGGAGTTCAAGTCAAAGTACCCTGACGGCAGCCCCGGAGCCCAAAACATTGGCATGATGCTCGGGCAGTTTGAGACGGCGGGGGTGCTCGTATCCCACGGGCTGCTGAACGAGAACCTCTACTTCGACGTCTC
>JAPCJP010000038.1:4646-16063 GCA_027886885.1 Nitrososphaerota archaeon | reverse complement strand
GTGCTCGTGAGCGAGCGTGAAACCGAGCCTTTCGGGGTCCAAGGGTCCGAGAACGGAATTGACAGCCGGCAATTGCCTCAAAAAAGGGGCGGCAGTCGCGCATATAAGATTGCAAAGCCTAACGATAGCAGGAGCCTATCGTAGATATGCACCCGACTAAGAGGAAGGTCGAGATCAAGGATATCCTGCGCGTGAAGATGGTAAGCGACGCGCAAATCAGCCCGGACGGTCGCGCGGTCGCGTTCGTCGTCGCCGACAACCACAAGACCGACCAGGCGGGTGTCGTGAGGAGCGCGATATGGGTAGCTCAGCTCGACGAGAGCGGGGCGCCCGTTAAGGGAAGCGCGCGCCCTTTCACGAAAGGAGCGCGGAACGACCTCTCTCCCAGGTGGTCCCCTGACGGTGACACCCTCGCATTCCTCTCGAACAGGGAAGGGGGCGCCAATTTCCAGATCTACACGATGAGCAGCCACGGCGGCGAGGCCGTGCAGCTGACGAACCTCCCGGGAAAGATAGGGCCCGCGGCCTTCGGACTGCTCTCCAACCCGATCGTGTGGTCCGCCCGAGGGCACGAGATAGCATTCCTTATGCAGGACGCGGAGACGCCAGAACGCGCGGAGAGAACAAAACGATCGGGGGGAGTACTCTGGTTCGAAGGCGAGCCCAGATTCCTTCGCATATGGACCGTCGACGTCCGGAGCGGGAAAGCCCTATCGAGGAGCAGGGGGCCGTTCCATGTCTGGGAGTTCGACTGGTCCAGTGACGGCAAGACGTTTGCGGCCACGGTATCCGATGAGCCGTATGAGTGGTCTTGGTACAGAGCCAAGGTCGCGACAATCTCCGCGAAGACCGGGGACGTGAAGGTGGTCCACGACCCATACCCGCGCCAGGTCGCCCGACCGCTCCTGTCTAAGGACGGGGCATCGCTCTACTTCCTCACCTCGGTCTGGAGCGACCGGGGGATAATCGCGGGTGACCTTATGGTCGTCCCGACCAGCGGCCGTCGGGGTCGCGCGTTCGACCTCACAAAGGGGTACAAGGGCAGCGTCAGCTGGATGGAGTGGTGCGCCCCTAACCAGCTGCTCTTCGCGAGCGATGAGAGCACTAGCGCGGTCCTGGGAACACTGACGGTCGACCCCGAGCGCCGTAGGGAGCCGGTGAGGAGGACCTTGTGGTCGGGGCGCTATGCCATGCAGCCCGGGTATTGGCAGAGGTTCACCCTCTCCCCTTCGACCGGGACGATAGCCACCTCGATGGAGGGGCACACGGAGCCGCCGGAGGCGTGGGCGGGGAAGCTCGCTGCGGATCGGTCTTCGATCTCGTTAGCATCGATTTCGAGCGTGAATGGAGACCTCACGGACCTGGCTCTTGGTGAGATACGACGGGTCGAGTGGCGCTCGTCGGATGGTCTAAAGGTGCCTGGTCTCTTTGCCGTCCCCCCTGAGGGCTCGAGGAAAGGGCGAGGCAAACTTCCCCTCGTGGTGGTGGTACACGGGGGTCCGACGCTTGCCTTTCGGTACACCTACTACCTGCACAACTACAGCCAGCCCATCCACCTCCTCGCGTCGAAGGGGTTCGCCGTCCTCGCGCCGAACCCTAGGGGTAGCACGGGCCGGGGGTTGAGGTACGCGGAGGGCAACGTCAGAGGGATGGGCGCCGGAGACTTCCAGGACATCATGGCCGGCGTCGACTGGTGCATCGAGACCGGTCTCGTCGACCCCAAGCGGGTCTACATCATGGGACACAGCTATGGCGGTTTCATGGCGGCGTGGGCGGTCACGCAGACCAAGAGGTTCAGGGCGGCGGTAATGATGGCCGGGATTAGCGACTGGCTCAGCTTCCACGGGACTTCGGACATACCTCTCTGGGACTCGAACCACTACCGCTCTGACCCCTATCGTTCCGGAAACCTGCAATCCAAGTTCTCCCCGATTAACTTCGTGAGAAACGTGAGGACGCCGACCCTCATAGTCGTCGGGGCCGAAGACCCATCGGCTCCCCCTACGCAGAGCTACGAGTTCTTCCGCGCGCTGAGAGACCTCGGGGTGGAAACCGAACTCTTCGTCTATCCTAGGGAGGGGCACGGTTTCAAGGAAGAGGCACACATCATGCATGTGACCGAAAGGATCCTGGACTGGATAACAAAGCACTAGTTGCGCCTTTTCTTTCGTGCCCTGTAGGCACCCTCGAGCGTCCGGATGTATCCGTCCCATGCCTCGTTCTCGATCTTCCGTTTCTCCTCCGTGGAGAGGGACATTTCCCCCTTCCACCTGTTTCTGAAGCTCATGTCGATGCGAGTCTTGCCTCTCCCCACCGCATTGAGGGTATAGTCGGCGGACTCGTCGTTGTCCTGTCCGAAGTAGTCCATGTGCCATGAGGAGACAGGGCGAAGGGTCATCAGGTCTACGCCCATCCGCTGCGCCCCATCAGGGAGGGTGTAGACTTCGATGAAGATGACTCTGTTCTTGGTGACCTCGAGCATCCTCCTCGGCTCACCGTCGAGACGGTAGTGCTCCGAGGAGAAGTCTGTGCACCACTCGTAGACGTAGCGGAGGGGCGCGTTGACGACCTTGGATAGTCGGAAGACGTTCAGAGACCAATCCCCCCTAGGAGAGGATCCTCGGCACGGACTTGTGCCATGTCTTGTTGAAGAACGCCATGCCGTCGATGGTCACGTTGAGGGTGACACGTATATCGAAGGCATCCTTGGTGCTCGATAGAAGGTCCTCTCCCTCCACCACGATGGTCTGGTCCCTCCTCTTGAGAGTGATGGTCTCCCTGCCCTTCACGTGCGCTTCCCAAGGTTTGTTTGGGTCGACCGTTGCCTCGGACTGCAAGGAGCTGGTGAGGTGAACCGCCGGGTCGCGGATGACTGTGAGCCCGGAGTTCTTCAACCTCAGCGTGACCTTTTCCGAATAGAGGTCGCGCACTATCTCGTACTCGACGGGACTCGGAGAAACATCGACGATCTTCCTGAAGGGTCGGGGCGGGTCGTAGCGAGGCTGCGGAGGGCCTCCCTTTCGCTTCGGGATTGACGGGAGGATCATCCCCGACGGGGTCGCGTCGCCGAGGTGCAGTGAAATGGAAGCCTTCTCGGGTGTGGGCCACATGTTGGGCCAGTCGCTGCCAGAGACTGAGACCCTGTTCTTGTGTCCCTTCTCAAAGACCCATGAGTTCACGTTGAGCTCGACCTCGACCTCGTTCACCTTCCCCGGTTTCAGCGGCTCGGGCTTCTCGAATGAGTTCCTCCTCGTGAGGTTCAGGGCGCCCTTTTGGACGAGAGCTGAAGTGCCATCGGGCGCGACGTCGCTAAGTCTCACCGCAATGGAAGAGACTGGACTGGTTGAGGAGACGAATAGGCGAGCCTTCGGAAAACCGGTGACCTCCAGGTCGTTCCTAAGCGCCTCGGTGGTGTAGTTCAAGGAGAGGGCTTCGTCAGGACGCTGGTCGACCGGGAGGAAGTGCGGCGAGGTGGCACTGAAGACGCCGCTCATCAGGCCCACCTCAGGGCGGTACTCGAAGCTATCGACAGCCCTCTCTGAAGATTTCGAGGATATGCCAGTCGTCAGGCGTCCGCCTGTCTGGAATCGGAACGTCTGTCCCTTGGTCCTCGCTATCGGCCATTCCTTCTCGGCCCTCCACTCCCCGGAGGTGAACGCCCTGTTAGCCGCTGGTTTGTCGAACTTCTGTACGTAGATCGACACGGGAGGCTCACCCATGATGCCGTTCTCGACCCCCTTGAGCCAGTGGTCCCACCAACGAAGCATCTCTTGGTGGATGTCGATCGTCGGCCCAAGCGGTCCTTGGTCGGGACGAGAGTGCAACCATGGACCCATGAGCAGCTTCTTGGGCACCTTGAGGTTCGCGTACATCTTCGCCGCGGCGCCCGGGTATCCGTCTCGCCAGCCGTCCACGAGGAAGACCGCGGCCTTGACCTCGTCATAGTGATACTTCACCGATGCCGGCCTCCAGTACTCCTCGTCCAGAGGGTGCGACAACCACTGGATGACCCACGGGGTGCTCTCCTCCAGTCGCTTCCTCCATATGTTCATCCACTCCTTCCCCGAGTATTCGGGGTAGGTCGGCATCGCGTTGAAGCCTATCATGAACGTCCCGTACTGGCCGTAGTCGACCATGGGCATCACCGACCCTCCCTCGTAGCCCGAGTCGGCCGTGTACCTGTCGTCGCTGAACAGGCCGCAGACGACCGCCTTCAGGGGCTCGGGGGCCTTGAGCGCGGCCGTCATGCTCGTTTGACCGGAGTAGGACCAGCCGTACATCCCGACCTTGCCCGTACACCATTCCTGGGCTGCTATCCAGTTGATAGCGTCAACGGCATCGCTGCTCTCCTCCAGGGAGTATTCCTCGACGCAGCGTCCCTCCGAGGAGCCAGTCCCCCGCACGTCGAGCCTGATGGAGACGTAACCGTTCTCGGCGAAGTAGTAATGGAACTCGTTGGCTCCGACGCTCATGTCATCCTTTCTGTAGGGGTGGTATTGTATTATGGCCGGGTATTTTCCTGGCATCTCCGGCATCAGCAGGTCCGCCGACAGGTGGATTCCGTCCCTCATTGGGATCCTTACATTCTTGACCAGCTTCACATCAAGTCGAGGCTGAATCTTCATCGACGTCAGGTCGAAGGTTTTCTGAGCGTTATAAGCCGCGCCTAGTGGTCTGCCGCCTCCGACCCTCCTTGTGGGAAAAGAATTAATCCGCATTTTCGGCCCCAGGGACCGATGCCGCAGAAGAGACGGCCCACCGTCGTCGACCTGCACGAAGACATCTCCTACTATTATGTGAACCACCCTGACGACCTTGCGTTCAGGCGGGACGACTACGCCAAGGACCTGCCTCTTCGTGACACGGACATACCCAAGTTCAGGCGCGGCAACGTCTCGCTCGTCTTCTCGGCGATATTCTGCCTCGCCCCGACCGTGAACCTGACCTCTGGGAGGATGATGGCAAGAGGCTACGGTATGGACGACCGTGGCTACCAAGGCTCGAACTCCGCCCACGGGGCATCGAGCGCCGCGCTCGACCACCTGAAGGTCTACTATGCCTTAGCCGAAGAGCATTCGAAGCACATCCACCTGGTCCGGACAGCGAAGGACCTCGGCCGGGCGGAAGCTGGAAAGTCCATCGGGTTCCTGCTCGCGCTCGAAGGAGCCTATGCCCTTGAGGACGTCTACGACCTGGACCTGTTCTACAACATGGGTCTCAGAAGCCTGGGACTGGTCTGGAACTTCGACACGCGGTACTGTGCTTCCTGCATGTCCAAGAAGGACTACGGCCTGACCGGGGAGGGGGAGGAGCTGGTGAAGAGGTGTAATCAGCTCGGCGTCATCATCGACCTGGTCCACGCCAGCCGGAAGACACACCTGGAGGTGACCAAGCTCTCGAAACTGCCTCTCATGAACACCCACTCGAACGCCAAGGCCGTCCACGACATCTCCCGAACGCTGGACGACGAGATGTACGAGGCGATCAAGAAGAACGGAGGGGTCGTCGGCTCGGTCATCGAGGCCACGATGGTGGGGGGGAAGCAGGACCTGCAGAGCCTCGTCGACCACATCATGTACGTCCATGAGAGATTCGGTGCGGATATCACGGCCATCGGGACGGATTATTTCGGGCTCTCACGGGCGGTCACGGGTTTGGAGGACATCTCAAAGATCGGGAACCTCTTCGACGCCCTTGGCAGGCGGGGGATGAGCCGTGAGGACATTGACAAGCTCGCATACAAGAATGCGATGAGGGTGATCCACGCCAACGCCAAGCGGTGGAAATGAGCGTGTCTCAAACTAAACTAGACCTCCTGGACGAACTGGTCAAAGGGTGCGTCAAGGCTGGGGTCTACTCCGCATGCGTATTTGCCGTAGCCAAAGAAGGGAAGCTCGTCCGGGAGCGGGCCTTCGGAGCACTGGACCGTTCGTCAGCGGCTAGACCTACCCAGCTGGATTCGGTCTTCGATGTCATGTCGATTACAAAGACCGTGGCTACGGCCAGCTCGACAATGAGGCTCGTGGAGAAGGGCAAGCTCAGCCTTGACACCAAGGTCGGCTCCATCTTCGAAGAGTTCTCGACGGAGGAAAGGAAATCAAGAATCAGGGTCCGCGACCTGGTGACGATGTCCTCGGGGCTCTCTCCGGAGGAGCCGGGAGACAACGGCCTGATGACGGCCTCGGAGGCGACGTTCGACAAGCGATCAGGTCCAGACGCCCTGAGGAGCCGGGTCCTCTCCCACCCGGCGGTCGCCGAGCCCGGGACCAAGCTCGTCTACAGCGACGTGGACTACCGGACCCTTGGGTTCGCGCTCGAGGAGGTCGCGGGCCTCAGGCTCGATGAGCTGGCTCGTAGGGAGGTGTTCGAACCCTGCGGCTTGGTCGACATCTGCTACACCCCGGGCGCGGCGGTGCGGAACCGATGTCCAGAGACGGGGTACTCGAAGTGGAGAGGACGAAAGATCATAGGGGAGACCATCGACGACTTCGACTACGCTCTCGGCGGGGTCCTCGGACACGCGGGAGCGTTCTCGACGGCCCGGGACCTCAGCGCGTTCATGCAGATAATGCTGAACGAAGGAAGGATAGGTAGCGACGCGCGGCTCTTCGAGCCCGAGACCGTCAGGATGATGACCAGCGACCAGGTGAAGGGGATCCCACCGGTTCGGCGGCCTGCGACCATCGTCCAGGCGACCGGTGGGATGATGCGCGGTCTCGGCTTCGAGCTGAAGCTCGACGTCGAGAACACCTACATGGGTACGCTCTTCTCGCCCAGGAGCTTCGGGAAGTGGGGAGGAACGGGGTGCTTCATGGCTGCTGACCCTGAAACCATGCTCAGCGCGGTCCTTCTGACAAACACCCCGATGGTGCTCTCTGCCGATGAGCCGGGCTGGGAATCGGGCGACTGGTTCCGGTCGCTGCTCGTTTCCGATTTCTTCGACCTAGCCAATTTGGCGACCGCGAGCTAGGGCTGACGGTACGACCACCCATGATAGCGCTCTAATCTTACAAGTAAGATTGTGTGCTTTTACATGTTTTGAGCACGAGGATTCCGTCTTGGCCGTTCAAACCGAGTCTAGCAAACTTATAATGGCTTTTTTAGGCGAGTGTCCGCGTGACCGATTCACACGCAACTAAGATGGTAGTCCTGCCCGCCAACAAGTGGAGGGCACTCGGAATGGCGATGATGGTTAAGGCTGGAGTTTCGAAAGAGGATGCAAAGACGATTACGGACATTCTTGTGACCGGCAGTCTGGCTGGAATCGACTCCCACGGAGTCCGTAACTTTCCGGTCTTCTCTCGCAAGTCCAAGCGCAATATCAAGGTGATAAGGGATAGAGCGGCGACTGCGCTGCTCGACCCTGGTGAAACCCCCGGGCCCGTGTACGCCACCTATGCGATGCAGAAAGCGATCGCAAAAGCGAAGAAGTACGGCGTCGGCGTCGTCAGCGTCACCGGCGGGGACTGGGTCACGAACCTATTCTGTTACGTTCTCATGGCCGCCCGGAGCGACATGATTGGCTACGCTTTCGTCAGGACCGGCCCAGCGGGTGCGCCCTGGGGCGGGACCAAAGCCGTCTTCGGCACCAATCCAATCGGGGTCGCGTTCCCAGCCGGGAGGACAGACCCGATAGTCCTCGACTTTGCCACGACCATAGTCAGCCAGGGGCAGACGAGGTCGTTCTCACTCAAGGGCCTCCCAATGCCCGCCGGGTGGTTCATCGACGGTGAAGGGAACCCCATGGGCGAGCAATACGTCAAGCCCGAAGATTGGGAAAAGTTTGTCACCGAGCACCCATTGCTTCCGTTCGGCACCTACAAGGGTTACGGGATCGGCGTGACGGTAGAGCTCATGGCAGGAGCGCTCAACCTCGTCGGGACCGGGTCGAACTCAAAGGCCAACAACGGCCTCACCACCATCGCGATAGATGTGGGCTCGTTCGTATCCATCAAGGACTTCAAGAAGGAAGTCGACCGATACACGAAAGAGGTCACGTCAGTCCCGCCGAGAAAGGGCTTCGACGAGGTGCTGCTTCCGGGAGGGAGGGAGTTCAAGATCATGAAGGAGAGGAAAAAGAACGGCATCCCCGTGGACGAGACCTCTTGGAAGGACATCAGCGAAAAGTGCAGAGAGCTGGGAGTCGACCTGAAGAAGTATACCTGAGAAAGTCTCTAAACCCACACGCATGTGAATTCTTGAAACTCCCCGCACCATGAGTTTATAGTAGCCGCCTCCCACCACCGGGACCCGATGAAGAGTTCCCATGATGCGAAGATGGTCGTGCTTTCGGAAGCCAAGTGGCGGAGGCTTGGGATGGCGATGCTCACCAAGGGCGGCGTCCCCGAGAGAGACGCCAAGATCATCACGGATACGCTCGTGACTGGAAGTCTTGCGGGTATCGACTCGCATGGGGTTAGGAATTTCCCCGCTTTCTCCAAGCCGTCGAAGCGTTCCATCAAGGTCCTAAGGGACAAGGGCGCGACGGTTCTGCTAGACCCCGGTCAGACGCCGGGGCCGGTCTACGCGACCATCGCTACGCGTATCGCGATCGAGAAGGCCAAGAAGTTCGGCATCGGGTGTTGTAGCGCGATAGGCGGAAGGTGGGTCACAAACCTCTTTGGCTACATGTGGCAGGCCACCAGGTCGAACACCATCGGCATGGCCTTCGTCAGGACTCCATCTGCGGGGACGGCTTGGGGCGGGATCAAACCCGTCTTCGGCACCAACCCCCTAGGCATCGGCTTCCCAGCGGGAAAAGAGCATCCGGTCATCCTCGACTTTGCGACCACGATAGTCAGCCACGGGCAAACTTTGTCCAGAGCCCTCAAGGGCCAACCCCAGCTCGCCGGTTGGTTCGTCGACAAGAAGGGACACACCGTCCCCGAGACGTTGGTGACGCCTGAAAAGTGGGAAAAGTGGGTTACAGCGCGCGGCCTAGTTCCCTTCGGGACCTACAAGGGTTGGGGGCTGGCTGTCACGACGGAACTAATGGGGGGCGCGCTGAACATGGTCGGAACCGGGTCGAGGTCTAACGCAGAGAACGGCTTCACCGTGGTCGCCATAGATGTGGCCGCGTTCTCTCCTCTTGCAGGCTACAAGAAGGAGGTCGACGCCTACGTCAAGCAGGTGAAATCATCGGGTGTCAGGCCCGGATTCGACGAGGTCCTGATGCCGGGCGAGCGGGAATTCAAGATAATGAAGCAGAGGAAGCGAGAAGGCATCCCTGTGACCCAGATGTCGTGGAAGGACATCTCGGACAAGTGCAAGACCCTGGGCCTCGACCCCAAGGCCTACACCTAGTCGGCTCTGGGCGCTACTTTTTTCGTCTTCCTTTGCCTGTCTGTCTCTCGTAGGCCTTGGGGTTGAGCACGAAGAGGGACCTCTTTCCCTTTAGCGTCTCGGCTACTATCAGCGCCGCATCCCGTCGCCGCCGGTCGTTGGACTCTAACGTGAACCCCGCCACGTGGGGCGTGAGGATGACGTTGTCGAGGCCATAGATGGGGTCGTCGGACGGCAGAGGCTCGTCCTCAAAGACGTCGAGACCCGCGCCGGCGATCTTCTTCGACTTCAGGGCTTTGTAGAGCGCCTTCTGGTCCATGGTCTTCCCCCTCCCGGTGATGACAAAGTAGGCTGTAGGCTTCATGGCCGCGATCTCCTTGGCGCCGATGAGGTGGGTCGTCTCCTTGTTGTGCGGGACGTGGACGGAGACGAAATCCGACCTGCGCATGAGCTCGATGAGCGAGTCGACCCTCTCAACGTTCGAGAGCTCAAAATCCCACCTCGGCACGTAAGGGTCATAGGCTATCACATTGAAGCCGCACCCCTGGACGCGCTTCGCGACCCTGCGCGCGATCCTGCCGAAGGCGACCAGCCCAACCGTCTGCGTCGATGGCGAGTGTAGCATGAAGATCTTGTGGGTCGCATGCCCCCACGTCCCTTGCCTCAACTCTCGGTCCAGCGGAAACAACTGCCTCTCCAGAGCGAGTATCAGCGCCGTCGCGTGCTCCGCCACTTCGTTGGAGCCATAGTCCGGGACGTTGGCGACCGGGAGGCCTCTCTCCGTCGCAGCGTCGACGTCGACGTTGTCGAACCCGACCGACGCGCAGACGATTATCCTGAGCTTCGGCATCGCGTCCATCATCTTCCCGGTAATCCTCAAGCCCGAGTTGTGGAGCAGGGCGTCAGCGTCCTTGGCGAAGTCCGTCAGCTCCTTCGGGGTCTTCGGGTCTTCCTTCATGGTGCGGAGCTCCGCGATGCCCTTCAGCGCGTTCCTCTCGATGCTGTAGTCTTCGATGAAGGTCTCACTGGATGCCACGATTAGTCCTTTAGCCAAATTGGTTGCGACCCGACCGTTGTCCGGGTCGATATTTATCCCAAGCGCGGTCCAAGCTTATCTGCGTCACCGGGCCGCCTCCGGTCCTGATGGCGGCGCCAGTGGCCCAGCGCGGGAGGAACAACCTTCGTGCGCTGGTGACCATCCTGTGCACCTATGGGGTGGTCACCATATCACAGGTCAACATCGCATCGATCTATCTCCCCGTATCCATCACGTTCAACGAGCAGATCGTCGGCCTTGGCGTATTGACTTCGGCCTTCTTCATAGGATACGGCGTCGTCGAGTTGCCGGGAGGGGTCGCGGGCGCGAGGTTCGGCGCGAAGACGCTCGCAAACCTGGGTCTTTTCATCACGCTACTCTCGTTGATAGCCTGCGCCTTCGCTCCTTCCTTCGAGTGGCTCATCGCCCTGAGGTTCGCCGTCGGCGTAGGCTTCGGTCTGTTCTTCCCCTCCGGCCTCGTGCTAGCGATCCGTCAGATAGCCGAGGCTTCCTCAGGTCTGGCCGCCGGTTCGACGACCGCCGCCTTCTCCATCGGCGGGGCCGCCGGGGTGTTCGGCTGGTCCGTGCTGAGCGCGGTCTACGGTTGGAGGGCCAGCCTCCTCATCCAGGCCGCGATAGTCCTCGCGGCGGTCGTAGCCTTCGTGCTCTGGGTTCCGAGCGATAGGTCTTCCTCAGCCCCTAGCCTCAGTTCCTCTGCCTTCAGGAGGGCGCTCACCAACAGAAAACTTCTCGTGGTCTCAGCCCTCCTCTTCGGGAGCGGTGCGACGAGCATCCTCTCAGGCAATTTCCTCGTCTACTATCTGGAGAAATCTTTCGGCGTCCAGCCTGGGTACGCCGGCTTCATCGCCGCGCTCAGCTACGCGGTCGTCCTGGTCACCGCTCTCGTCGGTGGAAGGGCCTTCGACAAGGGCGGTAACCCCAAACTCATCGTCCTCATCAGCGTCCTCGTCCTAGCATTCGGCACCGCGATAATCGCGGTCCACTCGGTCCTGCTGGTGTTGGTGGGTTCACTGCTCTGTGGTCTGGCGATAGGCCCCATCAGTGTCGTCGCCATCGTGACCGCGAGGAGGACCGCCTC
>JAPCJP010000038.1:0-4546 GCA_027886885.1 Nitrososphaerota archaeon | reverse complement strand
TGGCGATAGGCCCCATCAGTGTCGTCGCCATCGTGACCGCGAGGAGGACCGCCTCTTCCCAGGAACTCGAGCCTCTCGTGGTAGGGGTCGCGGACCAGTTCTCCCTCGCGGGCGTCTTCGCAGGGGCACTCGTCTTCCCATTCCTCGTCGTCGGTCTGGGGTATCCTCCTGCGTGGCTCATCGGCGCGTCGATCGTCCTCGTGCTAGCCGTCCCCTACATGCTAATGAAGGAAATCTAACAGGTGGGGGAGGATGGTCCGAGGTTTGTTTATCAGGTCAGGCCGAGGGCGCATGGGCGCGGTGAAGTTTTCTGTCACTACCTAGCCCGGCGCGCCGCGTCCTTCTGCTAGGACCCCTCATCGCCATGTTCTCGGCCAATGGAGTGTTGGCCGTAGCCCAGACGAGCATATCCTCGGTCTATCTCCCCATCTCCTTGACCTTCGACGAGCAGATCACGGGGCTGGGCGTCCTCAGCTCGGTGTACTTCCTCGCCGTAGCCGTGACGGAGGTCCCCGGCGGCCTATTCTCTTCCAGTTTGGGTCCCAAAAGGATCACCCTCATCGGGAGCACGATCGCCTCGTTGGCGATCCTGGCGACCACCTTCGCCCCGAGTTTCGCCGTCCTCGTTGTGCTGAGGGTCGTGGTCGGCGCAGGGCTCGGGCTCGCGACCCCTTCGATGCTCGTGCTGACGATGCGAAGTCTCGGCAAAGGCGCGTCGGGGAGAGGCGTCGCACTCTTCTCCATTGCTTCGAGCCTAGGCGCTGCGGTGGGCTTCCCTGCCTGGTCCATCCTCGCAGCGGACTACGGTTGGCGGACCAGTCTCTTCGTGGATGGCGCGTTTACCGGCGCCGTGACGCTGGTCGTGCTCTTCATGGTACCTTTCGACGAGGGTTCGTCCACCCAGAGGAGAATGGGGTTCGAGCTGCGGACGATCCTTAGAGACAGGCGCATCCAGGTCCTCTCGCTCGCGTTCTTCGGGACAGGGATCACGGTGGTCCTCATCGGCAACTTCATGGTCTACTACCTCGAGACCGTACTCTCGCTGCAACCCGGCTATGCAGGCGCGATAACGGGGCTCGGGGCTCTCACCCCTATCTCCTCCTACCTACTGTTCGGCCGCTTCTATGACCGGGGGGTGAGCGCCAGGGCCACAGTGTTCGGAGCGACGGTGGGGCTCGGCATCGGGACTGCGCTGGTCTCGATACACTCGCTCATCGCCGCAATCGTCGGCATCGTGGTCTGCGGGGTCTCTGGCCCACCGATATCCATCGCAGTGTTCTCCATCTCGCGGAGACTCGCGCCCAGGCCGGACCTCGAGGCGCTCACCATAGGCTTCGTCGACGCCGTGTCTCTCGTGGGGGTCTTCGCGGGGGCGCTCCTGTTTCCCCTGTTCGTCGTCGCTCTCGGCTATCCTCTAGCCTGGATACTCGGGGGCGCCGCCTGCATCGTCCTGACCGCACCCGTACTCGCCTTCAAGAACCTCTAACGCAAGAAATAATGATTTCGTCCCGGTTTTGTTTATCTGGGCCGTTGGCGGGGGCCAGCGGCACGGTGTGACACCTGGCGATACTCGAACAAGACCAACGCATTCGCGGGATAGCACCGCTCGTGGCGATCCTCCTTGCCAACGCGGTGATGGCGATTGCACAGGTCAATGTCGCTTCTGTCTACCTGTCCATCTCGGTGACCTTCGATGAGCAGATCACCGGTCTCGGGATCCTTACCGCGCTCCTCTTCGTCGGTCTTGGGCTCGCGGAGATACCCGGGGGGCTGCTGAGCTCCAGGACGGGCCCGAAGAAGGTCACTCTCGCGGCGATAGCTACCGTAGCGCTGGCATCCCTCGCCAGCGGATACTCTCCCTCCTTCGATGCACTCCTCATCCTGAGATTCTTTGTCGGCGTGGGTCTCGGTCTATTCTTCCCGTCGATGGTGGTGCTCGCCATCAGGAGCACCAGCAAAGGCGCTTCCGGCATGGGCGTCGGGCTTGTCGGCGTCTCGGGCTCTCTGGGCGGCGGCCTCGGCACCCTGAGCTGGTCTGTACTTGGAGCGGTCTACGGTTGGAGGACCAGCCTCTTCTTGGACGCCTCTCTCACCGCCGCTGTCGGCGTACTGGTCTTCCTGATGGTACCATCTGACCAGAGGTCCGCGACGTCTTCGCTCTCACTTTCGGACTTCAGGGAGATAATCGCGCGAAAGAAGTTGGTCATGCTCTGCCTGTGCCTATTCGGCATAGGCGCCTCGGGCTCGCTCATCGGCAACTTCATGGTCTACTACCTCGAGAAGGACTTTGGGATACAGCCTGGGTATGCGGGCTTCATCACAGCCATAGGTTGGCTTTCTTTGATTTTTGGGTCTCTCCTCGGCGGCAGGCTCTACGACAAGGGTTCACACACGGGCCTCCTGATCTTCGCCTCGACCGCGGCCTACGGCGTCTCCACGATCATCGTGGGGGTGCACTCGCTCTACGCAGCGACCCTCGGTGCCGTCGCGTGGGGTTTCACCGGAGGCATGTGCGGGACGGCTGCGATCGCAGCTGCGAAGAAACTCGCTCCCGACGCGCACCTCGAAGCTCTGACCATAGGCATGTGCGACTCGTTCTCGCTCCTCGGGAACTTCGCCAGCGGTCTATACTTCCCCTTGCTCGTGCTCAGCCTGGGTTATCCGCTTGGCTGGGCCATAGGGGGCTCAGTCTGTATCTTTCTCGCTCTGCCTCTCGTCTTATTCAAGGACATGTGATGCGATTCTGGCTGGGAAAATTGCAGCCAGGTGGATACCGAGCTCGATATCAAGCTTGACTGGGCCACGATTCGCTCATTTTGTCGCGAATAGAGCACACTATCCACTTGAGCTCAAGCCTTAGGCATGGGGAGCAGCTCGGCGAGTTCTTTCACCGCTTCGGAGTACGACTCCAGGTTCTCCCTTATCAGCCGCTCCACAAGCACCGCGTTGAGCACTTTGCCGATATAGCCCAGAGAGAGCTCGTACTCGAAGGTCGTCAGGCACTCCGTCCCGGTCCCCCACGGCTTGAGGGTGGAGCACTGCCGGAACGACTTGAAGATCCCGCCTGGCAGTTGAGTGGTCACGACCTTGCTGTCAGGCACCAGCTCCGTGACCTGGAGGAGGATGTCTATCTTTCGCCTTCCCGCCCTCCCCACCATGCGGTACTTCTGCCCCACGACGGAGCGACCGGGCGGGTCGGCCACTACCGATACCGCATCGCGGAAGATCTTGATGATGAGAGAAGTGTCCGTCAGCACGTTGTAGACCTCGGCCGGCGTCGCCGAAATCTGAATATTGTGTTCGACCCGTTCCAAGATTTCGCGCCCCCTATTCTGGCAGGGGAATGAGCTCGCAGATAGCCTTCAATGCAGAGTTGTAGGCCTTCAGATTGTCTGTCACAAGTCGTTCTAGCAGAACTACGTTGAATAGCTTCCCTATGTACCCCATCGATATCTCGTACTCGAAGGTCGTGCGGACCATGGTACCCATGCCCTTGTCTTCGAGGGTTACGACCTGAGTGAACGACTTGAAGAGGCCTCCGGGGAGTTGCCTGTTCACGGTCCTCTTCTCCTCTATGAGTTCCACAGTCTCCGAAAAGATCTCGAGCTTCCTCTTCCCGGCCCTCCCCACGATGTGAAACTTCTGGCCCAATCGGTTCCGTCCCGGAGGGTCCACCTCCACGGTGATGACGTTGGGATAGAGTTTGGGTACATAGGCGGGCTCCATAAGCACGTTCCACACGGTCTTGACCGGAGCGAAAACCTCCGAAACCAACTCTACCTTAGTCACAGCGGGTCGTGCATCTTCACAGACTCTTATTAAAGGAGAACCGTGTTTTCGCTAAGTTTCCGACTCCGACTTTGGCGGCTCGAGCTCTGCGATTTCCTTCAGGTTTTTGAGGTAGTTGTCTTCGTTCTCGATTGCGGCCTGCTCGAGCACGGGGATGTAGAACTCTGGACCGAAATACGCTTCGGAGATCTTGAAGTGGTAGGTCACGTGCACCTTTGTCCCCTCAGCCGTCTCAGACAGCTCCACCGTCTGTCGGAACTCCTCAAAGGCGCCCCCGCGTCCTCCGACCACGACCAGTCGCTTGACAGGAACGACTTCGGCTACGCGGGTGTGTATCTCTATCATCCTCTTGCCTATCTTTCCCGTGAGCGTCCTCCTCTGCCCAACCACCGCGGGGACGTGCGGTTCGAACTTTATGCTGAGGAGGTCAGGGTAGAGCTTCGGCACGTGGTGTGTATCGGAGAGGATCTCCCAAACTTGCTCAGGTCGCGCCGCTATCAATATCTCGCGGTCTATCTTGGGCACGATGGGTCGCATCGTTAGGTCTCACTATTTAACAGGAGCGGGATGAAACGCCATCTTAGCACCTATCCGATGAGACTCGACAGGCATCGAGGGTTAGGTCGGCGTAGCGGCCTCGTCAGAACAAAGGCGTCGGGGCCAGACCACCGAATGCGACGCCTGAAACCTAGCTTACTGACCCTTCCTGAGCCGTCCTTGCTTCCTTGAAATAGCAATAGATTCTCTTCACGGTACC
>JAPCJP010000037.1 GCA_027886885.1 Nitrososphaerota archaeon | reverse complement strand
GACGGTTTTTCCATCGAAAGGGTCCGTACTCGATGTGAATTCCGAATTCATCCTCATTGATTCAGCAATCATACCGGTTATATCGGCGGTTGTGATAACAACGCGGCGGACGCCTTGCGACTCAAGTCGAGGGGAATTCAGATTTCGTGTGCTGCGGCGGCCATCTTGCTTGTCCTTGGCCCGTTCCTCCCTCTCGCATCCGCCAACACCGGCGGCATCTCTGCATCTCCGCCCGTGTCTGCCCCCAACACGACCGTGTCGATTGATGTTTCGGCGAGCACCACCCTGCCGACGCCCGACGGGTACTACAACACACCCTTCTTCGTCGCGGTGCTCACACCGTCCGGATACATCTACGGATGCATAAGCGGCTCATCGGCGTGCGACCTCGATGGGTTCACGGCTTCCGGTCTCGGCACCTATCAGTGCACCATCCCGTTCGGCGGGGCCGCGGCGAGCCTTTCGCTCGCGACAACCGGAGGGGTCAGCGCGACTGACTGTTCCGGCAGCGACTCGGGCACCTGGACGGGAATGAGCTCCACCTTGTGCGGGGGCGTGTCCCCTACGGGCGCGAACTGTGTCGGAACCACCGGCTTTAATGACCTGGTAACAGGTTGCACCGCCGGATCGAGCTATTTCATCGGCTTTGGTATCCCCAATCCGCCTCCTTCTGCGGGCGACACGTCCGAGTCAGGGACCTACAGCGTGGTCGTCTGCTGGAACTTCGCGACCCAGGATCCGAACGGCGGCGCTGCGGCCTTCAGCTCCGCTGCATACACGACGACATTCCAGATCTCTCCCTCCTCCACCGGAGTTCCAGAGTTCCCGATGGGGCTGTTGGCCCTGCTCGCAGTGATGGTCCCCTTGGTCCTCGTGCTGAGGAAGAGAACGCCTTTGCACCAAGACGCCCGATAAGCGCTCGTTACCGCACAGGTCGACTCGGCACGAAGCTCTCCTTAGAGGAGACCGTGGCGCTAATGTTTATTGCCAACATTGGCCGTTGGTGTATCAATGAAGATGGGCGAGACGCATGTCGCGGTGAGGATCGTTGGACCTATGGGTGATGCAGAGGTTGAGATGCTCGTGGACACGGGCGCGACCCTGACGAAGATCCCTCGCTCGATTGCGAAGAGTCTCGGCGTCAAACCTCGTGAGCTCGTTGAGGCCGAGCTTGCCGATGGACGTGTGATCGAGCGAGACGCCTCGGAGGTTGAACTTGAACTCAATGGGCAGCGGTGGACAGTTCCGCTACTGATAGGCGCCGACGATGAGGAGCCTCTCCTGGGTTTGACCGCCCTGGAGACCTTCCGGCTGAAGGTGAACCCGGTGACCCAGAAGCTCGAACCCGCCACGTTGATAGAGTATGCCGAAAGACAGCCGTCAGTTGCCTTGACTGCGTGAGTCACTCTCAAACTGTAAGGCTTCAAACCCCTCCCCGGCTTCGGCGGTGGTAGGCCTAACCTTCAATTCTCTTCAGCAATTCGTCTTCCTTTGCTCGAATTTGCTTAATCGATTTGGCCAAGCGAGTGTAGTAGAGGTAGTTCAGAGCACCTACGTATATCCACACCAGTGTCAAACCGAAAATCAAGACCTCGAGGACAAGCAAGGTTGGGTCGCGAAGGTTGACCTGAACTACGCTTTGTCCTGTTACGAATGGGTCAAGAATTTGCGAGACATAGGACGCGCCGAGAAGGACAGCGACTGCGAGCGTAACGATTGACAGATTCCTGAGCTTTCTCTGGCCGGCCTCGACGTGCTGTAGAAAATCCTCCTGAACCTCGATTGAGGCCACCCTCTCCTCGCCCCTGTCTGGCAACGGCCTTCGGACCGTCGGCGCCAATAAAACCCTTACTTACCTAAGATCAGTGTCGAGCCCGAACTGCCTGCGGAACGCGTCCCACTTGCGGTAGACATCAACGCCCTCTGCCGTGACCAAGTAGATCTCGTGCTCCTCCTGAAGCTCCTTCCTAATGAATTGCTTTGATTCTAGGTAGGCCGCGAACTCGAGGAATTTGTTGAAGTTGAGATTGAGGGCCTGGGAGAGGCGGCTGGGCCCTTTCGGCTCGTCGAGAAGAAGGGCCAGTATCTCCATGTAGATGACGGTGCTTGGCCTCCGCTTCAACTGTACGCTCCAAGTAGGCGATACTAATTAAGAATCTGGCGGGCCTACCCAAACCTTAAGACATGGCGTCTTACACGAAGTAAGACATGCCCACGATAACGGTCCGGGTCTCAGATGAAGAGAAGAAGAGGCTCCTCAAACACGGAACGCTCTCAAAATCGGTCAGAGAGGCGCTCCAACTCTACCTGAGTACTAGGCAGTCAGACGAGCTCATCGGAAAGCTAGAGCAGCTCCAAAGGAAGAACCGGATCAGGACGACGACGGCCGAAGATGTCCGGCTAATCAATGAAGATAGAGAGCGTTGAAGGTCGCGGACAGCAGCTACATTGTTGAGGGGCTTCTTAGGCGCAAGGAACTCCTTGAACAAGACACATTGATCACGGTCGACCTGGCCTTACATGAAGCGGTCAACGCTGTGTGGAAGCATCAATTCCTGTTAAAAGACGTGGCTGACGGGACTCCCTACGCGTCCATACTCTATGGGCTGGTAGAATCGGGCAGAATTCTGGTGATTCGTCCTGGGGAGGAACTTATGAAGCGTGGATACTCTCTGGCGGCCAAGAGCCGCCGCCCGATCTACGACGCGATATTCATCGCTCTAGCGCTGGAGCTCACCTCAGAGCTCGCTACGTTCGACAAGCGCCAGGCCGAGTTGCTGCAGAAAGAGGTCGCAAAGTGAAACCCCGCTTTCGGAACCCGTTCAGGGGCTGGTCCCGCCGGGCCCCCCAACTTTTAGCGCTCAACTTCTTTACGAAGAACCTGATTCTTGCCTGGGCCCGCTTAAACTATTAAGCGAATCCTGCGAAATGCGGTCTCGTGAATTCGATTAGTCCGGTTGCCGCTGCCTGATCTCGAATTCAAATCGCGCGCATCCCAGCTTCAGAGGGTTCCATTTGACCGAGGAGAGTGCGCTCGCATTCCGCCAGTCCAACACGGCGACCCATAACGGCTTTATCTTGCGAGTACCATCTTTTCACGAGGAACCCTTGACCCAGGGCGAACGCAGACTCGCTGCGATAATGTTCACTGACATGGTAGGCTACACATCCCTGGGGCAAAAGAACGAGTCGCTTTCCCTCGCCTTGGTGGACGAACAGAGGAAGCTCATCAGACCGATTCTTGCTAGACATGCGGGGAGGGAAGTCAAAACGATGGGGGACGCGTTCTTGGTCGAGTTCTCAAACGCGCTCGATGCCGTCAGGTGCGCTTACGACATCCAGAGGGCGGTCAGGGAGTTCAACATTGGTCTCCCGGAGGAGAAGAGAGCCCAACTCAGAATAGGAGTCCATCTCGGCGACGTCGTGGAGTTGGCAGGAGATATATCAGGCGACGCGGTAAACATCGCATCGCGGATTGAGGCTCTCGCGGAGGAGGGCGGAGTTTGCATCACCCGTCAAGTGTTCGACCAGGTCGAGAATAAGGTCGAACTTTCTCTTCAGAGCCTCGGTCCCAAGGTTCTGAAAAACGTCAACGCGGAAATCGAAGTGTTCAAGGTCGTCATGCCTTGGGATTTGACCACGCCAATGCGATCAGGCGCTTTACCCGGTCATCGGGTGGCCGTTCTTCCATTTGTTAGCATGAGTGCAGACACGAACGACGAATACTTTGCAGATGGCTTGACGGAGGAACTCATCGACAGGCTCTCCCAGATGGGAGAGTTAGAAGTGATAGCAAGAACATCTGTCATGACTTACAAGAAGAAATCAGCGAAAGCGGCTGAGATTGGCAAGGATCTTAGAGCGGGGTCTCTCGTAGAAGGCAGCGTGCGAAAGGAGGGGAACACGGTAAGGGTGACAGTCCAATTAATCGACGCGAACGCGGATCGACACCTGTGGTCCTCTAGATACGACCGGACCCTCGAAAGAATTTTCGAGGTGCAAAGCGACATCGCTCAACAGGTGGCCATAGCCCTCAAGGTTCGAATCTTACCGAGTGAGAGGAAGGCCATCGAGAGGAAAGATACGACCGACCCCGAAGCTCACGATCTCTACCTACGGGGTCGAGCCTACCTTCACCGAACGACGGAAGAGGACTACTTGACTGGGCTGGGCTGCTTCCAGAGGGCGATACAAAGAGATCCGTCATACTCCCTTGTCTATGTTGCCATGTCCAACGCGTACAATCTCATGGGATTCTTCGAAACGATGCCGGCGTCTGTGGCGAGTGAAAAAGCCGAAGCAATGGCCAGAAAGGCAATCGAGTTGGATGATACCTCGGCCGCTGCCCATGCTTCCTTGGCAGAAGCCCTGTTTTCGAAGTGGGACTTTGCCGGTTCCGAAATTGAACTTAGGCGAGCCCTGCAGCTTAATCCGAACGACAGCTATTCGCATCATGTTGCCTCGGGTTACTGCCTAGTTACGAGTCAGTTTGCCAGAGGCATTGAGGAGGCGGAAAGGGCGCTAGATCTAGATCCACTGTCCACGCGGACAATCTCAATACTCGCAACACTACAACTCTACTCGGGAGATCTTGATTCCGCAGAGAAGGGGTACAATCGAATCTTAGGACTCGACCCTTCCAGCGCCTTCGCATTGGGTAACTTGGGGCTTTGCCACGTCAGAAAAGGCATGTTTGAGAGGGGCATCGAGGAGATAAAGCGAAGTGATGAAATGGGGTCCGGCTCAATTATCGGCGCCAAGAGCGACCTAATTTACGCACTCACGAGAGCAGGGAGAGTTGATGAAGCCCGAAAAGTGCTTTCAGAACTCGTCGATTTTCATGCCAAGAACCATAGAGGTGCAGCAATCGTCGCTGACGGCTACGCAAGCTTGGGCGAAAATGAAAGAGCGTTTGAATGGCTTGAGAAGGCATACATCGAACACTCAGGAAGTCTCGCAGGCTTTCTCGGGGACTTCGGCTTTGAGAACCTACGTTCTGACCCAAGGTTTAGAGCCCTCTTAGCAAAAATGGGAATCACTCGAATGCTGTTTTAGACGAGATTGACATCTTTCTTCAATAACAAGGACTTAGACCAGAAGGGTCGGGATTCGCATAATTATCTAAGCTAATCCTACCGGGCCCACCAACACTAGGATGCTCAAGCGAGCCACCACGACGTAATGACGAGGTGAGATCCAGCCAACTGATTGAAGTTTTAAATCTACGGATTGGAGGCAAATGTCTGGAGTTGTAGCTAACTTCTCGTATAGCGCAACCGATATCGAGACCTTCCTGAGCGCCATTAGTTCCATTGCGGTAATCGCGGGTGCGATCTTCGTAGTGTTCCAGCTCAGACAAAATTCGAAGCAGATCAAACAACAAGAGAAGACCCTGAAGGCTATGTCGGCAGCAAACAGGTCGAACGATGCCTTCCAGCTCATCAGCAAGGTGGTCGACCCGTCTTTTCCTGGCCGCCGGCACAGGCTGCACTCAGTATCCAAGAAGTATTCAGGGGGCGACTGGAATGGGTTTGATGATAGCATCGATGATTTTGAAGTCAGGAACTTTGCCAACATCTTTGAGCAGCTTGGACTCTTAGTGAAGAAGGGAGTCATCGACCGAGAGGATGTTATGGACGCTCTTTCGGGCCAGATTATGAGTGATTGGGCAGCATTCGCGCCAATCCGGAGGCACGTCATGGAAGAGGCCGGAAGAGCTTATCCAATCTTGGCGGTCGATCAACCAGGAATAGATGCGATATTTTGGCCCAACTTCATGTGGCTCGCAGAAGAGAACCAGAAGTGGATACGGGAAAAGCTGTCAACCGGAGTTCGTCCAAATACTCAAGGTGAACAGGCGTCAAAGTGAGAACCGTAGTTCAGGAGATTCATTTATATCGTTAAGGTCATCGTTCAACGAGTCAGATATCGATGGAAACCGTGAAGGTATCGAAGAAGTATCAGGTCGTGATACCCGAGAAACTCCGTGACGAGGCTAAGATAAAGCCGGGGGATAGGATGATGGTTATATCCAAACATGGGATTCTACAGTACGTTCCCATTCGTTCCATGGAGAAGACCAAGGGCATGGTAAAGGGCCTCAATACTGAGGGTCTCCGCGACGAGCTTGACCGTGATTGATCTGTGTCGATAGCTACGGTTGGATCGAACGAATCACCAACGGGCCAAAGGCTGCGCGCTACAACGAGATAATCGACGCTGCGGCGGCAAGGGAAATTGTTACCGCTACCATCGTTATCTATGAGGTATACAGGAGGGTCAAGCAAGCCGCTGGAGAAGAGACCGCCCTAGAGGCAGTGGCAGCGCTAAGCGAGACCAACATTGTTGCTGTCGAGCAGACAATCGCATTGGAGGCGGCAGACTACAGCATCGAACTAGGTCTCCACATGTCCGATGCATTTGTCTACGCGACGGCGCGTCATTTCGACGCGGAACTGTACACCAGCGATGAAGACTTGCGAAAGCTGAAGCACGTGACTTTCATCTAGACGTCCCTTCGGACTGTTCATGTGCAGCTTCAGACGCGCGCTCGTGGATTCGCTTAATTGACTAGGCAAATCCTGCCGGACTCAAAGAGGGCCAGAGGGACTTCGGGACTTATCTTAGATCAGTATCTTAGGTGAGGAATCCTCTATAAGCCATCGACCTCCCTTCGACCTATGATTACTAATTCGCCGCAGATGGCGGCAACGGGGAGTTCGGGAGGAAGAGGAAACGAGCAAGCGGCTTCTCTCTGGCTCGGGTATGCGCCCACCGGGGGGAAAGTGCGGCTCGGATTCGAAGAGCTGCGGGGGAAGCTGCTCATCTCGGGCCACTCGGCCGATTCGGTGGCGGCTCTCTTCGCCTACTCCTGCGGCCAAGCAGACCTCAAGACGCTCGTCCTGGATGCCGACGGCCACCTGGCAGAGCGCGTCTCAGGGTATTTCGAGACCTACGACTACTCCTGGTTCATCTACGACGCCTTTCAGTTCGACGAGGCGGAAGCCCCGCGGCACAGCCAGCTGATGGCTGCCGCTTACACAGCGGCGCTGGACCTGAGTTCCGAGGAGGAGGCCATCATGAGCGCTGCGATGCAGCAGGTCGCGCTCAAGGACAACCGCGCCAGCCCCGCGGTGCTCTTCGGTGAGGTCGGGGGCGTCGAGGGCTTCAGGGGCTTTTACGTCGACAAGCTCAAGGGAAGGATCGCGAGCCTGAGGTATCTCGAGGCCGCCGAGAACGGGTCGTTCAGCACCCTCCTTGCCCTCGGGAGCGCTCTTGTCACCTTCAAGTCTGCAAAGTACCCCCAGGCGATGGAGGTGGCGCTCGCGGCCTACGTCGCGAAGCTGGTATCGAACCTCCCGAACGCCAAGGCAAAGCCGGACGTGATAATCATCAATGACGCACACAGGCTCTTCCGGGCAAATCCGACCCTCCACCACGCGGCCAGGCTCCTGACGGAGCTTCTCGACGCAGACGTCACTGTCGTGCTCGTCTCCGACCAGGTCCACGCCCTGAGCGACATCGTCCTGAACGCGTTCCCCCTGAAGCTGCTCTCGAGCGAGCTCTGGAACGACAGGATGCGGGACTATCGCTACCAGAGGAGCGCCCCCGAATACGAGCCCGTCCTCCCCAACGCCGTCGTGATCGAGGACGGACACTTCGGGCATGTCAGGCCCTTCATCCCGAGGATGTACGAGGTACGCACGTCCGAGCCGAGGTCCGGGCCGGCGTTCGACGCGACGATAAAGCAGGCCGACAACAACCTGACCGCGCTAATCCTCCAGGACATCGCCAAGTATGAGGCGCCCACCCGGCCTTCGCTTCTGGGGTTCCTTTCCGCAGAGTACGACTCTGAGGTCGTGAAGCACGAGCTAGACAGGCTCGAGAACCAGCAGCTCATCCAGCAGGAGAGGAAGGCCGTGAGGAAGGGTGGGGAGGACATGCTCGTGTATACCCTAACCGAGGCCGGGAGACGGCTCATGGAGGCGATGGGGCAGTGACCACCACCTGGGACCCGATGCCAAGGATCCAGACCCAGTGCAAGGCCATAGACACGCTCCTCGACGGAGGCCTCGCGACCGGGACCATCAACCACATATTCGGCGAGAAGGCGCTTGGCAAGAGCATCGTCTCCTTCCAGAGTGCGTGCGCCACCGTCGCCGCAGGGTCGAGCGCCATCATAGTCGACACGGAGCAGTCCTACGACAGCTACCTCGTCCCCTACTGGAAGGCTGCCTTCGCGAACCGGTTCGGCAAGGAGATGCCGATAGTCAAGGTCAGCCTGGAGAGGGCACCGAAGACCTCGGGGAAGAAGAAGACCATGACCCGGGGGCAGGTGATGTCGGCTTTCTCCAACACGCTCGACCAGCTCGGAGTGGCCTACTCCGATTCCCACCTCAAGACGCTCACGGACATCATCTCGCCGGAACTCCACGCCGACCTGCCCGAGCTGGACGGACCCGCGGTGATGATACTTCAGGTCCCCGACGCCGTCGACCTGCTCGCTCTCCACGGCCACAACGTGAGAAAGGAGGTCTCGGAGGGCGGCCGCGTGGAGGTCAGGCTCCAGTCGACCCCCGTGTACGAGTCGGTCCTGCACGACATGATACAGAAGACGGGCGCGAAGCTCCTCATCTACGACTCCATCTCGGCACCCTTCAAGGCGACCTTCCCGAACACCCAGGACCTCCCGGCCCGCTCCGCCAGCCTCGCGATGACGCTCACGCACGCCCAGAGGCTCTGCGTCGAGTTCGGGATCGCAGTTTGCGTCGTCAGCCACGTCTCCATCGACCCGATCAAGGCCTGGGACAGGCGCCCCTACGGGGGGGTCATCCTCGGGCACGAGGCGAAGTTCTGCCTCGAGCTCACGAAGGGTACGGCCAAGCGGAACACCAACGCGGAGTGCGTCGACCCCGACCCGGAGGTAGACCGGGAGAAGGTGAAGGCGTTCTGGGTCGCACGCCATCCGGCGATGGAGGAGTACTCCAAGTTCGGGCTCGCGCCGGTGGACAAGGAAGGGTTCCACTGAATGGGGCTCCTCCTCAAGGCCGGGGCCCTCCTCGTGGGGTTGCTCTGCCTCAACGTCTTCCTCTGGCCCGTCTCGCTCCTCTGCTTCGGCTACCTGGCATACTCTCTCTGGAGCGCGACCCGGGCACGGCGGATCTACGTCATGGACAGGACCGGCGGCCCCTCGCAGGCCCCGCAGCCCCGGCGGGACGGGCCCTTCAGGAAGAGGTACGTGCTCGCAGGAGTCTGTTTCATCCTCTCCTTCGTCGCCTACGACGCCGGGGGGACGCTCTCACCCTTTGCTTTCGCTGGTCTGGGCGCCATCATCGTCCTCTCAGGGCTCCTCCATGTGGGGCCACGGTCCACGGGGCTGAAGCCCGTCGCCAATTCGATACTCCTCAGGGGTAGTTCAGACCCGTTTCTCTATGTGAGCCTCGTCGAGGTGAAGTTTGGGACCGCGCAGATGGCGAGGGCGCTCTCGTCCGTGGGCAGCGAGATGATGATGGACGTGAGTTCTGAGAAGGTCTCGGTGTACCTGCCGGTCAGGGTGCACGCGCTCTCGATGCACAAGGCCGAGGCGAAGGTGGCGGAGAAGCTCGGGCCCGTTGCCAGGTCCCTCAGCGCGCGTAGCGCTTACGTCCTCCCCCTGGAGTCCGGGGAAGCCGCCCAGAGGCTGGGCTGGCGCCTGAAGGCCCAGGACCTCGCGCTGGAGTATCACAGGGACGGGGTAGTCTCGATCAAGTCCACGCCGTTCGACGTGCTGGTGCTGAGTCCCGAGGGCCACCTGATACGGTCTGCTGCCGCATACACTCGGCGGCCGCTGGGGAAGGAACGGTCAGTGCAGCTCCCGTCTGCCGGGAAGAGGCTGGCGAGCCAGCCGATGCTCTGGGACGCGCTTGAAGCACTGCAGGAGAAGGTCGCCGTCCCTCCTCCCGACTCGCTCACGACCTTCCTGAGCGGGGTGTGCGCGACGCAGGGCGAGCCCCTCGGGGACAGGCTCGTGAACGAAGGTAACGGCGAGAAGGGGACGATGCTGGTCGGCTCGATGGGAGCGCCCGGAGTGCAGCTTACGCGGCCACAGCTAAGGGCGATAGTGAGCGCGTATGCCTGAGCAGAACGGTGACACCCGCATGGGAGAGTTCAGGACTCTGGGCGCAGTCCTGGCGACCGTTCTCCTTGACTTTAGGGAGGAGGAGCTTTTCTCCTATTGCAGAGAGATACTCGATGTCGCATTTTGCGACTCTGTAGGCAGCCAATTGATCAACACGCTCCTCGATTCGGGCGAGCCGATGAGCCTCCGGGCGATCGCGGCCCGGTGCAACGTCAGCAAGCGCCACATCATGCCGGAAGGAGAGGTGAGAGTCGTCCTCGACAGGCTCGCGCAGGCTGGGCTGGTGGTGAAAGCGGGGAACGAGTCGAAGCCCAGATATCTCTTGAACAGTACAGACAGGAGAGTTCAGGTCCTTTGGAAAATCTACAGGCCGCTCCACTACGAGACTCGAGGACCAAGTCCGGTCAGTGGACCGCGAAAAGCGAGAGGGTCGCCGAGTTGAGACTTGGTCCACAGCTACACGGCGTATAGATAAGGGACCATTCGCTCCAGGGTCCCATCGACTGGGTTGAGCTTCAGCCGGAGAACCTCCAGCGTAGTGAGTCCAAGGAGGGGTTCGTCTCCTGGCCCGACGAGCACCGTCACAGTTCTCTTCGAAGGGCCGTACTCGATGACCGCGTCAGCCAAACTTGCCTCCCCTAGAGTACCATCAGCCAGCCTGACTCTGATAACCTCGTTCGGCGTAATGCCGAGCTCGCGGGCCAACGCCGGGGAGATCTTGGTGTAGAGTGCTCCCGTGTCCACCAGCATCTCCACGTCCCTGTGACCTTCGGTTCCGTGTACCCTTACCGACACTCTCGTCTCCCCCAATTTCATTGACCTCGAACAATAGAGTCTTCGAGATAAAGATTAGCACCACGGTCAGACAAATTCCAAAAGGCGTTCACATCCAACCCGTCACAGGAACCCAAGCCCAGCACTAACCGTCGAGCAGTCCCGCCAGTTCAAATCTCAACCGATGCTGATATTCGATGCGAAGCCAGTCCGTGCGGGTACGCTTAAGTATCTGTAAGAATATCTTACTCACATGCCAAAACAGGTCCAGGCGTTGGAGTTCACAAAGGCCAGCTCGAAGGGGCAGATAGTGATACCCACCAAGATCAGGAAGAGACTCGGCATTCAGGAGGGGAGTCTCTTTGCCGTGACCGCGGAGGGTGACATGATCGTGCTGAAGAAAGTGAATTCAATCCTGACGGCTGACGATATGAAGAGCTTGAAGCTCGTAGAGGAGGCATGGAAGGACGTCGAGGATGGAAAATACCAGGTCCGTTCCAGAGAAGCCTTCTTCAAAGAGCTGAAAGATTGGTAGAAGTCAGAGAAATAGTCTACACTGAGAAGTTTGAGAGGGACGTCAAGAAGGTTCGAGACAACCTGCTGAGAGAGAAGCTCGAAAAACAGATCCGAAAGATAATGGAAGATCCCGAGTTTGGCAAGCCGCTAAGATATGGGCTCAAAGGAGAGTGGACGATTTACGTCAAACCGTACAGACTGATTTACGCTGTCCAAGGCGACAGGCTCATTCTTCTGCGGTTCGAACACAGAAAGAATGTCTACGAGTAAGTTCGTTATCCTTGAGGACGCGTTCGTGCTCGTGCAGAGTCGGCCTGGCAGGGAGTAGGTCTTCATAGGTATGAGCCGGTGATTCTAAGCATCTCGCCCCGTCGATGCGTCACACAGGTCGACCCGGCATCGGATCGGGTTGAGCGGCTTTGGAGAGTTGACCTGCACCATCGCCTCCCCCACCGGCAAGCCTGCGGAGCGAGTCCCCTATCGAGTCGGACCCGATGAAGAAGCCCGCCGCTGTCTCGATGTCCTCCGAGTTGTTCAGCATGTGGCAGATGAGCGTGTTGCTGTTCGCGACGATGTTGGGGCTGACGAGGACGGGCCGCGCCGGCGAATCCTCCGGACCACGACCCACCGACGCATCGCGATCTTGCGCGTCTTCCGGAACCCCATCTTCTCGAACATGCCCAAGGTACCGCTGCATAAGAAAGAGGAGGAGACCTTCTCGTGCGTGTAGTCCTCGGGATATGCTTCGACAGTCCCGCCGCCGAGTTGAGCGATGCAGCGAAGCGCTTCACGGAGGGCGAAGGTCGCGATACCCTGTCCCCGGCGTTCTCGGTCGATGAAGAAGCAGGTGATGCGCCAGTCAGGAAGTTCTCTCAAACCCTCCTCGTAGGCCTTTCTGCTCCGGATATTCGGAAGTTCGTCGGTCGGTCCGAACTGGCACCAGCCGACCACGTCAGGGCCTTCGAAGACGAGCGCGGCGTGCGCACGGCCTTTCAGCACTCGCTCTTCTTTCATCGCCCGGTATGCCGCACCACCGCGTTTCCCCTCCGCGGGCTCAAGGTGAAAGGAGATGCACCAACACCCGCCGAAGATCCCGTTGTGCTTCTCCACCAGGCGGACGAAGGCGGGCCAGGTTTCGGGCGTAAGCTGCTTCGACGTGAGGGGCACGGCCCGCCCCCGTACGCATTAGACCTTCTTTAGAGTGCGTGTGGAATTCGAACATGAGGAACCCCTTACTCTACCACTGTTGTGTAATGGGGGCTCGCAGAAAGCTAGGTGTGCCCTTTTCATCCAACGTCCCTCCAATCTTTGCCAATTCCTAAGCTCACGGTCTTGGTCTGTATGCCTGCGAATGGGATCCCGCTGACAGAAATGTAACGTTCGTCTTTGAAACTCCGAAAACGACAATCAAGTTGCTTCTGATCCTGTGGCTCCAGTTGCAGAAGTAGGTCCTCCGTTCCAGGTGGTGGGCAAGCGTTGTTGGATCCTCGAGTGAGATAATTCTCCTTATGGACTCCTCCACCAGTGATTGTTGTCCCCTCGAAAGCTCCTTGAAACGAGTTACGAATTCATCTGCGTATCTAATCTGCCTCGGCAAAGCTCATTCCCGCTCTGCAAGCTTCCGGAGAAACTCTACGGGGTCTTTCCCCTTTGGGACGCTTTTGTATCTCCCGCCCTTTTGGTCTTCTACTCCCTTGATGATACTCTGCTCGAACTCCCGGTCCAGCATTAGAAAGACGTTGATCAAAATCTGGTCCTTGGGCTGGCCTTCTTTAGACGCTCTCGAAACATAGTCGATTACTTCGAGGAGGGTCGACGATGAAATCTCCGCGGGAGGCGAGACAGCATCCCGGAGCGCCTTCTCCACAATCAGGCTCAAAGCACCCCTTCTTCCACCGTATTTTTCTTTGACCATCGCTCTAACCTCCTTTGCCAAATCCTCGTCTACACGGACCAGTATCTGCGTCATATGCTATGATAGCTTATGATATGTATCGCTAAATATGTTACTGCTTGCGACCTCAGTCGCCAAACTCGAGCTAGCGCAAAGTAGCGGCTACTGTCCCTGGCAGCTTTGGGGGGACCAACATCGGCAACTCTCAAGCATCCCCCTGCATCGATGCGTCGCACAGGTCGACCCGGCATCGGACCGGGTTGAGCGGCTTTGGAGAGTTGACCTGCACCATCGCCTCTCCCACCGGCAGCCTGCGGAGCGATTCTCCTATGGAGTCGGACCCGATGAAGAAGCCCGCCGCTGTCTCGATGTCCTCCGAGTTGTTCAGCATGTGGCAGATGAGCGTAGTCACGCAATCAAGACAGCGACGCGTACTCGATGAATTTCGCGGGTTCCAGTCGACGCGTGATTGGGTTGACCTTCAGGCGGAGGCTCTCGAGGGTCGTGAGTCCGAGAAGCGGCTCTTCGCCGTCGGGACCGATGAGTATCCTGACGGTCGCCTTGTCACCCATGATCTCGACTTCGGCCTCGGCGAGCCCGCGTTCTCGATCGGTACCATCAGCCAGCTCAACAACCGCAGACCCGGTCGGCATGATTCCGAGCCTCTTGGCGGTAGACCCGTCTATCTTCGTGAGGGTTGAACCAGTGTCCGCCAGCATCTCCACATCGGCATCGCCCAAAGGGCCATGCAACTTGACCACGACATAAGTCTCGCCCATCTTCAATGATACACCGAGAGCCAATGTCAGCAATAAAGATTAGCGCCACGGTCGCTCGGAAATGCAAACCGCCTCCCCGCTTCGGCCGTATGAGCGAATCGTGGGTCCGCTCACATCCTTGGCACCCGCGTCAGGCCCGTAGCGGCCCCGCCGATTGCCGGGTCGACGTATCTTCTGAAGAGCGCGATGTCCTCCGGGAGCTGCAAGGCCATCGGTTCGTGCGCCTCCAGGGGGTCGTTCTCCAGCAGGTCGCCTCCCACGGCGTTCCTTACGACCTCGTAGCTGTCCATATTCGCCAGCCTGTGCATCATCACGGTGCCCGCGTTGTCCCAGACGTACCTGGACAACAGCGTCGGCATCTGGTCGATGATGAGGAAGCCCCAGCCGTACCTCCTTGCCTCTGCTATCGCTAGCTCGAGCAAGGTCCTGTCCCCCCTTTCGCTCGGAGGCCTCTCCTCGCTGAGATACCTGTGTGCCTCCTCGATGACGATGAGCCTCTTCAGCTTATCCTCATCGTCCTCCTTGAATGCGAACCTGTCGTGCTGCCAGAGCTGGACGAGCATCAGCTCGGCCAGGAAGCGCTGGTCACGGAGGGAATCCACCCTGCCGATCTCGTACACCACGACCGCGCCATCCAGAGCCGCGACGTCGAGCGGTTCCCCGGCGTTGAGCGACGTCCCGACCGCCCCGTGGTTGATGTTGTGCAGCCTGGACTCGACCGACCTTCTCGATGCCTGCTCCTTTGAGCTCCCGGCGTCGAACTTGGCCACGCTCTTCTCCAGCATCCTCAGCGTAGGCTCGACCTTCGCGCCCTCCCTCAGTTCCTCGAGCGAATCGAGGATGATGCGCCTCGACGGCTCTGAGAGCCCGTAGGCCCTGATGAAGACATCCGTGAAGGCTCTGTCCCAGAACGAACCGTCGAGGCCCTTGAGAGGGATGAGCGGGTTGTATCTGAGCCGCGGCTCGTCCCCCACGCAGATGACCCTGACGTCCCGCCTCAGGATGGTCTTGAGCTTCCTGTATTCCTGCTTGACGTCGATGATGAGGCTTGAAGGGGGATTAGACTGGGCGACGATCTGGAGCCCCTGATTGGTCTTCCCGGAGCCGGACGCGCCGACGATGACGATGTGGCGAAGCATCAGCGGGTCGGTCGCCCTGAAGGGGGTGACGACCGCCCTCCGGCGCACCTTTTCGAGCCTGTAGTTTGCGGTCTTGTCGCTCCTCCTCGCCTGCTCCCGGAGCATCTCGTCACCGAGCTCGTCGTAGGGGGTCAGTCCGCCGCGCCTCCATGGGCCTTTTCCAGGTCCTTCAGCATGCTCTTGGTCCGCTTGTATTCCTCGGGGTCGATCTTCCCAGTGTCGTAGAGCGACTCTAGTCCCTGGAACGCGAGGCTGATCACCTTCGAGAATGCTTCGCTGTCTTCAACGTTGGGGAGCTTCCCGTTCAGCACGGAGCGGAACGTGAGCGAGAGGGCATGGACCAGCTCCGAGGTATATCGTGAGGCCCTGTAGTGTTGACCGCGCTTCTCGAGCATGGTCAGCTTGGTAAGCTTATCGAGCCAGTACCACGTTCCCACGCGGCCCACCTTCAAGACGGAGCGGGCGTCCTTGTTGGAGATGTTCGTCGAGGCAGCGAGGGCCAGGAGGTCGCGGACCTTCGACTCTGAGAGGGCTGCGAGCTGGTCCCGGAAGTAGCCTATCAGGGCCAGGTCCTCCGTCACCGAGTCGACCCGAGGTCGTTCCCGTTGCATTGGGATTGGGGCCGGCCGCGGCTTATAGAGGATTCCTCACCTAAGATACTGATCTAAGATAAGGGAACTCACGCTGCCGGCCCGGATGTTGCAAAAATCTCAATTTTAGCGCGTTAGAAACGGTTCTACGTTTGACCGGTCGCTGTTCGATCAGGATTTGACGCGATGAGACGCGCCCATGTTAGAATGACGTCTAACGTGTGTTAGATGAGATTCTAACTTGCGAGGCGTTATAAGCGGAATTCGCGGGGGGATTCACGCTCAATTCTTCTCTGAAGGATATCTCTGTTTTTG
>JAPCJP010000094.1 GCA_027886885.1 Nitrososphaerota archaeon | reverse complement strand
CGCCCTCTTACGCAATTCGTTCCTTGTACGAACGACGGTCCTTCGCTTCCAGTGTTCGACCAGGCGAACGGCAACATTTACGTGTCCAACGGTGGTGGAGACACGGTATCCGTAATGTCGGGGGCGACGAATTCCCTGGTCGCCAACGTTGTTGTCGGCAGCGGCCCTCAGACCCCCGTGATCGATCCTGCCAATTCTGAACTCTATGTCACCAACGAGTACGGAAACAGCATATCGGTCATATCAGGCGTAACGAACGCCTTGGTCGCCACGGTAAAGGTCGGTGTCCAGCCCGAGCAACCCGTCTTCAATCCTATGAACGGCGACATATACGTGCCGAACGCGGCGCCAGCGACGTGTGCCGGGGACGTGTGCTTCGCGAATAGCACCCTCTCCGTCATCTCCGGAGCGACCAATACCGTGATTGCGACCGTCCCAATATGCAGCGGCCCTAACTCTCCGCCCGTCTACGACTCCTCCAATGGGGATGTGTATGTGTCCTGTGGAGGCGGGACGGTCTGGGCAATCTCCTCCACAACTTTGCAGTCGTCAACAACCACCGCCTCAACGACCTTGGGCCACCTTGTCTACTGCGATGGTGGAGGGATGAACGCTAGCCTGAACACGGCCCCAAAACCGACCGTCTACGTGAAGGTGGTCACGGACCAGGGAACGGTCATAACGAATGGGACACTCCTCGTGGACCAGTTGGAAAACATGACCAACGGCGAGGAGACGGCCCACTACTGCACCAGTCTGAGTGACGCCCAAGGGACCGGCTACGTTCGGCTCGCGGATTTGAACCAGTCCGCCTCGGGTGCAGCTTTGATCACGGGTGGCAACTACAACGTGACCGTGGTGGCCGGTTTGAACAACCAGGGACCGTGGTACATGGCGACCATCCCTTCGATCCAGCTTGGTCCCAATTCGACCGTCTACGTGACGGTCTCAGTCCCGTCCGGTGCGGTGACCGTGGTCACGTCGAACGAGGGGAATAGCGCCTTCACCACGACGACGACCTCAGCAACGACCACGACCGTAAAGTAGGGTGGTTGACGGGATAGGGAGTCGGGCTCGAGAAGAGGTTTTGAGCTTCGAACCTTTCAATCTGATTCCTAGACGGAATCGACATTTCATCCCCTGCTTGCAAAGCTGATGGAGAAACGGATGAAGGCACTCAGAATAGCCCCTATCAAAGCCCTAACTGTTGATGACAGTCTAAAGATAGGCCGCCATCTCCCGGATTGTGCTTGTTAGACAATCGCGAAAAAGACTCAACTGAATCCAAGAAATGAAGTCTTTTATACCGAGTTCAGCCAAATAGTGCCGAACACATATGCCAATGGCCTTCGTGTTAATCAACGCAGATTTAGGCGCGGAGGAGGAGCTGCTAAAGTCGCTCAGAGGGTTAGAGTTCGTACGCGATGTCTATGTTGTCTACGGAGTCTACGACATCATCGCCAGGGTCGAGGCCGACACGATGGAGAAGGTCAAGGAGACCATCACGTGGAAGATCCGCAGGCTCGACCGCGTCAGGAGCACCCTGACGATGATTGTCGTCGAGGGCTAGTTCTTCGCCTCCAGCTCCCGTATCTTTCCCTCGACCACGGCCAGCCGGTCAGAGACATCCATTCGCCTGTCGAGCGAGTCGATCCTTCCATCGAGCCTCCTAATCTCCGAATGGACCGCCTCGAACTGCCCCTCCATCTTGTCTTCTAGACCGTCAATCTTGTCCTCTAATCCCTCAATCTTGCCTTCTACCCCGGTGATTCTTCCGTTCACCGCCTTGATCTCCCCCTTCAACTCGCCGATTTGGGGAAGGAGTATCTTCTCAAGCCATCCAGGAACCTTCTCGGCCAAACCAGTCGTAACACAGCAGTCTGATATTTAAGCGCCGACGACGCACGCGTCCGCAACGCCTCAGGAGCACCCAGACGATTATGGGAGTCGAAGGCTGGCCTCACCACGACGCTCTGGGCAAACTCGTTCAACTGCCTTGCACGGTAAAGGGGAGAAGGACGACGTTTCCCCATTCGTCCTCTGCCAGCACCGTGTAGATCCCCGGCGGGAACTGCTGGAAAGCCGCGGTGTTTCCAGATCCTGTCCAGTAGCCGGTCACGGAACAACTCGCGGAAACCAAGAAGCTGCCCTGGCCAGAGGGGTAGGAGGCGTTGTCACCGAGTGGGGCGAAGAGGAGGTAAGCTGGCAGAGCAATCGCGGTCGGACATGGCAAGAATAATCCCGGGTCGTACATAGCCAACGCGCTGGCCGAGGTATAGTTGCCCGCGTTGTAGTTCCCCTGAAGCATGGCGTATTCGATGGGGAATTGCTCGAAGTTCCCGCAGGGCAGGCTGCTGGTATTGGGATAGGGCCAATTGTCGGCCGTGGTCACGTTGTTCGCCCTGTCCAAGAGGTTGGTTTCATTTACAGAGATGGACAGAGCGCCGGTCGCGTTCGTCGAGACTTGGAGGTTGAGCTTCAATCCTGTCCCAAAGCGGCTTAAAGTCGAAGAGGCGCTGCTTGTCGAGGTGGTGCTGGTCCCGCTCTGGCCGATTCGCAGATAGGCGGCTCCGATGAGGCTGGCTCCTATCACAACTAGGAGGACCACAGACGCTGCGAGCCTGGCACGGCTTCGGCTCTCCGGGCTGTCCATAAGGGCAAGACTTCGCCGGTTTTGGCTGACTTTCTCATTAATACTTTTGTCCGAACGGGTTCCAAAGCACGCGGCCGCACTGCGCCCCCTCACTCTAGGAAAGCCTGGAGGAGTACCACGTCCCCCCACTCGTCTGCCCCAATCAACGTGTAGGCTCCTGGGGGGAAGGGCTTCATTACCCCGGCATCGGCCGGGACGACGGTCCAGTACCCGGTCGTCGTTATGGTGACCGATGCCTGGCCGACCTCTGGTTGGGCCGAGCCGATGGGAAACGAGAAGGCGTCACTCACAGGCTGGAAGCCGAAAGCGTTCGAGCCACCCGTGATGGTCACCTCGCCGCATAAATTGAGGATGGTGGGGTTGAAGAATGGGAGGGCACTGCTGGAAGTGTAGTTGTTTTGGCCATAGTTTCCCTGGACGACTGCAAACTCCACGGGGTTGACGTATGGGTCGGGACCGCACGGACCCGCCGAATCTTGACGATACGCCCATCCGTCGGCCTCAGTGACGTTATTCACGGAGTTCAGGAGGTTCGATTCCCTGACCGTGAATGTGTAGTTCCCGTCAGGGCCTTCCTCCGCTTGAATGCTCAGGCCCAGCCCGTCGGAGGAATTCAAAACGAGCGCCGTGTTTCCAAGCAGGACAGAGGAAAGCAGCGACGTCGTCGTCAGCCGCGTCGTTGACGTGACCGTCGTGGTCTGAGTCAGCGTGCTCGTGAGCGTGCTCGTCGACGTGCTCGTGGATGTCAGTGCGGTCCTTATGCCCGACTCGTAGACGGTGGTCGATGCAAGGACTATCGTCAGCGCCACGAAGAGGCCCAGCAGCGCGGACCTTAGGTTCAACCCTGGCTGGGTTTGGGTCGGCGGGAGCCTCTTGAAGCTTTGGATACTTAGTTTCGGCCACTCTAGCGCTGGCTCGGATCAGCTCGGCCAATTTTTCGGCCGGGTCAGTTAGCGGTCACGAGCGCCTCAGCCGTCGCCGTCGAGCCGTCCCTGAACTTGGCTACAAGCTCGACCTGGTAGACGTCGCCTCGCACCACCACTGTCGGGGAGACGCTGCCCTGGTACGGGAGGGTGTAGACGGTCAAAGGGCTTTGCGGCATGGCAAGCCCCTGGGCCGTGCCATTGACCACGAGCCTGATGGAGTACAACGAAGAGGTCGCATGGACGGCTACGAGCCCGGTGAGCGACGGTGACTGGGCACCGCAGCTAGAAGCGCAGAGAGAGAAGCCGCTCATCGAGATCGAATCGTTCCACCCGCCAGAAACCGGGAAGGGGAGCGTGACGTTCAGGTACGGCTCCGTCCCGTTGAGGGACCAGGACAGGTCGGCCGGGTACGAGGGCACGAATACGCCCGGCGAGGGGACGCCTGTCGGAGTGTCGGTGGGCCA
>JAPCJP010000093.1 GCA_027886885.1 Nitrososphaerota archaeon | reverse complement strand
TCAACTCCGCCAAACTGGAAGCGTTGTCGGGCAGCGAGCGCGTTCCGAAGCAGACGCCGGCCAACATGCTCGAGGAATGGAAGCAATGCATCAGCCTGCTGGACAAGTTTGAGGACAGGCTCGATGGCGTCAGGCGCTACGGCTTCACGTTTATCGCAGGCCTTCTCTCTGCGGACGCCCTCCTCGGCCAGGTGAATGGCACCGTGATCCCGGTCACGGTCAAGCTCGTAGTGCTGTTGATGGCCGCTTTCCTGATATTGATCCTGAGGGTGCTCGACAGAAACTACCAGCTGTCTCAGAGGGCCATCGGCGACCGCGCAAGAAAGCTCGAGGTGGAACTGGGGATGAGTCTCGAAAAGGAGTATTTCGACAAGTATGTTCAAGAAAAGATGTGGGAGTACACTCTGGCGCTCTATTACGGGTTCGAAGCCGTGATATTGCTATTGGGGCTCGCGGTCACATGGGGGAACCTGCCACTGGGAATCCTGGCCGCATCTGGCCCGATAGTCGCGGTGGCGATAATCCGAAGCATCGAACCCAAAAAGAAGAAAAAGTCGGCGCAACCTCAGCTAGTCCCCAGCACCTTCGACGGACCCTTGCCGGATACGTGAGAGATGAATCGTCGGCCCTCTCCGTAGAAGAACCTATACGCCTCCAGTCCCTGCGGCGACTCATGCCATTATGCCCAAAGTGCCACAAGCTCATCAGCGAGGGTCACTACGCGAGACACGTTGAGCGCTGCGGCACCACACACAATACGAAGGTCGCTTCCTCATCCCAAGCGAGGAAGAGAGCCGCCGGATATTGAACTCTCTCTCTCTGTGAAATCACCAGGTGTCAGGACGGGGCTCCTGAAAGCAGCCTGACGGTCGTAGGCTCACAGCATTAGTAAGAGGAGACGCAAGGAGGTGGCGATGAGCGACGTATCCATACGCTCCGGGTCCAGCGAAGCGAAGGTCAGCCTTGATGGGGCCCATGTGGCGCGCCTCTTTCTCGATGGTGATGAGGTGATCAAGCCGGGCGACAGCGAGGGCCAGGCGCACGGAGGTATCGCCGTGCTCGTCCCTTACGCAGGGAGGATACGTGGCGGGCGGTATACCTTCGAAGGCAGGAGATTCACGCTTCCCGTCGCTCAGGACGGGCACGCGATCCATGGATTCGCGAAGGACGCCCGATGGAAGCTCGTCGGGGAAAAGACAGGCTCGGTCACCCTCGGCAGCAGGCTCAGGAGTTCGGAGTATCCGAGCGTTCTCGACGCCCAAATCACCTATTCCGTGCGGTCGGAGAGCTTCTCGACCGCGTGCTTCGTCACGAACGTCGGGCCACGGAGCTGCCCATTTGAGGCAGGGTTCCACCCATACTTCCTGGCCCGGAACTGGAGGATAGTGACGACGGGGCGAACGTACAGGTATCGGCTTGTCGACACTTACTTCCCGACGGGAGAGCGGACGCCGTTCTCGTTCGAGGACGTGGGGCCCGGGACCAGCCTCGACGACAGTTTCAGGGTCTCAGGCCCCATAAGGCTCGAGACAGAAGGGCACACCCTCGTGATGACGAGGCGAAGGATGCCGTACCTTATCGTCTACAACGGGAAGTCAGCGGAGGGGAAGTCGGTCGCCGTGGAACCGTACTCGGGCCTTGAGGACGCCTACAATAGCGGCATCGGTCTGGTCATTCTGAAGCCCGGAGAATCCTTCAGCTGCGGATACGGGATCAGCCTGTTACGCTCGTGAGCTCTCTGGGCTTGGCCGTCATCCTTGCAAGAACAAGCCCCGCTAGCCCCAGCGCGGAGAGGTAGAGAAGGTCCACGTTGCTGAACCATTGCACGGGTGTACCAATCTGCAATGCGGTGACCCGGACGTAGTCGAAGTTCGAACAAAGGAGAACCAGACCGAATTCGTACAAAAGAAGGGATCCGAGCAGCACGGCCGCGGAATCCAGGAGCGCGTTCCTTATCCCAAGACGAACCCTGAGGCAGAAGAAAGAGGCTACGGTGAGGACAAGAAAGACCGCGAACCACTCCGCTATCTCGCCCTCGCCTCCGAACATACCGACCGGGTCGTAGATCATGCTGTTGAGCGGCGACAGGTCCAAGAACAATATCATTCCAAGGATGTCGGACCTGATCGCGAAGGTAGCTGCGTTGGCATAGTAGTTCAGGATGGCAACCAACGTAAGGAGGGAGCAACTTGCGACGAAGGTCCAGGACACGGCGGCCCTCTTCCAGTCTCTCGAGACGAGACCCAGCCTCTCAAGCAGTGTCCGTTGTCCTGATTCCGCAAAGGGATATGTGAGAAACGACAGGAGTCCCAGTACTATGAGCCTGCGGCCCCAGAGGGTTGCCTGCAAAGAGGCTCCTGCAGCCGCCACCCGGGCGTTCCAAGCCAGGGAAACAGACCCCGACGGGTCGCTCGAATAGCCAAACCCAACGAGTAGATAGTAAGCGCAGATCGCTGCCGTGGCTCCCGCCAAACCGAGGCTAGCAAAGCTCACGCACAAGCGGGCTCTCCTCGCGTTCAAAAGACTCGGGGTAATTCTCAACCCGGCCTTCAACTTCTCCATGGCCATGCTTGTTCGCTCATTCACCGGGAGCCGTGCGGTTAGATAGCCCTACCGATGCCAGGCCCATCACAACTGCATCGTCGCCATTCAAGGATGAACTGCGCCAAGAAATATATACAATATCGCCCGCGGAAACGCAGGTTGTCAAAACCACTCGTCCTGAACAAATCAAAGAAGGCGATGGCCAAGGCCAATGAACTCATCCCCGGCGGCACGAACAGCGGCGCAAGAGCCTCGATAACCCGAGGGATGTATGAAGGGTTCTCCGTCCCGATGCCCGCATTCATGGACCGAGGAGAAGGGTCGCACCTGTTCGACATCGATGGGAACAGGTACATCGATTACATCGCCGGATTCGGTCCCGCGATTCTGGGGCATTCGCACCCCGCGGTTACACGAGCCGTGGCCGCCCAACTGACTCGGGGCTCGGTCTATGCAGCCAATACAGAGACAGAGATAAAACTAGTCGAGAAGCTGGTCAAACACATCCCGTCAGCGGAGCAGGTGATCCTCGCAAACACGGGTTCGGAGGCCACGACCATCGCGCTGAGGCTGGCGAGGGCTTTCACTGGAAAGCAAAAGGTGCTGAAGTTCGAGGGGCACTACCACGGATGGCATGACTGGGCGATGGTGGGGACGGCTTTTTCTGTACTGGGGACGTTCGCAAAGGGTCAGGGGCAGAAGGTCTTCGGCTCTGCGGGGATGGCCGAGAGCACCTTCGATGACGTCATCGTGATACCATGGAACGACCCGGAGGCGCTCGAGAAGACGATCAAGAGGGAGGGTGACGATATCGCTCTGTGCATAACAGAAGGCTACCAGTCCAACTGGGGGGTTATGCCCCCTGAGAAGGGATACTTGGAGCTGATGCGCAAGCTGACAAAGCAGAACGAAATCCTGTTCCACATCGACGAGGTGATAACGGGGTTCAGGCTCGGGCTGGGCGGTTTCCAAGCGTACTCCGGGATAACCCCGGACATCTCGACCTTCTCAAAGGCGATGGCAAACGGATTCCCGATCGCGGCGGTGGCGAGCAGCAAGGATGTGATGGAGTCAGTAGCCTCGGACCAGGTCTACATAGCGGGGACGTTCAATGGAAACGCGCTCTCCACGACTGCCGCCTTGGCCACGGTGACTGAACTGGAGTCGTACGGATCCTACAAGCAGATCTACAGCAGGGGAAGGGAAGTCATGAAGGGAATCGCGGACGCCCTTGCCGACAACGGGATTCCCGGCGTGGTTCAGGGTCCGGGTCCCATGTGGTCAGTCTACTTCACCGACCTGGAAAAGATATCCAGGACCAGAGAGGTGTACTCGATACCGCAGTACCCACACATCAAGCGCTCGGCGGTGTTCTTCGACGGCCTGATAAGGAGAGGCGTCCTGTTGAGTCCTGCGAGATATGGAAGGATGTACATCTCCTTCGCTCACACCGAGGACGATGTGAGGGTCACCGTGGAGGCGGCTCAGGAGGCTCTGAAGGAGGCTAAGAGGATCAAATAAGCGCTCAACCGTTGAGGGAAGTCCCATAGCCATATAAGCTCCGGTCGGGTATTGACTGCATGCGTCACGTAGGTGCAATTGCCGCCGGTGGAATCATTGTTGTCATCGCGCTGGTCTTTTTCCTCGCCCCGCTGGTCCCATACACGTTCTCGTCGGTGAACTTCGCCGGTTACTCAGGGAGCGTCTCCGCACAGGTTTCTCCGTCCTTCT
>JAPCJP010000011.1 GCA_027886885.1 Nitrososphaerota archaeon | reverse complement strand
AGGTCCTCGCGGACAAGGACACGGACGACGAGAAGCTGATCGAGAACATCGACATAGGCGGCCCGTCGATGGTGAGGGCGTCCTCGAAGAACTTCGAGTACGTGACCGTAGTCCCCGCCCCGAGGCTGTACCCGTCTGTCCTGGAGGAGCTGAAGGCGAACGGAGGTAAGACGAGCCTCGCCTTGAGGAGGAAGCTGGCGTCCGAGTCGTTCTCCATAACCGCGTCGTATGATTCTGCGATATACAACGGACTATGGAGGCGCTTCGAGGGACCGGCCAAGCTGCCCGAAAAGTACCTCCTTTCAGCATCCAAGTTCCAGGAAGCGAAGTACGGCGAGAACCCGGACCAGAGGGCGACGATCTACTCGGTGGACGGGTCCAGGAACATGACCGATTGGGAGCAGCTGGCGGGAGACACGATGTCGTTCAACAACTATCTGGACGTCGGGAGCGCCTACGACATACTGGAGGGATTCGACGACATCCCCGCAGCGGCGACGGTCAAGCACGGTAACATCAGCGGCTTCGCCTTCGCTCCAACGGTGTCGGAATCCTACGAGCTCGCTCATGCTTGCGACCCCGAGGCGGACTTTGGGGGAACTGTGGTGTTGAACCGCGAGGTCGACTCGGACGCTGCGATGCTGATAGGGAAGAACGAGGGAGTCTCAGACTCTTCTGTGTACACCGAGATCGTCATTGCACCCGGCTTCACCCAGGAGGCGCTCTCGCTACTGAAAGCGAAGCAAAAGAAGAAGATCAGGATAATCCAGGGGACGGGGAGGTCGACCTATCCCTACGACCTCAAGGTGATCCAGGGAGCTGTGCTCCTGCAGGAAGTGGTCGACTACCGGAAGAAGCTGGACAGGGCCAAGGTGGAGGTCCTCACCAAGGCCAAGCCCGACGAAGCGACGCTCGCCAAGCTCCTGGCTGCCTGGGAGGTGGTGAGGAGGGTTCCCTCCAATGGGATCGTCGTCGCCGAGGGCAAATACTCTGACGGGTACCTTTCCCACTTTTGGACGCTCGGCGTCGGGACCTTCAGAAAGCGGAACGGAGCGGTGAAGATCGCCCTCGACAACGCGGGGCTCAGGGCGAGGGGAGCGGTCTGCGCGTCCGACGGGTTCTTCCCGTTCAGGGACAACATCGACCTCCTCGGAAGAGCGGGGGTGAAGGCGATCATACAGCCGGGCGGGTCCGTGAACGACACCGACACGGTTGAGGCGGCCGATGAGTTCGGCATCGCCATGGCGGTGACCCGCACCCGCGCGTTCAAGCACTAGCGACTGTCCTGTGGATGACAGGGAAGCGAATGTGAAAGCAAGAATCGGGTTCGTCGGGGGAGGTCAGCTCGCCCTGATGACGGCCCAGGAAGCGGAGCGGATGAGGCGGGACTCGGGCGGAGACCTCGACATCACCATCAACATACTCGACCCCGAGAAGAACTGTCCCGCACATGCACTGGCATCCGAGCATGTGGTAGCCGGATTCAGCGACCCCAATGGACTGCAGAAACTGGCGTCGGTCTCGGATATCATCAGCTACGAGATCGAACTCGGAGATGCCGGCGCGATCGCGCTCCTAAGGGACAGAGGCGTCGTCGTCCGACCCTCGCCAGAGACCCTTGGGAGGATACAGGACAAGTTCGTCCAGAAGCGCTTTCTCGCATCGAGGGGCATCCCCGTCCCTCGCTGTGTTGCGGTGGCGGCCATCGTAGAGCTCGGTCTCCCCTCGATGCTCAAGGCGAGGAGAGGCGGGTACGATGGCAGAGGGAACTACCTCTTGAGGGTCAAGGATGATGTCGAGAAGGGATACGCGAGGCTCGGCGGGAAAGAGTTGGTCCTCGAGGAGTTCATCCCTTGGACCGAAGAGGTCTCGGTCATCGCCGCGCGGGATGAGCGGGGCAAGGTGAGCGCCTTTCCAGTCGGCGAGAACATCCACGAGGAGGGCATCCTCAGGCTGACTGCGATCCCCGCTCGTACAACCCCTGAGGTTGCGGCGAGCGCCGAGAGGGTCGCGGGTCAGGTCCTCGAAGCCTTCGGCGACATCGGGGTATTCGGCGTGGAGATGTTCGTCAGGGACGGCGAGGTACTAGTTAACGAGGTAGCCCCTAGGGTGCACAACACGGGGCACGGGACCCTGGAGAGGGACGCCTTCCCGACATCCCAATTCGAGCAGCATATGCGCGCCGTGACCGGCATGCCCTTCGGGGAGACCACCCAGCGCTTGCCCGTGGTCATGCACAACATCCTTGGCGAGGACAACGGCTACCAGGGCCGCTATAGATACGAAGGGCTCGCCCAGGCCGAGGCCCTCGGGGCCCGTATGCACCTCTACGGCAAGGCCGAGGTGAGGCCGCGACGCAAGATGGGGCACCTATCGCTCGTCGGGGAGAGGTTAAATGCGAAAGGGGAAGTGGACAGGCTAGTTGAGCGCGCCGAGCGGGCGAGGTCCATGGTCAGGATCGTCGGGGTCGAGTAGTTGACTAAGGAGAAGCCCATCGTCGGGATAGTGTGCGGTTCGGTCTCCGACTTCCCTGCAATCGAGGAGACGATGAAGGTCCTGGATATGTTCGGTATCGGTTACTCCGTGGACGTAAAGTCGGCCCACAGGCTCCCCGACGACATGAGGCGCTACGCCCTGGAAGCGGAGGAGAAGGGTTACAGGGTGATAATCGCGGTCGCGGGGGGTGCAGTCGACCTCAGCGGCATGATAGCGGCCTACACGATCCTTCCCGTTATAGGCCTCCCCGTCAAGACCTCGGCGCTCAGCGGCCTTGACTCGCTCTACTCCATGGTCCAGATGCCCGAGGGGATACCAGTTGCGGTGGTTGGCATCGGGCGGGGCAAGAACGCCGGTCTCTTCGCAGCGGAGGTCCTCGCTGTCTCTGACAGGAAGGTCAGGTCGAAGCTCCTGGCGTACAGGGAAGAACTAGCGGCGAAGACAAGGGAGGACGCCAAGAAGAACATCGGCAAGATGCGAGCGTCGCGCAAACACCCGGGTCTGAAGTAACCTCTCACCCGCTGCGGGTCAATCTTTCAAGACGGCGTCGGCTCTTCTCGATGTCAGCGGCGCTGGCGATGTCCGCCCTGTAGCGCACAGGCCCCGAGACCTTGGCGGCGACCGACCTCGATACCAGCCTGGCCGCATTGATGGTGTCCCCCAGGCCGACCGCCGCGGCGGTACGGGACCCACCCATGAGCGTCCTGCGACCTTCGACCCTCACGTCCATGGGGAACAGGGCAGCGCGGCCCTTGAACCGGTCGGCCGCCTTCTCGGCTGGACCCAAATCCACGGCCGTAGGAAACTGCGGATGTCTCGTGTCCGTCCCATATGCCTCGGGCACAGCGCAGGTCGTGACAGAAGCCTCCCTGCGGAACTCGATGCCCTTCAGCGTGCCCTCGATCATCCTAAGGCAGACCTCCACATAGTCGTCCTTCATTGTCGTCAGCAGGTTGACCTGCTCGGTGTTCCCTCCCCGACTGTTGCGTTCGAGCACCTTGAAGCCGGACCCGGTGTGCATCAGCGCGTCGTAGAGGACTATCCCCCGCAGGCCGGGCTGGGAGCCTCTCCCCTTCCACTTCCTGAACGCCCGCTCCTCCTCAGCCACCACTCGCTCCCACTCGGAGGGCCTCAAGAAGGGGAGGTGCTCCTTTTCGGACCTGTAGCTGCCCATGCCTCCGGTAAGCTTGCCCTCGTCCCCCTCGAGGGCGCGTTTGTAGTCGCGCGTCTGCGGGGCTGCGATGAAGTGCTTGCCGTCGCTGAAAGCATGAAAACTCGACTCCTCGCCTTCGACCCGTTCCTCCACCACGACCCTGCCCTTGGACAGGACGTTCCGGAAAAATGCGGCCATCTCGGCTTTGGTCCTAAAGTCCCGGCCCCACACTCCGACGCCGGCTCCCCTTGCGGGCGCGTCGGGCTTTATCACGGGCTCGCCAAGCCCATCGGCGAAGCGGCCAAACTCAGAGAGAGCGGCATCATCCGAAAGGTAGTCCTTCCTGTCGAAGACCTTGAAGCGGGGGTTCGCGTGGTCGAAGATCCGTCCGAAGAGGAGGCGCTGGTCGGCCTTGGACGCTTCCACGGCGTACTTGCGCGAGACACAGACGGCGGGGATGCCGGTCTGCTTCTCCAGCGCGTCTCGCCCACCGGCAGTGACAAAGTCCTCGGTGTCCGTAAGGGCGAAGGAGATGTCGTCCTTGTGCTGGCTCGCGAAGCGGACTATCTGGTCGAGGTCCAAGTCAGGGATGACGCGGTGGACCTTTGCCCTTTTCACGTTGAACGGGTTCAACTGTTTCTCGGCGACGTAGAACTCTGGAGCGTACTTCTCGCTGCGTGACAGCGTGTCTATGATCGCTGCCGCGCTCAGGGACTTTGATACGACGAGTACACCGATGGGCTCCATGGGTCCTTCTGGGACTCGCCGCCCCTCCGGGGTTTAAAGCGATGCGGTCAGGAGCTCAGCGGGACTTCTTCCTCGAACTGGTCTTCCTCGGTGGAGCCCTTCATGGCGAGGGTGGAGGCGGCCCCGGCGCTGATCACGGTGGCGACGTCGTCGAAGTAGCTCGTCCCGACGAAGGCCTGGTGCTTGACAGCAGTGTAGCCCTTGCGCTCGTCGTCGAACTCCTTGTGCTGAAGCCTGACGTAGGCGGGCATGCCCTCTGCTGCGTAGCCCTTGGCGAGCTCGAACATGGAGTGGTTCAGGGTGTGGAACCCGGCCAGCGTGATGAACTGGAACTTGTAGCCCATGGAAGCGAGCTGGTCCCGGAACGACGCTATGGCCTGTGGGCTGAGGTTCTTCTCCCAGTTGAAGGAGGGGGAACAGTTGTAGGCGAGCAGCTTTCCGGGATGCGCCTTGTGTAGCTTGCGCGCAAACTCCTCTGCCTCCTCGATGTTGGGTGATGCCGTCTCGAACCAGAGCATGTCTGAGTATGGAGCGTATGCGATGCCCCTGGCGATGGCCGCCTCGAGGCCGTCCCTGACCTTGTAGAAGCCTTCGGTGGTCCGCTCTCCGGTCATGAAGACCTTGTCACGGGGGTCGATGTCGCTGGTGATCATCTTCGCGGCTTCGGCGTCGGTACGTGCCATTATCAGCGTCGGGACGCCCATCACGTCCGCAGCGAACCGGGCAGCCGTCAGGGACCGGATGAACTGGGAAGTAGGCACGAGCACCTTCCCGCCGAGGTGCCCGCACTTTTTCTCCGACGAGAGCTGGTCCTCGTAGTGTATGCACGAGACGCCGCTCTCTATCATCGACTTTGTCAGCTCGAAGACGTTGAGAGGTCCACCGAACCCGGCTTCCCCGTCGGCGACGAGAGGGACGAACCAGTCGGTGTCGACGTTGCCCTGTGCCCTTTCGATCTGGTCTGCGCGCTGGAGGGCGTGGTTGATGCGCCGGACCAGGGTGGGGACCGAATCGTAGGGATAGAGGGACTGGTCAGGATAGGTCTGGCCGGCGGTGTTCGAGTCCGCTGCCACCTGCCAGCCGCTGACGTAGATCGCCTTGAGCCCCGCCTGGACAGCTTCGACAGCCTGGTTCCCCGTCAGAGCACCCAGGGCTGCGATGCAGGAGCGCGTGGTCTGTAGCCCTTTCCAGAGCTTCTCAGAACCCAAGCGGGCGAGGGTGTGCTCGATGTGCACCGAGCCTCTGAGCCTCACGACGTCCTTGGCGGCGTAGGGACGCTTGACTCCGTCCCATCTATCCTGTCTCCATTCCTTCTCCAATATTGCGATTTGGTCTGAGGACATCTTAATCACTACTTTTTCTCAAGGTCGAGGAGCTCGTCGTAGGCGGCTAGGGTCAGGAACTCCGGGAACTGCTGGGCCGAGACCATCTTCTGGAAGAGGTCCCCTGCGAGCTTCACTCTCTCAGCGCCCCTGGTGTCCTTGGCGTTTGCCGAGAGCCTCGCAACCTCTTCGGATATGAGCGGTCTTACCATCTCCAGAGTCACCTTCTGCCCTTCTGAGAGGGTGACCCCGTTTCTGACCCACTGCCAGAGCTGGGCCCGGCATATCTCGGCTGTCGCCGCATCTTCCATCAGGTTGTTTATGGGGACGCATCCCTTGCCTCCCAGCCAAGACTCCATGTACTGGAGGCCGACGCTGATGTTCATCTTCACCCCGTTCAGTGTGACCTGACCCTCGGGCGCCCTCAGCAGGTCCTCGCGGCTGACGTTCACGTCCTCTCTCATCACGTCGAGCTGGTTGGGCTTGCCGGCCAGTCTCGCGTCGAAGACCTCCTTGGCGAGTAGGACCAGGCCGGGGTGGGCGACCCAGGTGCCATCGTGGCCCAGCCTGGCCTCCCTCTCCTTGTCCGCCCTTACCTTTTGCATCGCGACTGCGTTAGCCTGCTCGTCCCCGCGGACGGGGATGTAGGCGGACATGCCACCCATGGCGTGGACGCCGTGCTTGTGGCAGGTCTTGATCAGGAGGTCGACGTAGGCAGCGAGGAAAGCCTTGTCCATGGTGACCTGGGAGCGGTCCGGGAGCGAGTACTCCGGGTGCGCCCTGAGCTTTTTGATGTAGCTGAAGATGTAATCCCAGCGGCCGCAGTTGAGGCCTGTGATGTGCCCCCGGAGCTCGTAGAGTATTCCCTCGAGCTCGAAGGACGCCGGGAGTGTCTCTATGAGCACGGTGGCCCTGACGGTACCCTTCGGGAGCTGAAGGAGCTCCTCTGACCGGAAGAAGACGCGCTCCCAGAGAGCAGCCTCCTGGGCGCTCTCGGTCTTGGGAAGATAGACGTACGGCCCGCTACCCTTCTTGAGCAGGTTCTTGGCGTTGTGGAAGAAGAAGAGACCAAAGTCGAATAGGGAACCTGAAGCAGGTTCGCCGTCGATGGAGACGTGCTTCTCGAGCAGGTGCCAACCGCGGGGCCTGACGATCAACGTAGCGGTCTTATCGTTGAGCGAGTAGGCCTTTCCCTCGGGTGAGACGAAGCCTATGGTACGGTCGATGGCGTCCCTGAGATTGACCTGCCCCCGGATCACCTCTTCCCAGGCGGGAGATTGGGAGTCCTCGAGGTCTGCCATGTAGGCGCTTGCGCCAGAGTTGAGCGCGTTGATGACCATCTTCCTGTCTCCGGCCGGACCCGTGATCTCTACACGCCTGTCCGTGAGGTCGGACGGAGCGGCAGCAGCCCTCCAAGGTTGACCTCTGAGCTGGAGCTCCTCTTTGGGAAAGTCAGGGAGCCCGCCCGAGTCGTAGCCCTTCTGCCTCACCTCTCTCTTGGCGAGGAGCTCTTTCCTCGTGGGTGAGAACTCGCGATGCAGGGTCCTGACAAACGAAAGGGCTTCGGGAGTGAGTATCTTGTCGAACTCGGGATCCATGCGCCCCGTTATTGTGATACCCTCGACCGAGGAGTGGGACTGCATGGTTTTATGAGAATGCATTAGGCTCCAGATATAAAAATGGTATGTATTTTTGCGTGCATTCCCGCATTAACAACGTTATTTACATATATTACGTACATTTCGAAAGCCTAAAGTAAAGGCGGGCCTGGGCGAATAGTGACTGGAATTGGAGGTTCGCAAGCTTCAGACGACCGCGGCCGGGACATTCATAGTGACCATACCGAAGGATTGGGTCTCGGAGCTCGGGCTCGAGAAGGGAGGGCTGGTATACCTCGAGCAGGAGGAGGGAGACATAGTGCTGAGCCCTGTGAACACGAGGCCCGCGCAACAGTCGCGGCCGCTGCGCATTGACAAGGTTGACGACGAGAGGATGCTCGAGCTGAGTATCACCGCGTCGTACATGCAAGGCCACGACATCACCGAAGTCATCTCCAAGGAGCGCATCCTTCCGGAGAGGAAGGGCTGGATCAGGCACGCAGTAGATAACCTGGTCGGGGTGGAAATCGCCGAAGAGTACTCGGACAGGGTAGTGCTGCAGAACCTGGTCGACCCCCTGAAGTTCGACCTGGCGAAATCTATGGAGCGGTTTTCGGCTACGTCGCTTGCTGTACTTGCCGACGCGGTGAGGGCATTCGCGGAGGGAGATACTGTCCTCGCACAGGACGCCTACCAGAGGGGGCACCAGTCCACACGGTTCTATAGGCTCCTCATGAGGCTGGGCATACAGGTGGTCAGAAACAGGAGGTTGAGGGACGAGATGAACGGCTCTGACATAGACGACGCACTGATGAAGATAATGGCGATCAAGGAGCTCGGAAGGACCGCCTACTACGCCATGCGAGTCGCCCAACACGTCCTAGAGGTGGAGAAGAGGCCAGAGCCAGCGATCATCGAAGCGGTCACGGAGATGGCAACAATTACGGGGGAGATGCAGCAGAGCGCCTTTGACGCGTTCATGAAGAAAGACCTCAACCTAGCCAGTGGGGTGATCGCGCGCATGGACGAGGTCCGCAGACTCTACGATACGATAGGACTGTCGTCCCACAAAGGGGCGAGCCCGGAGTCGAACCTCGCGCTGGGTCTCGTCGTCAGGGGCATCAGGGGCGTCGCTGGATATGCGGTCGCTCTCGCGGACGACGCTGTGCTCTCCGTCTTCGGGTGAATCGCCGCCCGTCAGTACCCGGTCTTCAGCAAACCTGCGTAGTCGAAGACCATCACGCCGTCGCTGTTGGCCAATGCGTACTGGAACTGCTGCTGGTAGTCAGACTTGCTCGTCGCTTGCACCGCTTCGACGCCCGCCACGATGCCAGGATGGATGAACTGCTGGTACTGGGTCCCGTAGGTCTCGAGGACCAGCAGGTTCGGGCTCAGTGGAAGGGTCATGTCGTCTGTCGTGATCGCCTTGGTCCCACCGTAGGCGTCCGAGAGGTCGGAGTAGAACGATTGCTGCGATGAGACCGTGAGGCTCGACATGTCGAGACTGACCCCGTCCTCGCCCAGAGGATAGATGGATGTGGGCAGCTGCTGGGAGGGGTCCGTGATGTACAGGCTGAAGAAGATCTTCAGGCCGGAGTCGTGAGCCTGGGCAACAAATGAAGTGAGCTGGGACGGGGTGAAGAGCAGGTCCCCCTGCCTATAGACCTGGAAGAAGAGCGTGTTGAACCCCTGGGATGAAGCGAACGCTAGGAGCGCGCCGAAGTTGCTCTGGTTCACGACCCCGTTGCCCTGGTTGATGTAGAGGATTATCGGCTTGCTGCTCGGGGCGCTTGTGGTCGACGTGACGCCGCTGGGCGTCGTGGTGGAGTTGCTCTGCGCGGGTCCCCCTCGCGGGACCAGAAGCACGAACCCTATGATGACGACCGCGACAGTCGCGACTCCGAGCAGCACGTAGATGCGCCCACGTCCCGGTTGGGTCTTCCCAGCCTTGCGCCGCCGACGACCGCTCAGGCGAGGCCCTCTCCTCGGGGGTTCGACCCCCTCGCCCGGAGCGTGCGGAGTACGAGAGTGGAGAAGAGACACTCGACGGCCGAAACGCCGAGGAGTACGAGCAGCGCCCCTGTCCTGTCATGGGTAGCCACGTACTCAACCGTGAACGCGAAAGACGGGATCACCATGATGAGCTCCCCGGAGCCGACCCCGGCGATGAAGCGGACCGCGGTCCCCCGACCCCAGTCTGCCAGGGTGTTCAGCACGGTGACCTCGATAACGCAGGCTGCGAAGACGGTGGCGACCGCGGCTACTGGGATGAAGATCCCCCCTCCGAAGGTCGGGGGTTTGATGAACAACAGTATCGCGGACAGCGCTATGGGGACGGGGAGATATGTCAGGGTGGAGACCAAGACCTTCGACAAGGTCCGGACAGACGCGGCGATGGGGAGCGCGGTCCTCCTCTCGACCCCGAGGTCCTCGACTGTGACCAACAGGAATGCAGTGAAGAGCGCGAACGAGCCTCCTACCTGGGACCCGACGATGAGGGCTGAGACCCGGACGACCGAGGTCGCCGTAACGGGGATGACGACGGCCAGGATCTCGAAGAGCGGCAGGGCGAAGAGGAAACCCGTCGCGGGGTTTCGCGATGCCACCCTCAGGTCCTTCCGAACATAGGCTGAGAGCCTCCCTCGTACTCGGAAGAAGTACTGGTCCGCGCCCCTGGCCCACCCCGTCTGCGACCTCCTGGCGGGCTCGACCACAATGCGGTCGAGCACACGCGGGACCCCCCAGGAGACCGCCGCTGCTCCGAATATGACCAAGCAGACGCCTCCGCCCGCCAGGACCAGGGAGAGGTCACCGATCCCGAAGCCGAGGAAGTTGGAGACAAGAAGGCCTGCCGAAAAGGGAAAGATCAAGGAGGCAGCCACGCCGAGGGGGGTGTCTGGATGGGTCAAGACCAGGTTCAGTGGAGGAGCAAGGGCCGAGATCACGCTGAAGAGAAAGACCGCGCTCATCACCCCGAGACCCCACAGGACGAAGAGCAAGGGTCTGAAGTATCCCCTGATCGAGGCGAGCCCCTTGCCTCCTCGCGTCGAAGTGTTCTCGAGCCGGTTCTGGAAGAGGGCGATGAGCCTTATCGCGAGAGCGACCGCGAGCACCGAACTTGAGAGGGAGACGACGAAGACCAGCGAGGCAGCCGCGAGGGACCCCGTGAAGTATGCGACCGTCGCGAACTCGGTCGCGAGGCTGAGGACGAGTATGTAGTCGAGGGTCCTCCACAGAGTCATGAGCGCCACCAGGGACCGCTCTCTAGGTTCGAGGGGTAGCGCTGCGAGCGGCCCGAAGGAACCGGACGTTACGAAGGTCGGGAGCACCTGTACCGAGTAGAGCACCAGGTAACCGAACCCCAGGATGATGCTCAGTGCCGTGGTGACACTGAGCGAGATCGCCTCGATGGCGAGCTTGTAGATCAGAAAGGGAAAGACGGCCCCGCCCATGGTGAACATAGCGAAGATCACCTTGTTCAGGGTGGCCCCCGTGAGCGCTTGGTGGACGGATTTCTTGGTTCCGGCGTACTTGATAGGGAGACCTGTACTCAGCAGTGGTCTGTAGACGAGCTCCGCGTACGAGAGCTTGCTCAGGGCCCACGCCTCGGAGCGGTTCACGTCCCCTCGCTCCTCAGTCTCTCAAGGGTCTCCTCGACGAAACGCTCCTCGTTGGTGAGCTTCAAGAAGACATCTTCCAGGGAGGAACCGCCGCTCGTCCCGCTGAGGGACCTGAGCTCCCCCATGGTCCCCTCCGCGAAGAGTCGGCCGTCGTTGATGATCCCGATCCTCGTGCAGACGCTCTCGGCGACCTCCATTATGTGGGTCGAAAATATCACCGCGCCCTTCCTCTCGACGTGGATGAGCATCAGCTCCTTCAGTATCTTGCTGCTCTTCGCGTCCAACCCGTTGAGCGGCTCGTCGAGAAGGAGCAACGGGGGTCGGTGCATCAGCGCCGCGATGACCGCGACCTTCTGCTTGGTCCCGAGAGAGAGGGCGCCTATCGGCACGTCGTACGAGGCGCCCTCCGCATCGAAAGCCTGGGCGAGCGAGGAGGCGTACGCGACGGCGTCATGGTTGAGCTGCCTGGTGGAGGCTACGAACTCGAAGTATTCGCGCGGGGTCAGAGACTCGTAGAGGATCGCGCTCTCGGCGACGTAACCTATGCGCCTCTTCACCTCGACCCCCTGCGTCGCCGGGTCGAAGCCAGCCACCCTTGCGCTCCCGGAGGTCGGGACTTCCAGTCCGCTCAGGATGCGCAGCGTCGTGGTCTTGCCTGCGCCGTTGGGTCCGAGGAGCCCATAGACGTCTCCCGGATTCACCCGGAGATTGAGGCCGTCGAGAGCCCTAACTTGGCCGTACTCCTTCACCAGGTCGCGGGCTTCGACCAGCGGACTGGGCGTCAAAGTCTGGCTAGGCTGTGGCTACGGTCGCTGGATGGCGCTCGAAGGGGAGTTGCGGAAAGATCTCCTCGATCGCTCGCGGGACCTTGTCCTCGAATACGTCTCCGGCATACCAGCGGGAGCCGAACTCAATCATGCTCATGAGGATCGGCAGGGTGCTCTCCCCCTTCTTCGTCAGCCCCCAGCGGACCAGCTTCGGATACTCCCTCGTCTCGACCTGCACGATGATGCCGTCAGCCTCGAGCTCGGAGAGCCGCGTGGAGAGGACGCGGGGCGTGAGACCCGGGACTGACCTGAGCAGCTCGTTGAACCGGCCTATCTTCCGGAAGCCGATGTCACGGAGAATCAGCATCGTCCATTTCCTGCCCAGGACTCCGAGACTGGCCTTGATGGGGCAGGTCTTGAATTCTATAGCTGGCAGCAGAGGTTCTTTGTCCAAATCTACCCAGTGGCCTTTTCGACTCATCGCTATTTAATGGTATACCAAGTATATCAGCACCCATGCTAGCTTTAAGGGCGCCCCGAACGAATGGCTCAGTGGGACACGGCCGCTGCGCCTCTCTCGCTCACCTGAGCGTTGGCGTCGAACCTCGCGAGGGCGAAAGGCTTGATGGTATCGGGGGTCTTGCCGGTCGCTATCAGCTCCGCTATGTTGTGGCCCGAAGCGGGCCCCGACTTGAACCCATAGGTGCCCCATCCTACGTCCAGGATGAAGTTCTTCACCTCCTCCACTCTGCCCATGATGGGGCTATAGTCTGGCGTCATGTCGCACACCCCCGACCACTGCCTTAGGATCCTGAGGTTCTTGAGACCCGGGAAGAGCTCCACGGCGTGGCCGGCGATAGCCTCGAGGGTCTGGAACGTTGAGAGCGGGCTGTAGGACGAGTAAGGGTCTATCTCCGACCCCATGACCAGCTCTCCTCTGTCCGTCTGGTAGACGTAGACGTGGAGGTTGGCTGAGACGACGACCTTGCTCATGAACGGCTTCACCGGTTCTGTGACGCACGCCTGCAGCTGATGGGTGACCACGGGGATGTCCACGCCGACCATCTTCGTGATCGTCGAGCAGAAGCCCGATGTCGAGTTGACCACCACGTCCGCGCCTACGAAGCTCCCGTCGGAGGTGCGCACACCCTTCACGGCCCCGTCGCTGACATCTATGCCGGTCACGGTGGTCCGTGGGTGGATCTCAGCACCTAGGGCCTCCGCGCCCTTGGCGTAGCCCCAGACCACTGCGTCGTGCCTGATGGCCCCTCCGGGAGGGTGGAAGAGAGCAGCCTTGATCGGATAGCGGGTGTGCTGGCTCGTGTCGAGCGCAGGGACCATCCTCTTGATCTCGTCCGGCCAGATGACCCGGCTGTTCACCCCGAGCGCCTTGTTGATCTCAGCCCTCTTCCAGACGCCGTTGACGGCGGAGTCGGTGTGGGCGAGGCTCATGTGCCCCATCTGTGTGAGGAGCATGTTGAAGTTCAACTCCTTCGAGAGCCCCTCGTAGAGGTCCAGACTCTCACTGTAGAGGCGGATCCCCTCGGGGGTGGAGTAGTTGGCGCGCACGATCGCCGTGTTCCTTCCGCTGTTCCCTCCGCCGAGGTATGTCTTGTCCAGAAGCGCGATGTCGGTGATGCCGTAGTTCTTGGCGAGATAGTAGGCGGTCGAAAGCCCGTGGACGCCGGCGCCGATGATGACCACGTCATAGTGCGACTTGAGCTTGTGGTGAGGCCCCCACATCTTCTCCTTCCTGAAGAGTCCCAGCACCATTAGCGATTCACACCTGCGGTTCGGCCGGCCGTCTTGGCGGCGTCTGGGTGCAGACGATTGTAGGCGGAGATACCCATGGGGAAGACTCCGACCTCGTCGTCGCCCGCCTCCATGATGGAGTCCCATACGTACTCGGCGTACTCCCTTCCGAAGAAGAGGTCGTATGAGGGGACCGCTTGACCCTCGTATCTGCCGTCCACGTGCACCAAGAGTGCAAGGATGTTCGCGAACCCAGCTTGAAGGCAGCGGCCGCTGGGGAACGAGCGAGGGGAGACGTCGACCTGGGTGAGCCTGGACAGGATCTCGAAGGCGTTGGGGCCGCTCAGGTTTATTCCCGCGTAGACCGAGGTGACGTTGGTGGCGTAGGCCCGCTCGACCGGCCTGCCGCTCAGGGCCACATCCATCGGATTCGGTCCCGGAGGAAGCGTACCCGAATAGACGAGCAGCGCCTGGTCCCTGGCCAGCTTACAGAGGTAGAGCGGCGAGAATGCCGCCCCGAGCGCTGGGTCCGATAGCACAGGACCAAGCAGGACTTCTCCGGGGGCGCCCGGGACGCCTGGGCTCGAAGAGATCGACTGTAAGAGTGAGTCTGTCCCGGGCCCCTTTATTTCGAGCTTCCCAAGCTGGCTACGGTCGCTTATGGCAAGGGAGGTCATCGCCGCCTTGACCTCGTCCTCGGGGCCCTTGGGATAGTGGTCTGGGACCATCCACCCGTCCACCTTCAACAACTCAGCCTTGAGCTCGAGGTGCTTGTGATGAAGGGCAGAGAGTTTCAGTGGGGTCGGAGTGGCTGCCATGCTACTCCTTCAGCCTCCTGCCCTCCGGGTCATAGAAGGGAACGAAAGTGATCTTCGCGTTCAGCTTGCTGGTCCCAGAGGCCACGAGGAAGGTCCCCCCGTCGGCCGAGAGGTCGGACCGGATCAGGGCGAGCCCCACCGGCTTTTGGGCGGCGGGGCTGTATCTGCAGCTAGTGACCACGCCTATGAGGGTCGAGCCGTCCGGCGAGAATGCCTGGTCGCCGTCGTGGGGGACCACTTCGCCCTCCACCGTGAACCCCACAAGCCTCCTCTGGGGAACCTCGTCCTTGGCGAAGGTCAGGGCGGCCTTGCCGACAAAGTCCTCCTTGTCTAGCTTGACCACCCAGGCCATGTTCGCCTCGTAGGGGGTCGAGAGCGCGTCGGTGTCCTGGCTCACTATCACGTGCATCTTCTCGAGTCTGAGAAGACGCTGCGTCTCGACTCCGAACGGCATGATGCCGAACGGTCTGCCCGCCTCCATTAGTCGGTCCCAGAAATATTCGCCGTACTCTGCGGGGAAGTGGATCTCCCAGCCCGTCTCGCCAACGAAGCCAATCCTGAGGAGGATGCATGGGACCCCAGCGACGAGCCCGCTGCCGGAGGCCATGTACGGGAACTTCTCTGTTGAGAGGTCGACGTCGGTGAGCGTCCTGAGCAGGTCGCGGGCCCTGGGTCCGGCCACGTTGACGGCGGCGAACCCGGACGTGAGATTGGTGACTTGGGCCTCCCACTTCTTCGCCACGGCCCACCAGGTGAGCCACTGCTCCACAAAGTCGATGTTGCCGGTGCTGGTCGTGATGAAGTAGTGGTCCTCGCCGAGCCTCGTCACCGTGCCGTCGTCCAGAATCGCACCCGCGTCGTCGCAGATCACGCCGTACCTGCTCTTTCCGTTCTGCAGCTTCGACATGGTGTGGGTGTAGATGAAATCGAGGAGCTTCGGAGCGTCCCTGCCCTTCACGTCTAGCCGACCGAGCGTACTGAGGTCGATTATCCCGACCTTCGTCCTGACGGCGGAGTACTCCTCGAAGACGGAGGTGTAGACGTGGGGGCGCTTCCACTCGCCCATGTCCATGAGGGTCGCCCCTGCCTCGAGGTGCTTGTAGTGCATGGCGGTAAGCTTGACAGGGTGCAGGCCGGGGCCGGCTAGGGCGCCCATGGGGACGGGCAGGTATGGAGGCCGCGAGACGGTCCTGCCGGCGTCGGCGATGGAGCGACCGGTCTCCCGCGCGCAGATGCCCACTCCCGGGGTCGCGCACATCTTCCCTTCGCACGGTCCCATGGTGAGAGTGCTGTAGCGCTTCAGAATCTCGATGTCCCTGAATCCCTCCTCTACCGCCTGTGCCAGCTCCTTCTCCTTCACGTCCTCGCAGATACAGGCGAAGCCGTTCATCTCCGGCTTGCGGCCCTTTCCATCGGTCGGTTCGCTGACAATCCCGATTATGGGGCGCGGGCCCTGGGATGCGAGCCTATCGCGGTAGGCCGTCTCGGCACTCTTCAGGGAGGCCGAGAGCTCGTTCAACTTGCCGGCTGGTGCCTTGGTCGCTGACGCGAGGCCAGAGGCAGCCTGGAGCCCTGCGATGTTCGCCTGGAGGAATGCGCATCTCAAGTCATGGATGCCAGTCACATCACCGCAGGTTTGGACGGAGGCCGGAGATTCCGAGGGGATGAACTCGCCCAGCGCCTCGTCGTATGAGACTCTGCATCGGGCCTGTGTCAGGAGGGCCGCGTCCGGCTCGAAACCGTTGGCGAGGCAGATGGTGTCGCACTTGAACGACTTTTCCGTTCCGGCGGTCGCCGCACCATTCTCGTCGAGGCGGATCAACGTCGCGCCCGTGACGCGACCTCCGCCCTCTGCCTCTTTGATCGAGTAACCGGTGAGAAGGATCGCGCCCGACTTCCTGAGCGCTTCGAACCTCGGCGAAGACGTGTCGACCTTTGTCCTGGCGTCGGCGAAGGCGGAGACCTTGACGCCCGCTTCCAACAGCGCGTTGGCCAAGGACAGGCCGCTGTCATTGTTCGTTACCACGACCGCGTTCTTCCCGGGAGGGACCCCGTAGAGGGCGAGCATCCTCCGCACCCCGGACCCAAGAAGTACGCCGGGGAGGTCGTTGTTCTTGAAGACTGTGAGGTACTCCCCGGCCCCGGTCGATATGATGAGTTGCTTGGCGCGCAGTTTCAGCATCTTGTTCCCCTGCACCACCCCCACCTCGTTCGACTCGTAGAGCCCGAAGGCGTTGGCGTTGTCATAGACGCGGAGATTCTCCTCCGCCCTCGCCAGCCGGTCGAGCTTTGCAGCGAGCTCATACCCCCTCATGCCGCTGAACTCTTCCGCGCCCTCGACCGACCCGAGGTCGACGGTATCACCCTCGAAGCGCAGGTGCCCACCCAGGGAGGGCTGGTCGTGGACCAGGACCGCCGACGCTCCCGCGCGGGATGCAGCCAGGGCGGCGAAGACCCCGGCTGGTCCTCCACCCACTACTACGACGTCCGGGTGTAGGTATTGTTTCTCGAATCGATCCCCGTGGCCGCCCGAGGCCGCCTGAGCGTTCCACCTCGCCAGCTCCTGCTTGACCGACCCCCGACCGGTCAACCTGCGTATCATAGGTTGCGTGTTGGCCCACTCTGTGGGAAAATTGATGAAGGTCTTGTAGTAGAAGCCCACGGGCAGGAACCGTTCGATAAGCTGGACGCCCGAAAAGATGTCCGTGTCGGTGGAGGGCCACCCGTTCTGTCGCTTCACCTTCATCCCCTCTCTGGCCGGCTCGCAGCACGCCCTGACGTTGGGAACTCCGTCCACGGTCACCATGCAATTGGGGCACCTGCCGGAGACGCAGAGGAGCCCGCGCTTCCGGTGGAAGAGGAAGCTCCTGCTGAAGGTCCTGACCCCGGAGGCGTAGAGAGCTGAGGCTACGGTGTCTCCTTCGTAGGCAGAGATCACCTTCCCTTCCAGCTTCAGCGTGAGAGGCTTGGAACGGTCGATGGACTCTCCTGCACTCTCGTTCAGCCTCGACCCCGCGCGGGGAGCCGAGGCCGGCTTACTTTCTGGCTCTGACTGCGTTGTCGCTTCCCTCTTGGTCTGTCCAGAAGGTCCTCAGGACCGAGTTGTTGGTGGTGTCCCTGGTCGCCTGGAACCATCGTCTGCAGCCCATCCTGTGGTACCACCACTCGTTCTCCACCCCAGCCGTATTCGACCTCCGGTAAACGTAATCCATCCAATCCTTCTTTGAAGCGCCAAATTGGGGCCTCGCATGTACCTCGCCCCCGAACCTGAACTCGTAGACGTCCCTCTGTCCGCAGTTAGGACAGGCCAGGAGAAAACCCATCGGATTCGGGCCTCGAACCCATAATTAATTAGCCTTTACCAGACGTTTTGTCCGCGGAGAAGATAGGAAACAAAAGGACGGCGATCCCTCCAAGGATGGAGGGAGCCGGGATGACCTTCCTTGGAAGGTCGCCTATGCCTTGCGCTTGCCGACTTCTTTGACCTTGTCAGCCCAGCCGATCTTGTTCAGCTTCGTCCTGAGCTCGTCGACCGACTTCTTGCTGATGTGGTACTGCGGAAGCACAGGTGCGCCCATGGGGTTGCCGAAGACCTCGAACATCGCGTGGGAGTCAGTCCCTTCGCCGGCTGTGGGGATGTTGAACTCTGGCACCGACGCGACTGCGCTTCTGAATGGGGTCAGAATCTCGGTCCGCTCCTTGTCGAATCTCTCGTACTGCTTGGACTCGAGGAGGCTGGAGAAGTATAGCTCGGTCTTGGGGTTGAGGTGGGCCATGAAGGACGGGATGTACGCCTTCGCTCCCAGGTAGTAGGCAAGGGAGCTCTGGGAACTATTGTCGATGATGGCAACCTTCTTGGAGTAATTCTTCAGTGTGTTGAGCAGGTTGCTTGGGTCGTTCGCGGTCCACTTGAGGGAGACGAAGTTGTCCAGCTTGATCAGCCTGTCGAGGAGAGGGGGCGTGATGTCGAAGTTCATCGACGCCCATGGCGTGTTGTATGCGATGATGCCGCAGTCAGACCCGTCGTTGACCGCCTCATAGTGCATGAAGACCTCGTCGGCGTAGGGAGCCTGGTAGTGCGGGGTGTTCATCTGGAGATAGTCGATCCCGATGTCCTGCGCCTCCTTCGCCCTTATCACCGCCTCCTTGGTGCAACTGTCGAAAATCCCCGTCACCGTGGGGACCTTGCCGTTCGCCGCGTCCACGGTCGCCTTCATGACGGAGACCTGCTCGTCGCGGGTCAGGAAGTAGCCCGTCCCGAGACCTGCGGCAGCCATCACGACTGCTTTACCTTCACGCATTCCTTCGTCGATTACCCATGTGATATGGTCCTTGAGTTTCGGGAGGTCTATCTCGTACTTCCCCTTGGTCGGGGTCGGCATCGAGATAACAACACCCTTGATCCTGTCTTTTTTGGCCATAGGGCCCGCTTCCTTACCGACTTTATAAACGTAGGAGATTTCTCTGATTCTTCACGTTCAATGCTTGGTCGCGGGCATCGCGACATGGTACTTTTCTGCAGCCTTTGATATGTCGCTCCAGATATTGTCGTTGACGTAGATCCCGTCCTTGGAGCGCTTCCTCTCCTCCCTGTACTCCGGGTCCCCGGGGACCATGACCTCGGTGAAGCCCTCCTGGGGCGGGCTCGCCCTAAGTTTCTTGATGAGCCGGTCGATGTTGGCCTTGAATTCGCTCACCGGGACGAAGTCCTCTATGTTGATGGCCTCGGCGAAGACTCCGTTGGCGCCGACAAAGTCGTCCGCGACGCCCCCTCCGCTGAGTGCCCCTCCCAGCGCCTCCACCATGAGACCAAGGGCGTATCCCTTGTGCGCGCCGAAGGTCAGGATGCTCCCGCCCGCGTATAGTGCGGCAGGGTCGTCGGTCGGCTTGCCGTCCTTGTCGAGAAGCCAGTTCGGGGGGAGCTTCATCCCCTTTGACATCATCACGCGTATCTTCCCTTCGGAGGAGACCGAGGTAGCGTAGTCAGCGAACATCGGCTCGTCGCTCCCGGTCGGTACGGCCCAGGTGAACGGACTGGTCCCCAGAGGAGCCGCCTTGCCACCGTAGGGCGAGACCCCCGGTCCCGCGCCCTTGACCCAGACGATTCCAATCATGTTCTCCTTGGCAGCCATAACAGGGTAGGCGCCAATCCTTCCGGTGTGCCCGCAGTTGTGGACCGTGACCCCGCCGATGCCGTGCTCCTTGGCCTTCTTCATCGCGAGCTCCATCGCCATCTTCGCGGCGACCTGACCGAACCCGAACTGGGCGTCGATGACCGCGGTGATCTTGCCCTCCTTGACAATCTTGGGAGAGGTCTTGGTCTTCATCCTGCCGTGCTCGACCTCGTCGATATACTCGGGTATCCTGATTACGCCGTGCGAGTCCACCCCGTACAGGTTGGCTTGGACCAGATGGTTCGCGACGGTGCGGGCCTCGTCGTCGGAGGCTCCCGCGGCCTTGAGCGCATCTTCGGTAAACTTGGTCAGAACACTCGGGTCGATGGACGGCATCTATACCTGGGCGGGGTCGAGACTAGAAAATCCTTTCGAGCCAACGACCTTACTTTGCGATGAACTCTCTCGGATAGTCTGTGAGGACCTCGCACCCGGCCTTCGTCACGACCACCGTCTCGCTGAAGCTCATCCCGTAGACGCCCACCTCCCTCAGTGTCTCGTTCAGGTGGAAGACCATCCCGGGCTCGAGAATCGTCTTGTGGGTCAGCGACACGAGCGGCCCGTCGCTCCCCCAGAAAGGCGGGAAGCCGAGGCCGATTCCGTAGCCGAAATCTCCGTCCACCAGTGAGGGGCTGATTATCCTCGACCCCACCGCCCTGATGCCCCGCCTCTGGACCTTCCGGGCCACTTCATCGCATGCCAAGCCGGGCGCTATCGAGTCGATGGTCTCGTTGAGGACCGCGATGAGAGCCTCCGCGTTCTTTGCCGCGTCCTTCGGCGCGGTCCCGACGTGCACAGTCCTCATGAGCGGGGCGTTGTATCTCTTGACGACAGCCCCGAGCTCCAGGAAAACGTTGTCCCTCTTGCCGATGGGGAAGCCCATGAAGGTGGTGTGGGGGACTCCCGAACGGCGCCCGGTGGTAACGAAAGGAGCGTAGCACATGTACTCGCTCCCCTTCTTCGTCATGACGCGGTATGCCTCGGCGGCGATGTCCAGGTCCTTGGCGCCCGGACGCACAGCGTCGATGGCCGCCTTCATTCCCTCGCTGGTGATCTCCGCGGCTCGCCTCGTGTACTCCAGCTCCTTGCGCGACTTTACTCTCCTGAGCGTCCTGACGAGGTCCGAGGCTTCGACGACCTCGGCGCCCTTTATGGAGCCCGAAATCTTTTCGTATTTTTGTGGGGTCAGGACGAAGCCTTCGCTCTCTATCCCGACCCTCCTGGGGCTGGGTGCGGCCTTCTTCAGGGAGTCCAGAGTAGTCGCGACCTGGTCTCCGCGGGAGTAGTGGTATTCTGAGATGTCGGTCACCCAGGATGTGAGGTCAATCCCCGGCCTCTCGAAGTTTGAGGTGACCATGGACACATGGCCGCTGGGCGCGACTATCTGGCAGCGGTAGTAGGTCTCCTCCATGCTCTGATAACCGGTCAGGTAGACGTGGCTCACTGGGTCGAAGAGCAGGAGCGCGTCCAGCTTCCTGTTCTCCATCTCCTCCGTCACCCGCTTGAGTCTAGCGTCGTACTCTGAGCGCGAAAAAGCGAGTCCTTGCCACGGCGGGGTTCGTTGCATTTCGAACGCCGGGTGCTCGACCGGTTATTAGGGTACACCTGATAGACGAGCGGACGCCCCAGTTTTTTGGGGGGCCTCGACTAGGCGGGTACGGCTGTGCCGTGGATCCCCTTCTGGAGCATCTCACGGTATTTCTCAGTAACGGCTTTGGTGATCGGTCCGGGTTCTCCGCTCCCCACGCGCCTGGAGTCGACCTCGGTGACGGGTATTATGCCTCCGGCGGTGCTGCAGAGGAAGACCTCGTCCGCCTGGTAGACGTCGTATTTGCCGAAAGTCGTGAACAGGACCTTGTGTCCGAGCCCCTGTCCAATCTCGGCCACCGCCATTCGGGTTATCCCCTCGAGGACACCATGCGCTGGCGTCATGAGGACACCGTCCTTGACAATCCAGATGTTCTCCGCACCTCCCTCGGACACGAAGCCGTCAAACCCATAGGATATCGCCTCGTCAGCTCCCGCTTCGATCGCCTCGAGACGGATGAGCATGTTTGGGAGATAGTTTAGACTCTTTATCCTCGGGTCCAGGCTGTCGGGGTGAGTCCTCTTTATCGTCGAAGAGATTATCTTGGCGCCGTTCTTGATTTTCTCCTCTGAGACTACCGAGACCGGGGGTACCGCGAATATGACCAGGGTCTGCCTGGTCACGTCGCCCCTGCCTAAGAGCGGCTTGGCGCCGACGCCTCGTGTCACTATGACCTTCACGTATGCGTCCTTCAGTTTGTTCCTCCCGACCGTCTCCAGAATCAGTTTTGCGAGACCTTCCCTGGGCTGGGGCACGTTGATTCTGACAGCCCTCGCGGACCTGTAGAGCCGGTCTAGGTGCGCATCCAGCATGAAGACGTAGCCGTTGACGGCCACGAGCGTCTCGAAGATGCCATCACCGAAGATGAAACCCTGGTCGAAAACCGAGATTTTCGCTTCCGACTTGGGGACAAACGTTCCGTTGACATACACAACCTGCTCCGCCTCTGAGCTCAAGTGTGGGCACGGCCGGCCGAATCTCTAGAAGAATCTTTCCTTGGGCGACTGGAGTCGTGCCAGTCTAAGTAAAGAGCCTAATATCAGCCGGCGGGGCTAATTTTGGTGGACATAGACGGGGCCCAAGCTCTCGCCGAGGTCTGTCAGGAACTTCCTCATCCTGATGGGAGTCGACGGGCTAATCGCCGTCGTCATCGGGTTCGTGATTGGCGTCTGGTTCCCCTCGATCCTTGCCGACATCTTGTTCGCGGAGGGGAGCCTGCTTCTCGTTGCAGGAGGGTTCTTGGGCATCGTCTCGCTCTCCCCCTCGCTCATGAAAGTCAGGCACTACTTCGGCGATAGGTACGGTGACCCGCCCGCTGCAAATGACGATTCAGAGAGTAAGGAGACACCCAAGAAGCCGTTGAAGATCGACCCGGGAGCCGTCGAACTGGTCGTTTATGGGATAGTCCTGATCGCCCTTTCTTTTGCGGTCTCGATCGTGGTCATCGCTGGGGCCTAGGGCGATTCACGGTTTTCTGCCCTTCTTCATGTCCATGTGCACTCGGAGCAGCCCGATCCCATCGACCTCAGCTTCGATGAGGTCTCCGTCTCTGAGGTTGAAGGGCTTGCGCTTACTGCTCCCCGTGGCGAAGATATCTCCAGGGTTGATAGTCATGAGGCTAGAGGCGGTGTAGAGAATCTCCTCCATGGAGAAGAAACGGTCCCTCGTCGAGAAATCCTGCATTATCTCGCCGTTCACCTTGAGCGTGATCCTCGTGTTGTCAATGTCGATGAACTCCTTGGGCACGAAGCACGGGCCTATGGGCGAGAGGTCGTCAAGCCACTTGCCGTAGAGGGAGAACCAGCTCTTGTCGTTCCCCTGGTCGATCCTCCTCCCGTTGATTTGAGGGACCTCGGAGGCCATGTCTATGGTGACAGTGTACCCCAAAATGTGCTCGCTCGCCTCGTTCAGGTCGATCCACTTTGAGGTCTTCCCCGCGACCAGCCCGACCTCCGCGGAGCACCAGACCTTGTCCACGAACTCGGGTATCATTATCGTACTCTCGTGCCCTACGGCGCTGGAGGAGGGCCTGAGAAACATCGCCGGGAGCCACTTGGACCAGTCGGAGGGGAGGGCGAGACCGAACTCCTCCCAGAGGTTGTGCACCGGGTAGTTCCCGTCCAGCCAGAAGACCTTGCTCGGGTTCTCGACGGGCGGGAGTATTTTGACCTTCGTGGCCTCGATGCGCTTCAGCTTGTCGGAGCCTCCCTTCACCTGCTCGTACGCCTGCTTGACCATCCCGTAGATGTGTGGGTCCACCAGTTCTGTGACCCGCGTTATCATGTGTGGATGCGACCTGTCGAGACAGGATTCCAGGTCGACCACTTCCATACCCTCGAGGAATCCCAGCCTCGCAGCGCCGCCCGCGGAGTAGCTTACGATTCGCATGACCACTGAAATCTGAGCCATGGTATATAATCGAGGCTGGGAAAGTTTCAGCCGGACGTGAACCGCGTGGACTTGAGGAGCCTCATCCCGAGCCTAGAGGGGTGGACCTAAGGCGGAGGATTATCAATGCAGTGAGCGCCATCCCCGCCCCGCTCAGGATGAAGGTCGTGTCGTAGCCCGCGTAGATCGTTATGTAACCCGAGAAGAGCGCCCCGAAGGTCCCGCTCAAGCCCGTGAGGGCAGTGTAGATGCCCAGGTCCGACCCCTGGCTTGCGACGCCGAGGGTATCATACACCATCGCCTGGGAGATGGTATAGTACACAGGCGAGGAAATGCCGGAGCCGATCACAAAGAGGACGGTCGCGACGATGAAGAAAGTCATACCAGACAGAAAGTAGGCTGCGACGCCGATCGAGCCATATGCGACGGCGCGTGCCGACAGGGCTATTACCGAATCGCGAACCCAATTCTTCTTCTTGAGCCGTAGACCGACATACCGGAAGACCGGCGCGGTGACTGCCACGTTTATCGTCGAGCTCACGAAGATCAGCGAGTCCGAGACGCCCTTGACAGAGAGGAGCGCCACGAAGACCGCGGTCAACCCGGTAGCAAGATAGAAGACGAGAATCGAACCGTAGAGGATCCTCAGGTAGCCGGAAAAGTCAGCCCGGAGGCTCCTGAAGAAGCCTCTGACATGGAACGCTTGAGGGGTCCTCAGGAAACCCGAGGGCTGGGTGAGGAATCGCTGTAGGATCGAAAGATAGTGCCGCCCCAGAGCCGTCCCTTCGAAAAGGAAGGGTGGCTCCGAGATCAACTTCGCAGCGATGACGGCGGCGAGCACCGAGCAGGCAGAAAGAAGCAACACGATGAGGCGGACGGGGAGATACGCCGACCATATCGCAGAGGCGAGCAGGCCCAGGACCTGACCGGCGGCAGCGAGGGCCTGATAGTCTGCGTAGGCGGTCGCCCACTTCGCTTTCTCTTGGGTCTCGAGGATCAGGAGATTGATCGGGGTCGAGGGAGCGGAATTCACGAAGGAGTAGACCGTGAATATGAGTAGGACCTCATCCACCGTGTTTGCGAGAAGGAAGAGGGCGAAGAACCCGGCGAGGGCGGCGAAGGAGAGGGCGATGATGGGCTTACGGCGCTTGAGGCGGTCCGACACGGAACCCCAGAATATCGATGCAGGAATCGTGATGGCGGTCGAGAGGGTGACGGAGAGGCCGACGTCGAGGACGGTCCCGCCCAGGTTCAGGATGTAGATCTGGACCAGCGTCCCGATCGTCCCCGAGACCAGACTGTATGGCACGAGCGAGGCCATCCATGAGGCCTTGCCTCGTTGAATTGGGGGTTGGGACAAGTACGCCCCTAGGGCCGAAAAATCAGAATAAATAACGATGCGCTAGTCTCGCGGGGGATCGTCCACCTGGGCGGCGAACTCGTACATCGTCACAGCCGCCAGCTTCTCGCTCTGGAGCAGCTGTTCGATGGTAATGTACTCGTTCGGGATGTGCGCTAGGTCGTTGTAACCTATGCCGGAGAAGACCATGGGAAGGTTGAGCTTAGACTGGAAGAGGTAAACCGGCGCCCCGCCTGGGTTCAGCGGGCCAGCCAACGGGTCGAATCCCAACCGTTCGAGTGCGAGGAGGCAGGCCCTGGCCAGGGGTGATGTCGGGCTCGTCTTCGCGCCTGGATACCCTTCGTTGCTCTTTACCTTCACGTCCCCGAACCCATGCTTCAGCAGATGCGCCTTTAACGCTGCCGAGACCTTCTCGGGTTTCATGTCCGGGACGATCCTTACCTCGGCTTTTGCCCTGACCGTAGCGGGGACGGCACCCCGAATCCCGGGGCCGTTGTACCCTGACTGTATCCCGGAGATGTTGATCGGGTTGGGCCTGAAGAAAATATCTTGGAGCATCTCCATGCCACTCAGGCCCCCTCTGATGTGGTCGAGGCCGAAGGCTTCCTTGACGCTCTCGACGTCCAGGGTCGGCAGCAGTTTTTCCATGACCTCCATGTCCTCCTTCGAGGGAGGGACGATGTCGTCGTAGAAGCCCTCGACGAGTACCCGGTCGTCGGGGCCGCGCATGCTATCGAGCGCCCAGACGAGGCGCCAGACCGGGTTGTCGACCCAGTTGCTCCACATGCTGTGGACCTCCTTTGCACCGCTCGCAACTTCGAACTCAAAATCGACCTGGCCCTTGGACCCGAGCCAGACGATCGGCTTGTAGCGGGTCACCGGCGTCTGGGTGGTGGCGTGCATGTAGACGCAGTCGGCCCCGGAGAGCTCGGCCCTGAGGATGTCGAGGGCCTGCGGTAGGTGCCGACTCTCCAGCTCCTCTTCGCCCTCTATGAGGAAGGTCAGGTTGACGGGGAGCGAGTCTGCCTGTCGGATGGCCTTAACCGCGTTAAGGAAGGCCATCAGCGGACCCTTGGTGTTCACCGCTCCTCTCGCTACTATCTTACGGTCGACTATGTTCGCGCTCCAGGGGCCGCTGGTCCAGGCCTCCATCGGTTCGACGGGCATGACGTCGTACATGTTGTAGATCAGCATCCGCTTCTTTGCGCCGTCGGAGTCGAGCTTACCATAGACCAGTGGGTGCCCGTCCTTGAATGTCAGGACCCTTACGTCGGTGGCCCCGAGTCCTCTGAGCATGCTCGCCGTGAGGTCCGCTGTCTCGGGGATGCCTTCGCCGGTGAGCGAGACGCTCGGTTGGCGGAGGAAATCCTGGGTCGCCCTTACGTCCGCGGCCTCGTTCTCGTCTATCCGCGCTAGCACCCTTTGGACGGCGTCCATGGACCGCTTGCTGACTGCGCGGGTCCGGTAGAATAGTCTTCTCGGCTAATGTAGGTGTTAAATTGCGGGAGCGGGAGAGGCGGAGCGTAGATTCACTTGGCTGACGACAAACAGATTATCGGTTGGATGGACGTGACTCCTTCGGGCATGGCCGCGAAAGGAAAGTTCGCGAGGGGGACTCGGGTGGGGAACCTGGTCTTCCTCTCGGGCCAGACCGCGTTCGACATGGACGACAAGCTGATGGGGGTCGGCAGCCCGCGGGCCCAGGCGAGGAACGCTCTCGCCAACATCAAGAGTCTGCTCGCCGTCGCCGGCGCGAAGATGAGCGATGTCGTGAAGATCACCGTCTACGTCACCGACGTCTCCTACAGGCCCGAGGTGTACGACGAGATCTTCAAGGCGTTCAAAGGGAAGGCTCCGAGCAGCACAGGACTGGTCGTGAACGGCCTCGCGAGGAAGGAGCTGCTTGTGGAGATAGACGCCATAGCGGCGATCGCGGACACGCCCAAGAAAGCGACCAAGAAGAAGCGCTGAGCGGCTCAACCGCGTGCGAGGGGAGTAGACCGGAGCTTCGAGATTATCAGAGCGCTCACTCCGAAGCAAGCGCCTGCGATTATCAGCGTCACAAAGTAACCAGAGTAGAAACTGATGTAGCCCGCGGCGAACTCGCCCAGCATGATGCACGCGCCCGTGACCGCGCTGTATATTCCCAGCGACGCGCCCCGTCCGCCCGTCCCTAGGGACTCGTAGACCATCCCGGTCGTTATCGTGTAAAGCGGGCTAGCGACGAGGCCGGTGGCCACGGACGTAAGGATGAGGGCCGCCAGGTAGAACTCCCAGCCCGTCAGGAGATAGGCCGCGGGAGCTAGCGCCGCGTAGGTTACCGCCCTGAGTATCATACAGAAGGTCGCGTTTCGCACGAAGCTCTCCCTCCTGAGGCGGCCCCCGAAATACCAGAAGGACGCCCCCATGACGATGAGGTTTACTGTCGAGACCCCGAAGATCTCCGAATTGGAGATGCCGTGCGCATGCAGGAAGGGCACGAAGACGACCAGGGTTAACCCGGTGCCGACGTAGAAGACGAGCAATGACGAATAGAGTACGCCCACATGCCCGGTGAAGTCGGCTCGCAGGATCTCTAGAATTCCGCCGACGCCCGCCTTCGGTGAGAGACCTCTCCCAGTTGGAAGTGTGCTCTCAGGACCTTGGAGGTCAGCATCCTGGGGAGGTACGGGTTCAAAGATTAGCTTGGCGGCGAGGCCTGTGGCGACGAACGAACATCCCGAGAGCAATATTACCAGGAAGACGAGAGGAACAAAGACGGCCAGGATGGAGCTGATAAGCAGCCCGAGGGTGTTCCCCACCGTTGCGAGAAGCTGGTATCGCGCATAGGAGGAAGCCCACCTGGCCCTTGTGCTCGTCCCCAGAATCAGGAGGTTGATGGGGGTCGTCGGAGCTGAACTGACGAAGCAGTAGAGAGCGTAGACCAGAGCTACCCCAAAGACACTGCGCGTGAGCAGAAAGAGCAACAGGAGCGCCGCAGTCGAGGCGAAGCTCACCACTATCAAGGGCCTTCGCTTGACCCGGTCGGAGATGGCCCCCCAGAAGAGAACTGAAGGGATAGAGACCGCGGTCCCCAGTGTGGTCGTAAGACCCACGTCGATGACGGTCCCGCCTAGCTGGATGATGTAGAGCTGGACCAGGGTCGCCACCGTCCCCGTGACCATGGCGTATGGGACGAGGGAACTCATCCACCTGCTCTTCGGTTTGGGTTCGGCGGTGCTCGACGGGCTCCCCAGCGGCTCGGCTCCGTGGGGACAACTTAAAGACTGCAGAGACCGTTCGTTGTCGGATGCTCGACCTCGTCATCCGGAACGGGAAACTCGTCGACGGTCTCGGTGGAAAGGCGCGCAGGGGCGACCTCGGCGTTCGAGACGGCAAGGTCGTGGAGATGGGGAAGGTGCGAAGCTCGGCCGAGGTCATCGTCGACGCGACCGACCGCATCATCTGTCCCGGATTCATTGACCTGCACAGCCACACCGATTACACTGTAGTGGTCAATCCGAGAGCGGAGAGCATGGTCCGCCAGGGCGTGACGACCGCTGTGATAGGGAATTGTGGTCATACGCCCTATCCGGTGGCGGAGAGTAGAAAGAAGGAGCTCGAGGAGGTGATATTCGGCTTCGTCCCGTCGGTGCCCATCACATGGAAGGACCTGAAGGGTTACCTCGATAGGGTGCGAAAGCAGGGAGTGGCGATGAACATTGCTGCTCTCGTCGGCCTCAGCAGTGTCCGCACGGCGGTGATCGGCCTGCAGAAACGGGAGGCTGGAGAACGAGAGTTGAGAGCCATGAGGAAACTCGTGGGCCAGGCGATGGCCCAGGGGGCGTTCGGGGTCTCGACGGGTTTGGAGTATCTCCCCGGAATGTATGCCTCCACCGACGAGATCATCGAGCTTTGCCGTGAGGCGAGGAGGTACGAAGGGGCCTTCCATGCGACCCACCTGAGGAACAGGGCAGAGGGGTTCCTCGATTCCACGCGCGAGGCGATAGAGATCTGCGAGAAGTCCGGCGTGCCGACCCAAATCTCGCACCACGTCCCCCGCTTCCCCAGCGAGGACAAAGGGAAGGCGGGTCTGGCTTTGATTGACAGGGCGAGGAAGCGAGGTCTGGACATCACGTGCGACACCTTCCCGCTGGCGCAGCAGAAATTCCTGCGACAGTACGCTTGGGGTTCGACCACGCTCTCGGGGCTTTTGCCGACCTGGGCTTTCGAAGGCGGCGCGAACCGGCTGCGCAAACGACTCAGGGACCCTAAGGAGAGGTCGAAGCTTAGGAACTCGGACAGGACCCAGGCCAGGCTCGCCATGGCGGGGCAGTGGGACAGGGTGATGCTAGAGTATGCCGAGAACAGCCCTGCGTGGGTCGGGAAGACCTTTGCCCAAATTTCGAAGGAGGAGGGGATCGACCCCTGGGACGCCGTCTTCGATGTCCTACTGCGAGAGAAGAGGTTCTACATACCGATGATGGCCTCGGCCGCCTACAGCATGGAGAGCGGGACATCGGTGCTGTCTTATCCCAACTCCTCCGTGATCTCGGACGGGCTCGCCCTCGCCCCCTACGGTGCCCTCTCCGACCTCAATTTTCAGGCGATTCAGAGCTACGGCTACATTCCTCTGCTCTTTCAAAAATATGTGAGGGAGGAGGCTTTGTTGACCCTCGAGGAAGCCGTGAGGAAGTGTACGTCCCTGCCCGCGAAGCGTCTCGGGATCAGCGACAGGGGCGTCCTCCGAGAGGGAGCTTGGGCTGACGTCGTTGTCTTCGACCAGAACAAGATAACGTGTACCGCGACCTTCAAGGAGCCGAGGCAATTTCCCAAAGGGATAGACTACGTCTTCGTCAATGGCGAGGCCGTCGTCAACCGCGGGAGACAGGGAGACGCTCTCCCGGGCAAGACGCTCATTGCGCGAGCAGCCTGAAGTGAAAGGGCTACGGGGCGAGACGCGCGCGAAGTCTAGTGACCATGTCTTGGGTCATTGAGGCTAGGTCGTAGCTCGGCTTCCATCCCCAGTCTCTTCTGGCCTCCCTGTCGTCGAGGGACTTGGGCCAGGAATCTGCGATCTTCTGCCGGAAGTCAGGCTTGTAGTCGCACTCGAAAGTCGGGATGATTCTCTGTATCTCCTTCACGAGTTCCGCGGGGGAGAAGCTCATGCCGGCCAGATTGTATCCCGTGCGCGTCTTGACACTCGCGGCGGGCGCAGCCATGATGTCCATGGAGGCCTTTATGCAATCTGGCATGTACATCATGGGGAGCGTTGAATCCTTGGACAGGAAACAGGTGTACCTCTCCTTCTTTATCGCGTCGTAGAATATCTCGACAGCATAGTCAGTGGTCCCGCCCCCCGGGAGGGCTTCGCTACTTACGATGCCCGGGTATCGCAGGCACCTGACGTCCAGACCGTAGTGGCGATGGTAGTAGTCGCAAAGCAGCTCCCCGGCCACCTTGGTGACCCCGTACATGGTGGTCGGGAGCAGGGGCGCGACCTGGGGCGTGTTCACCGCCGGGACGCCCTCACCATAGACGGCCATGGAACTCGGCCAGAAGACCTTGATGCCTTTGTGCTCCCGGGCAATCTCGAGGACGTTGTGAAGTCCCTCTACGTTGACCCTCCAGGCTCCTCCGGGGTCCTTCTCCCCCGTGGCCGAGAGTAAGGCGGCCAGCTGGTAAACGGTGTCTATGTCATATTTTTCGATGGTCTCGGCGACGTGGGACCGACTCCTGACGTCGAGATGTTCGAAGGGGCCTTCTTTCAGGGCCTTGGTGGGCTTGTCGATGTACCATCCTGCGACCACGTTGTCCTTCCCATGGTGCTTCCTGAGAGCGAGCGTCAGCTCGGAACCTATCTGCCCGGTGGCCCCTATGACGAGTACCCTGTTGCTTCGCTTCGGCAAACTCTGGGCGAACCTTTCGATGGTGATGGGTTAAATGTTTCAGGAACGCAGAGCCCTCGGAGTCTCGTTCTCGGTCAGGCTATCGTCTTGCGCAGGAGCTCCATGGAGACATTTGCGCCCGTGGCCACAAGGACGACCCTCTTGCCCTTGATGGAAGACTTGGCCCTCAGCGCTCCGGCCAGCGGTGCCGCCCCGGCTCCCTCCACCAGGGTGCGGGTCTTCTCGATGAACAGCCTCATCGCCTTCGTGATTTCGTCGTCTGAGAGTATAAGGAAATCATCCAAGTGCTCGGCCAAGATCCTGTGCGTCAGGTCGTAACCGGTGCCCGTCGCCAGTCCTTCGTGGGTCGTCCGGTCAGGTTTCTCAACGATCTTCCCGCCTTTCCAGGACGAGAAGACGGCCTGCGACCGGTCCGATTGCACGCCGACGACCTTCACGGTCGGGCTCATCTCCTTGGCCGACACGCAGATTCCCGCCGCGAGGGCGCCTCCGCCAATTGGCACGATGATCTCGTCGACCGAGGGAAGTTCCTCAACGATCTCGAGGCCGATGGTCCCCGCTCCAGCCACGAGGTTCGGTTCGTTCACAGAGTGGATGTAGTGATAGCCCTTCTCGCGGGCGAGCGCTTCGGCGTGGAGGCGCGCCTCGTCGAAGTTCCTGCCGTGCAGGATCAGGTCTGCGCCGAGCAGCCTGGTGGACTCGGCCTTCAGGGGGTTCGGGTTCTCCGGCATGACCACGACGCAACGGACACCGAGAAGCCCTGAGGCGAAGGCAGCAGCCTGGGCGTCGTTGCCCGTCGAGGCGACGATTACCCCTCTCTTCCTCTCGGCGTCGCCCAGGTTCGAGATGACGTTGAGCTGGCCCCTCACCTTGAACGAACCGGTCGGCTCGAAGTTCTCGTGCTTCACGTACACCTCGGCCGATAGCAATTTGTCGAGAGAAGGATAGTGGCGGAGCGGGGTCCGGGTAAGGTAGCGCGAGACCTCTCGCTCGGCCCTGATGACATCTAAAAGAGAGGGCTCCGACGGACCCTCCCGGGGTCGAGAGCGAGCCAATAGTGCGCTTTTCAGCGTCCCAGGAGCTTTCTCGCCGCTCGGCCGTTCTTCTTCATCCAGGTGTGCACGATGCCCAAGTCGGTCCCGAGGCTGAAGTCCGTCACGCCCAGCTTCTGGTACTCCGCCATCTGCTTGTCTATGGTATCTCCACCGATCTCGATTCGCGGGTGCTTATCGTATTTTAGTGCGGTCTTGATTATCTTCCTATCGGCCTCCACGACCTTTGGATGTTTGAACTGCCCGTGGACGCCTACGGTCATGGCGTAGTCGCAAGGACCATACTGGATCATGTCCACTCCGTCCATGTTGCACACGTCCTCGATCTTGTCGACCAATGACTTCTTCTCGAGCATGATCGCGACGACTATGTCATCGCAGTACTTGACGAACTGCTTGTCCGCGCCGTATTCAAGCGTCATCCTGTAGCCTCCTATTCGTCCTTCGGAACACCCCATGACGCCCTTCGGGTCGGCCCTAACCGAGCTTATCGCAGTCTCGACCTCCTTCAAAGTGCGTAGATCGGCGAACAATATGCTCCCGAACCCGGCGATTATGGACCTCTGAGCCAAGTACATCATCGGTTCGGGGTCGATCTTGATCATTGAACCCATGTTGTACCTCTCCGCAGCAAGCGCCATCATGTCGAGGTCGTGGAAGTCGAAGGGCGCGTAGGTACTGAAGAACTCCACGTAATCGAACAGGCCTGTGTTGCCGATGGTCTCGACCATCATGGGTTGTGAGACGAAGATATGCGTCCCAATAGTAGGCTTACCTTCCTTTAGCAGCTGACGTAGAGGGTTCCTTAGGTCTACTGGCATTCTGAAAATCGCGGTTCCGGCTTATTTAAACAGCACGAGATCACGATCACTCTAGGATTGGAGTCTCTGTCGAGCTGCGGGACTCGCTCGACTGCCAGGCGCCTGAGGTTGTCCGCCAATCGCCTCGCAGTGAAGAGGGTATTATCCCTATGAACTGGATTATCGAGAGAATCAAGAACGCCCTCGAGAGCCCCTCCACGAAGAGGGCTCGGTTCACCGTCGCGGTCGAACCGATGGACGCTATCGTGGCGCTGACCTCGCTGAACGGGAGGACGGTGGTCATGAGGAGGATAGCGAGGTTCAAGCTGAGGACATAACCTACGTACCAAATCACATTGGTGGTCGCTGAGGCTATGCCTCGGCGCTCCGGAGGGACCGCGCTCATCGTAGAACTCGTCACGGGCGAGTTGAACATGCCGCAACCCGCACCGAAAAGGACCAGCGGGAGCGCGACATAGAGGAAAGAGGAGGCGGTGGTCAGCGTCGAGAAGAGGAAGACTGCTACCCCCTCGACCGCGAGCCCGAGCATCATGAACCTGTTGCGCCCGTGGGTGTCGGAGAGTTTCCCGCTAAGCGGGCTCAGCGCGATGAAGGAGAATTCAAATGGCAGGAAAGCGAGCCCGGCCTGCAACGGCGACCACCCTAAGCCGAGTTGGAAGTAGAGGCTCATCAACACCAAGACGGCCCCCCAAGCCGTGGCGTTCAGGAGGAGAGCCGCCGAACCCCCCGAGAATTGCCTGATACGGAAGAGCGTCAGGTCGAGAAGCGGCTCGGGGGTCCTCCTCTCCTGGTAGACGAAGGCGACGAACGTCACAACGGAGATCGCGAAGATTGAAGCGGTCACGCTCTCGCTCGCGAAGCCGTAGGCGGCGTACGTCATCCCGAGGAGCAGGGCTCCGATCGAGGTCGCGAAGGTCGCGAAGCCGACCCAGTCCATCCGCTGGCGCGGCCCCTTGGGCTTCGTCTCCCTGAGACGCCTCCTCGCCCAGTAGGTCCCGAAGACCCCTATGGGGATGTTGATGTAGAATAGGAACCGCCAGTCATAGAAGGAGAGGAGGACGCCGCTCAGTGTGAGAGCGATCAACGTCCCTGTCCTGAACGCCAGCGTGTTCAGGCCTAGCATCATGCCCAGGTTCTTCTCCTCCACCGCGTCGACGAGCAGAGCGGTGCTGTTCACCGTCAGCATCGCTGACCCGATCCCCTGCAGGGCGCGGAACGCGACCACCTCGTTCGGCACCTGGGAGAGACTGACGAGAAGAGACCCCAGGGTGAAGACTACGAAGCCAGCGGTGTACAACTTCACGCGACCTATGATGTCGGCGGTTCTGCCTATGAGCAGCATGGCGAGTGTGCTGCCGAGGACGTAGGCCTGAGTGAACCAGACTGCCTGTTCGGCGTCGGCGTGGAGCGCGCTGGCGACGCTGGGCAGACCGATTATGATTATCCGGGAGTCGATCCCGGACATGATGACCCCTACGGAGGTGACCGTGAAAACGGTCCACTTGTATTGCAACTATCGGTTTTCCTGCCTTGGTCTCATTGGTGGGGTGTCAGCCGCGCCCATGTGAGACTTACTTATGCGTATTTCCCAGGTCTGCGGACCTCGGCTGGTGTCGTTGGGTCCGCCCTGTGCGAGTAGCCTAGTCGCTGAAGGATGGCATGATGTCCCTAGCGAACTCCCTCACGGGCTCAAGGTACTTCTTCGTCTCCTCCGAGACCTGGGAACTCTTGAGCCGCCACGGGACCTCGACGCCGAAGCGGAAGGGCGCCATGAAGTACTTGCACCCCTTGTCGGCTGCCTCCTGGACCCTGTTGAAGTAGAGCTTGGCGTCGTACTTTGGCGGAATCACGCCTTCGGACGAGTAGTCGAAGGAATAGGCGAATGAGATCTTGTCGGCTCGGTTGAACTTGCGAGCCTCTTTGAGGATGAGGGCGACCGCCTCGTCCCGGGTCATCTTAATCCAAGGAGGCACGTAGCAGATGTCAGCGTATTTTCCGGCCAGCCTTAGCATCTTCTTCCCCGCCCCTCCGAAGAGTAGCGTGGGAAGCGGTTTCTGGACGGGTTTCGGCTCCAGGACTACTTCCTTGGCCTTGTAGTAGGTACCGTTGAAGGTAACCTTGTCCTCGGTCCAGAGTCTGACTATGAATTCGAGCCCCTCTACGGCCTTTCCCGCCCTGGTCGCGCTGTCGTCCCAGACGCTGAAAGCCTCGAACATCTTCTCGGTCGCCCCGGCGCCGACACCGAGTACGGCTCGGCCGTTGGACATGTTGTCGAGAGTAGTGACCATCTTCGCCAGCATGGCTGGAGGGCGGAGGGGGAGCGGTGTCACCCAGGTTCCAAGCATTATCTTCTCGGTCTTCGCGGCCATGTAGGACATTGCGAGCCAGGGCTCTAGCGTGGAGCTGATGCCCTCCTCCGAAGTGACGTGGAGGTCTTTGGCGTCCCACATGTATTGGTCGGGTATCAGGTAGCCCCAGAAGCCCAGCTTCTCGGCCTCCTGCAGGACCGCGAGGTCTAGCGGCCAAGAGGAATTCCAGATCCCAGTTGAGGCGAAGCCGAACTTCAACTCAAAACTTCACTTGGTCTTATTCAGCGTGTGAATCGATAACCTGGTGACGGTGTCATCTGTGTCGTTCCGGATAAAGTGCTCCTCTCCTTCGGGAATGAATATCGAAGTGTTGGCCTTCACGTTGAACTCCTCCCCCTCGACCACGTAGTTCAGTTCTCCGCTTATCACGAACGCCGCCTCCTCGTGATCGTGCCTGACCGGCGCTCCGGAATTTCCGTGCGGCCCGATGCTCGCGTACACGACCATCATCGTGTCGTCCGCGCTCATTATCCACTCGCGAAAGTCGCGAATGCCGGCCTTCTGCAACCAGTCCGGATGGACTACCTCACTGACGTCCTTCAGGGGGATGACCTTCGCCAACGCGTCATCCTCTCCCTGCGCTCGTTTTAAGGGTTCAAGAGAATACTGCCCGATCCTTACTGCTTTGTGAACTTGAAGACCCGCGTGTCCCAGTACACCTGCGCCACGTAGACGTTGCCTTCACCGTCCACCGTGAGTCCGTGGGCCTCGACCATGTTCTTGCACCCCTGTTCGCCGTTCTTCCACCTCGAGAGGAGCTTTCCCTCCCGCGAGAAGACAGAGACGCAGGGTTGCAGGTCCAGCCCCAGCCCGCTCCAGTTCTGGTGGTTGCCTTCCTCCGCGACGTAGACGAGCCCGTCCCTGACCCTCACCCCGCTCGCCATCGACAGGCCGCCCCATTCGCTCAAGAACTTTCCATCCTGGTCGAAGACCTGCACACGGCGGTTGTCTCTGTCGCATACGTATACTCGTTCGTCCTCGTCGACGTCGATGCTGTGGACCGTGTCGAACTCTCCCGGCCCGTTCCCGGGTCTGCCCCAGGACTTGAGAAAGGTTCCGTCCGGGGCGAACTTCTGGACCCTCGAGTTGCCGTAGCCGTCAGAGACGTACATGCACCCTGATGGCCCGACCGTCACGCCCGTCGGCATGTTAAACGGGAAACCGTTGTGGACGGGACTCGGAACGTCCTTGTTACCCCAGGTGCGGACGAGCTTACCGTCGAGCGTGAACTTCCAGACGAGATGGGTGTAGGAGTCGGCGACGTAGACGTTGTCCCTACGGTCAATGTAGAGCCCGTGCGGGTATCGGAATAACCCGTCCCCCCAGGAAGAGATGAACCCGCCGTTCCGGTCGAAGACGAGGACGGGGTGAGCTCCGCGGTCCAGGACGAAGACCCGCCCCTTAGAGTCAGTCGCGAGGTCAGAGGCATTGCCGAACCTCCACCAGAGAGGGAGGTCACCCCAAGCGCTGTTGATGCTCCACTTCCGCTCACCGCTGTCGACTTGTTCGTTCAAAAGTAATCAATCACCTGGCAGACAAAGCGATCGTCGGAGGTACCCATGAATGCAGGCAGGTCCTTCGCTCGCGGTCTGTCGAGACGGAGGCCCATCAGTATATGGTTGTCAAAGTTAGAGGTGACGTAGCCGCGACTCCGGAGCGTCGCCTTTGAATCGCGGACGAAGGTGTTCCAGAAGGTTACCCACTTCCCGGTAGAAATGGCCTCGACGAGAGGCACCAGCTCCGAGGCCGAGCCCTCGCTCATCGCGACCTCCGAGACCTTGACCCACGCCGAGGACTCCGAAATGTCCAGGTAGCCTACGGGTCGGCCGCCCTTGATGATCATGCGGAACGACCCCGTGCCGACGAGCCCGAACTTTACGATAGAAGGGAGCAACCCGCGGGGTCTAGGAGTGAACCCCATCCTCATGCGATTGGCCTCCTCGTAAATGGCCACCATTTCGGGCAGGTCACCCTCCTCCGCTTTCCTCAATTCGTATCCTTTTGGCGACGCCGTCTTCTTCCCAGCCCTCTTGGTGGCGAAGTCCGGCGCGTAGACGTCCTTGTAGCCCATGGATTCATAGAGACCGTGGGCACTGATGGAACGGTCCGTCCAGAGCAGACACAGCTTGATGCCCTTCTTCCGCTCCCTGTCTTGAATCTCGGTGAGGAGTTTCGTTGCGAGGCCGCGGCCCCGGGCGTCCTCCCTGGTTATCACGCTCAGTATCCCAGAGACGCTCTCTTTGTGACCATCCGGGAAGGTGTAGGGTACTCGCACGACCCGGGCGGTAGAAAGGATACGGCCGTCTTCGACAGCGTAGAGCCCGAGGTAGTCGGCCGACGGATAACCGGCCTTTCGGGCTTCCTCCATTCTGGCAAAGTCCCGGGGCACCCAACCGACTGAGAGTCGAAGGAGCTGGAGGTCAGCTTCCATATTTGACGGAAGCTCGTCGTGCTCCAGAATCTTCATGCGACTCGACCGGGGTTGTCGGGGTCTCAGTCCAGATTCAGGGTGTCACAGGTGATGTAGGTGAACGGTTTCTTTCCTATGGTCTCGACGTAGTGGTTGATTCCAGGAGGAGTGACAATCCAAGTAGCCGGCCCGACGACCTTCTCCTCGTCACCGACCTTCACCTTGGCCTTCCCGGATAGTACGAAATAGAACGAGGGACTCTTGTGCTTGTGGGCCTCGTAGAACCCTCCCGGCCCGATAGAGTTCACGCCGACGTTTATGCCGAGGCTGTAGCCATACTTCTCGGCAACAATCTTCTCACCGGGGAGGTGGAACCAGCGTATCTGGTTCAGCTTGTACTTGCGTCCAGTGTATTCGGTAAGCACCTGGTCGATGTAGTCCTTCTTCTCGAACTGGGTGTATTCATTCTTCTTGAAGATGTACTTCGGTGACTTCTTCTTCGGCATCTTGGTCGGAGTTTACCACCGGCGATTATAAGGATTCTGAGGTGGGACTCGGCTTTCACGCAGCGCGGGGCGCAGTTTGCCAGACTTTTTAGGTAGCAACCCCCTGGCGTCCGACGCATGGCGAAGATCGTCAAAATGTCGGACGTGGCAGAGGTCGTTCACCCCGACTGGCTCGTCAAGGCAGGCATCCGCAACTACCACGAGTGGGTGATGTCAGGGGACGATAAGCTGAACATCGTTTACGCCAACATCGAGCCCGGTTCCAACTCTGGGGCGCCCGTCGCTCACGAGTGGACCGAGGAGGCCGCGTTCGTCATAAGCGGGGAGTTGATCTATGAGATAGGCGGGAAGAGGATGAAAGTGGGTGCCAACGAATCGATCTTCATACCGGCCGGAGAGGTCCACTTCGTCAAGAACGAGAGCGACAAGCCGGTGCTGAGGATCTCCATCCACATGAAGAAGCCGGCCTGAGCATGGGCCGTTGAAGGGTTGGCCTCAGCGACTCATCCTTAAATCGTGACCCAGGTCCTTCGTCGACGATGGACTTCGAGAAACTGAAGCTCAGGATCGTCGGGCCTTGTACCTCCCTCATAACCCCGTTCAAGGCGGATTATTCGTTGGACGAAGAAGGGCTTAGGGAGAACATCCGGTTCATCCTGAAATCAGGCTATTCTGAGGGGCGAGCGGTGCTCCTGGCGTGCACCCCAGGAGGCGAATCGCCGTCAATGACGATTTCCGAGCGTAAGAGGGCGATGGAGGTGATTGCGGAGGAGGCGAGAGGCAAAATCCCCCTGGAGACTTCGGCCCACGACAGCAGTCAGGAGGCTGTCATCGAAATGATGCGGCACGCGCACGACCTGGGCTTCGACGCGGTCCAGCTCAACCCGCCCTGGTACTACGGGACATCCAACGACGAGGTCGTCAGGTTCTTCGAAGGAGTCACGAGAGCGGTGGATATGGGAGTCGTCGCTTACAACACGACGTGGCTCGGACTACTGGGTGGCGTGGGCATGGAGGCCCCACTCTTCAAGCGGCTAAGCAGGATAAAGGGCATCGTCGGGATAAAGTGGTCCTCGCCTAACTGGTACACGTACAACAACGTCCTCCGTGATTGGAAGCAGCGTTTCGTCTTCACCGACAACGACAGACACGGACTGGGTTGTCTCTGGGGGTGCACCTCGTTCCTAGACAACATCGCCCAGTATCATCCCAAGTATCCGCTTCAGAAGTGGGAGATTTTGAAGAAGGGTGATGCGGAGAAGGCGATCGAGCATCTGAACAGGTACGAGTTCCGATTCTACGCGTGGATGGCCAAGATGAACTCCCAGGGCATCAACGGAGAGGGTCCGCTCGTGAAGCTTCCTATGAAACTAGTCGGCAAGCCCGCCGGGCCTGCGAAGCAGCCCTACGAAGCGCGCTTCAAGAAAGGGCAGATAGAGGAGCTACGCCAGATCATGATAGAAGGCGGTGTCCCCGGAGTGATGACGGTCAAAGAGTTGCTGTCCTCGGAAAGGGGCGGCAGGTAGCTAGGCTCAAATCTCGCCGCTTTCCCTAGAACGGACCATCCTGCCTCCGCGTCGACAAGAGTTTGTCCTGAAGACTTGTTATCGCTCGGAGCGGTCGTGCTCGTAGACAACCCTACCACCGACAATCGTCATGTCCACGGTTATCTTCCACATTTCCTCGGCTATCGTGTCCAGAGGATTGGCGTTCAGCAGGGCAAAGTCAGCCAGTTTTCCAGGCTCGATGGAGCCCTTGAGAGCTTCCTCGCCGCAGTTGTAAGCGGCCATGGAGGTGTACATCCGCAACCCGTCCTCGGCGGAAACACCCTGTTCGGGCTCGTGGACGCCGCCCGAAGAAGTGAACCGGCCCATGCTTTGGGCGATCCCGCTCAACGGGGACAGGTCGGTGCAGGGGGCATCTGAGCCACCGCCGAGGCTAATCCCCCATGTCATGAGGGTTCGAAAAGGCAGTATCAACTTGCTCCTCTCGGGCCCGACGGCCAGAGAGAACTGGTTCCCAAGTGCCTTCAGGAAGATCGGCTGGACATCGACCACGGCGCCCAGTTTCTTGGTCCTGACTATCTGGTCGGGGCGCAAGATCACGGCGTGGATCAGCCGTGGACGTAGGCCTCTCTGCGAATTCTTGCTGGACTCTTCGAAGGCATCGAGGGTTGCGTCGACCGCCCCATCGCCGATGGCGTGGACGGCCACCTGCAGTCCTGCGTCGTTGGCTTTCATCACTCGGCGAGAGAGCTCATCTTTGTCCGTGACTAAGAGCCCGCGCTGGTCGTGGAGGTCGGAGTAGGGCTCGGTCATCGCCGCAGTGCGAAGATTGACAACGCCGTCCGCGAAGAGCTTGACCGGACCTACGGTCACAAGACCGTCCCCGCTGAGAGCATCGCTCCTGCCATGAAGAAAGCGGTCTAGCATCTCTCCGTTGACCATCACGCCGACCCTCACGAGAAGGTCTCCATGCCTTTCAGTTTCTTGGTAGGCCCTGAGGTAGGTGGTAGTCTCGTGGGAGACCCATCCTGGGTCCTGCACGCTGGTTATTCCCAGCTTTACAAAATCCCTCGAAGCTTCGGCGACCGCCTTCTCCATCTCGGGAGGCTGCGGAGGAGGCGCGGTGCGGTCCAGGAGTGACTGCGCGCGCTCGAGGAGAAGCCCGGTAGGCTCCCTTGTGGCCGGGCTTCTCACTATTGTGCCGCCTGGAGGGTCCGGAGTGTCCCTGGTAATCCCGCACAGGGCCAGGGCCGCGGTATTGAGGACGGCAGCGTGGAAAGAGAAATGGCGCAGGACCACCGGGTGCTCCGAGGTCGCTTCGTCGAGGTCCCCACGGTTGGGATGCCTCTTCTCTTCGACCGCGAACTGGCTGTAGCCGAAGGCTCTGACCCAGGAACCCCTTCTTTCGTCCCTTGCTCTCGCCCTTATTCTCTTGACCATCTCGGAGATCGAACGAACGGGTGGGGCGCGGCAGTCGACCTCGGCGAGCGAGAGTCCGTAGAGCATCATATGATTGTGTACGTCGATGAATCCAGGAACGAGCGTCTTCCCTTGAAGGTCGAGCACCCGGGCCTCCTTTCCCAGCGACTTTGCGACCTCCTTTAGCAGGCCGACGCTCACGATCCTCCCGTCACGGACTGCGACAGCCTCTGCACGAGTGTTTGGCCTTGACATGGTAAGGACGTTCCCGTTGATGAGCAGAAGCTCGGAATGAGACAAACCGGGTGGCGAATTCGGCTTCAGGGTCTATTAAAGAGTAGGAGATGCACGCTTGGGAAGGTTTTTCTAAACACACTGGCGTTCCAGCTCCATGAAGCCCGAGCCAAGGCTGACGCGCGGGGCGAGCGTCGCTCCAATCCAGGCACCTTATTCCAAACCGGGTCAGGTGGAGTCGAGAAGACTCATCACGAAGGCGAAGGATAACTCTGCAAAGCTGATGATGGGCGCCATCACCATGAAGAGGGGCGCGGAGCCGTGGTCGTGGTCCGCCGAGGAGGGTGCGGTCTTTGCAGGCGTGGACGAGGTCAATTACATTCTCGAAGGCAAGGGGAAGCTCTCGTGGGGCACGGAGACCATCCAGGTCGAGGCCGGCGACGCGATTTACTATCCTCCAGGCTGGAAGTACACAATTTCGAACGAAGGCGACACCGACCTCAGGTTCATCTTCGTCTTGACTCCTTCCATCGCCTGACGGGCTCGGCGCGTCGGTCAAAATCCGAACAGTTCGCTTAAATAAAGCGTGAGGAGGTTTGGCCGTGTATGGGCTTCACCGAGCAAATCGCCTCGTTCATCTCGGACCTGGACTACTCGGACATCCCTACGGAGACCCTAAAGTCGGTGAAGGCGACTGTGCTCGATTATTTCGCTTGCACCCTGGCAGGCTCGGCCGCGCCTGGAGTGGACGCGGTGGTGAGAGTCGCACGCGACCAGGGAGGCGAAGGGCGCTCGACCGTGCTCGTGCTCGGCGGCAAGATGCCCCCGATGTGGGCGTCGATGGTAAACTCCACGATGGGCCACGCATTCGACTTCGATGACACATACGATGCTGCCGTCCTGCACACATCCACCATCGTCGTCCCGGCAGCCCTGGCGCTCGCCGAGTCCATCGGAGCCTCCGGCAGAGATTTCCTTTGCGCAGTTGCAGTCGGCATGGAGGTCCACTGCAGACTCGGTCTCGCTGCCACCCTTCAGCCCGCAGAGCTCGGATGGATCTACACGCCTCTTATGGGGACCTTCGGCTCGGCAGCGGCATCGGCTCGACTGCTGAAACAGAACGAAGAGAAGACCCTGGACACTCTGGGTCTCGCCTATAGTCTGGCATCAGGCAACCATCAAGCTCTGAATGAAGGCACGCTAGCAAAACGGGTCCAGCCGGCGTTCTCGGCGTCCAATGGCATCCTGGCGGCCCTCTTGAGCAAGTCCGGGCTCACGGGACCCCACCAAGCCTTCGAGGGGAGTGACGGGTTCTTCAAGGTCTACCTGAGGGGGAACGTCAACCCCGAGAGGGCCCTGAGCAGCCTGGGCCACGAGTTCAAGGTCGCCGACCTGAGCCTGAAGCCATATCCTTGCTGCCGGCATACTCACAGCGCCATCGATAGTATGGTGAACGCCTACAGGGCGGGGATCAGGGCGGAGAGTGTGAAGCAGGTTCAGCTGCGCGTGAATCAGGCAGCCTTCCACGCGGTGTGCGAACCCGCCGACCTGAAGTACTCGCCCAGGACCATCGTCGACGCTCAGTTCAGCCTCCCCTACACGGCAGCGTGCGCGTTGCTTCAGGGCTGGGTCTACCTGAGCGACTTCAGCTCCGAAGCGATAAGGAGACCAGAGATACTCGCGCTTGCATCCAAGGTGAAGTTCTCAGTCGATGAAAGCCTCGGGGACGATGAGAAGCGGAACATCACGCCGGTGAGGGCCACCATCAAGCTCATCGACGGGCGAGAGGAGCGGTTCAATGTGCAAGCCCCCAAGGGGAGCCCGGCCAACTCTATGTCCCTCGAAGAGACGAAGACCAAGTTCTCTGACTGCATGCGCCAGTCCAACCGCGCCTTCAACGACGACCTGTTTGGTCTGCTTTCGGCCCAGGTGGGCAACCTCGAGGAGCTGACGGACTTGGGGGAGCTGACAAGGATGTTTGTCACCTCGGTCAAGGGAGCGCCGCGCGCCCGCTAGGACCTGGATTCGTGATCTCGCTATGCCCACTACTCGCTCAAGGCTTTCCCGTGCTTCGACGTCGAACATCTCGGATGCATTAGACAAGCTCGGGCTGCCGGGGGCGTGCGAAGGAATCGTCCCGATGGTCGAGGGTGTGAGGATGATCGGTCCGGCCTTCACCGCGAAATACGTTCCCTATGACAGGAAGAGCCCAGGCACGGTCGGGGACTTCCTGGACTCGGTGGGTCGGGGTAAGGTCGTGGTCATAGACAACGCAGGGAGGACCGGATGCACCGTCTGGGGGGACATCATGACCACCTACGCGGTCAAGAAGAGATTGACTGGGACGCTTATCGACGGTGTCTGCAGGGATATCGACGGGATACGGGGGTTCGCCTACCCCGTCTTCGCCAGGGGCCATTTCATGCGCACCGGGAAGGGTCGGGTACAGGTCGAGTCGACCGAAAAGCCCGTGATGATATCAGGGGTGAAGGTCAGGCCCGGCGACCTGGTGGTCGGGGATGTGAACGGGGTGGTCGTGGTCCCGGCCGAGAGGGCTGACGAGGTGGCCCAGGTCTCCGATGGAATCGCCGAAGCTGAAGAAGGCATCGTGGAGGACATCGGCCGAGGGGTGACGCTCGCAGAGGCCAGGAAGGAGCACGGCTACCACACCCTCCAGAGCAAATCCAAGTAGAAACGCGCCGGCGTCAGGTGACTTCCCAGAGGATGTACACGGCGTAGACCAAGGTCGCCGCCGCGACCGCGAATATAGTCGAGTCTATCGCCTTCATCTGAGACTTCTTTGGGTTCAGGTCCAGGACGATGCTGCGGAAGCCGGTCCACCCGTGCACGAGGAGCGCGATTATCGTCGTCACGTAGAACAGCTTGATGGAGAGGTTGGAGAGCCTGGCGGAGACCGAGGCGAAGGAGAGGACGCTTAGGCTCCCGGTGTGGGTGAGGAAGATGTGGATTGGGAGAAGCACGACGAGCATCATGCCCGTGATCATGCTGACGAGCCAGATGATGGACTGTCTGCTCTTTTTCAACTCATCTCCCTCACATGTTGAACAGCAGGCTCGCGATGACGTAGGACGCGATTATCCAGAGGATCATCGCCCCCACGGCGAAGACCCAGAATAGCTGCCGGCTCTTGCCGACGCCGTAGCCGAACTCGTTGAGCATGACTCGGAGGCCGTTAGCCCCGTGGTAGATCGCCACCCCGAAGAGGATGACGTAGAGCGGGAGGAACCACAGCGACGTGGTCACGCCCAGGAACGCCTCGTAGGCGCTGGGGCCCTGAACGAGGAGCCTGAGGTCGTAGAGGTGGAGGTAGAGGTAGGCAAGGAGGAAAAGCCCGGAGAACCTCTGGAAGAAGAAGCTCACGAAGCCGAGGCGGCGCCCTCGGAACCTGAACCACGCCTTGACTCCCTTCAGGTTCAAGGTCGGTGACCCCCGCCGACGCGTCGGACCATGGCCCTGAGGGTCCTCTTCACGGAACGTCTCCTCAGCCTCTGGATCGCGAGGGCGGGCTCCGCATGGGCTGGGCAGACCTCGGTGCACTCGCCGATCATGTGACAGCGCCAAAGGCCGAACTCGTCCGCTAGGGTGTCGAGCCTGGCTTCAGCCCCCGCATCCCGGACGTCCTCGAGCAAGGCCGCGGCCCTGGTAGCAGCCGCCGGTCCGACGAAGCTCGGATTAGACTCCATTATGGGGCAGGCGGCGACGCAGAGCAGACAGGTGATGCACTGGTCGAACCTGTTCCTCTCTATCATCTGGCTGTGGCGCAGGTCCTCGGGGAACTTTCCCGGCTGGGAGTCCCTGACGAGAAACGGTGTGATGCTGTCGATCTTTTCTTGATAGGGCGCCCGGTCCGTGACCAGGTCCCTGATCACGCGGAAGTTGCGCAGCGGCTCGATGGTCATGCCATCCTGGGCCGCCTCGTAGCATGCCAGCTTCGGGACTCCGTTGGCCATCACCCCACAGGTCCCGCACTTCTTGATACCGCAGCTCGAGCGGTAAGCGATGCCGATCCCCTTGACCTCGGTGAGGTACTCCAGGACGTCGATGATGCGCATGTACTTGGTCCGTGGGGCGGAATACTGCTCGTACCGCGGAGCAGCGTCCGTCGAGGGGTCGAAGCGATAGATTGTGACGTGTATGTCCCCGCCCTCCCCTCCCGGCTGCCGGCTCAACTGGGCACGACCCCCTTCGGTCTCATGAGTGTGAGCGCGACCGGCTCGGTCCGATACTCGGGCTTGCCGTCCTTGAGCTTGATCACGAGGTTCTTCATCCATCGTTCGTCGTCGGTGGAGGGAAAATCTCCCCTGACGAAGGGTCCCCTCGATTCTTCCCTCCTCAGGCTGGACATTATCAGCAGCTCACCGAGGTCCAGCATGTCAATGACGTCGAGAGCGTCGACCCACTCCTGGTTCGAGTTTCGAGACTTTGACGAGGCGCGCATCATCGGCACGTCGTTTTCCCTGATGGAACGGAGCTCTTCCAGCCCCTTTTTCATGGTCTCTGCGTCCTTGATGTACCACATCTTGTCGAAGAAGAGGTCCCAGATCCTTCGCTTGACCTGCGTCGGAGACTTCCCGTTCGCGGGTTCTGTTCTTAGCAATCCAGTGACACGCGCCTCCTCGTCCTCCACCTGGACCATGTCGAGGTCCTGAAGCGACACGTCGGCGGCGCGCTCCGAGGCGTAGATCGCGGCCACCTTCCCTCCCCATAGGGCCGTGTGAAGACGCGGGTAGTGGTTTGGAGCTACGCCGCCTGCCCCATAGAGGCCCGGAACGGATGTCTCCGTCTTCCCGTTGGTCCTGATTCCGCCGTGCCAGGAATGGGAAGACATCCCGCACTCAATCATGTCGAGCGAGATGTCCAGACCGAGCTTCTTCAGGTGATAGTAGTTCTGGAACCACTCCTTCAACTCGTCCTCGCTCACGTGCCTCCAGCTGGCGTAGTAGCCACCTCGCTTCTGGACCGTACCCCCGACGACCGATCTTGCGACGGCCATGGCCTGGGCTTCCTTGCTCCCGATCTCGACGTCCTTGATGAACCGGTTACCTTTGGAGTCGTACCATTGCGGGTAGAATCCGGATCCGGGATAGGGCTGCGGGTACATCTGGAGCCGCCTCCACGCCTCGGGCCAGGCGACGTCGGCAAAGTGCCACGTGACGAACTCTATGTCGGTCAGCTCCGCGCCCGCCCTGAGCGCCATCATGTGCCCGTCCCCGGTGCATTCGCGGGACGCCGTGGTGTAACGCCAGAGGTAGACCCCCGAGCCCGTCGCAAGGATGACGGACTTGGCGCGGACGACGAAGAACTCCCCAGTGGAGTAGTCGATGGCCGTCACACCAACGGCCGCCCCTCCGTTGGTGAGCACTTTGGTCACCCTCACCTCGTCCTTGTAGGGGATGCCTCTCTTGATTATCTCGCCCTTGAGCACATCCATGATCGACTTTCCCGTGAGACCGAAGTTCCATGCGAGCGAGAACCGCGGCTTGCGGACCTTCCCGTCCTTGTCGAAGCCAGACCCGAGCAGGACGAACTTCCCTTCCTCGTCCCGCCTGAAGTAGACGCCCATGGCTTCCAGGTCGGCCAGAATCTGAGGGGCCTTGTCGAAGGTGTCCTTCAGAGCCTCTTGGTTGGCCAGGAAGATGTAAGAGCCTCCCGCGATGCCGCTGGCTCCCCCCGTCACGCCGTCCTCGAATATGCTCTGCTCGCTGTCGGGTGGGGTGTAATATGGCGGCACCGAGAGGAAGGCGGCCATCGGGGAGCATCCGCTCTTGGCGAGGAATCCCTTTGAGAGAAGAAGGACCTTGCTCCCTTGCCGCGAGGCTCCGATGGCGGCATAGGCTCCGGCCATCCCTCCCCCGACAACGACGACGTCGGTCTCAAGGATGGTCGGCAATTACCTCCCGAGGCGGCTCCCGAATCTATAAATTACTTCTCGCTCTCAATCCGAGAGTCTGTAGACGACGTAGTCGTTCAGTCCGGTTATCACGCGTATGTGGCCGGTGAGGAGCTTGTCCGTAGCCTCGTCCCCCGTGTCCACCAGGAGTGGCCTCCCCTCGAGAGAAGCTAGCTTCTCTTTGGTCGCGAGGACGATGATATTCTCTTTGCCCACCTTCGAGATTATCTCGGCGCTGATCTGCTGGTTACCCCTGCCGAAGAGATAGCCCTGTCCTCCGATGACCGTCGCCACTATCTTTGCCGACCGCCTCCTGATGAGTGAGGCGAGCTTCCGCTCGGTCACGTCTTTAGCGACGAGCTTGCCGTCGAGCATGACGTCGACCCCGAGCAGGGTCTTTCTGATACCGAGCTCTGAAAGGACGTCCCTGGTGGTCGTGCCCGGCCCAAGGATATAGAGGGTCTTGGGTTCTACGATCGACGCAAGCTCCTTGGCAATCCCAGCTGCGGCTCCCTTCGCCATATGAGAGGAACCGGACTTGCCGACCTGGATCAGACTCGTCTCCTTCGGTATTCTCAGAGTACCGTAAAGCCTGGCCGAGACTACACCCGTACCAAACGACCCTTCGTCGATGTCCATGACCTCTCCATTGGTCGACTGAGGTCTCGGGCTGTGCAGGTACTCGATGGCCGCCTCCGCAGCCGCCCTTGGGGTCCTTCCGAAGACGGCCGAGTGCATCTTGACGCCAGCTGGAATCCCCAACACGACGAGGGTTCGGCCCACGGCGCGATGGATGTCTCCGGCGGTACCATCCCCTCCAACGAAGAGGAGGAGGTCGATGCCGGCCCTCTTCATAGCCCTGGCGGCGGCTACGGTATCCTCAGGCCCGGTCCTCCCCTTTGGCGCGGACCCTATTATGGTGCCCTTCATCCCGGCGCTGACGACCTCCTCCTGTCCCATCGCGCCGGGCGCCGCGAGGATTTCGATCTCGTCCTTGATCCTCGCAAGGACCCGAAGAGCATCGACGGCCCTCCGAGGGGATTCGGGGGACGCGCCCAGCTTCCTTGCCCGTGCAGCGACGGTCGTGCCGTCTGTGCCTTTGAGTCCGACCCTCCCGCCCATACCCGCAACGGGGTTGACAATCAGCCCGACTTTCTTGGGCAAGGCCAGCCTAGCTTCGCTTTGTCGCGCTTCTGCGGACCCGCTTGTCCAGGCCCTTTTTCACGAACTGCCTCCAGGTCACCGCTATGTTCACGGGGTCGTCCATGCTCGCGGAGGAGTTCCTGTGAACGACGGAGTTGTAGGGAGCGCCCTTCACGAACTCTGGGTTCTCGTAGGCCTCCTTCGAAATCTGGGTGAGGATGGCGACGTATTCGTCAAGGTCGTCTTTGGAGAAGGACTCCGTGGGCTCGATGGTGAAGGGTTGGGGGACTATCCACGGGAGGTGGCTCGTGGAGTATGATTGCACCCCAAAGTCAGCCATCCTTCTCCGCACGTCCTCGGTCCCAACGCCGGTGTCCTCGTAGAGCTTCTCCCAGCTGTACCTCACCTGTTCGAGCCTCCTTCTTCCGGGCGCGTAGCGGACGACGACGCCGGGGATCTGCTGCAGCTTCTGCATCAGGTAGTTGTTGTTGAGGACGGAGCAGATGGCCACTTGGCGCAGCCCCTCGTCCCCCAGCTGCATTATCCAGGCGTAGGCCTTGACCAGGCTCGGGACGTTCCCGATGAATGACCTCACCTTGCCGATGCTCCGGGGAGCGTTGTAGTCCAGATAGTACTTTTCACCCGCCAGCTTGACCTGCGGGACCGGGAGGAACTCTGCGAGCTCAGCGGTGCAACCGAGGGCGCCGACCGAGCCCCCTGTGCTCTGGTGGGGGACAGAGAAGGTCTTGTGGAGGTTGAACTGACTCAGGTCGAAGCCGGCGTCCCGAGCCCTCGCTATCCCGAGGATCCCGTTTGCGTTCGCCTGGTCGGTGTGACAGAGTGCCCCCACCTCGTGGGCTGCCTTGACGAACTCATCGATCAGCGGGTTGTAGATGCCGGTGTCTTCCGGGTTGGTAATGAAGATGCCCGCGGTCCTCTTCGAGAGCGCTCCCTTGAACGCTTCGATGTCCGCGTATCCGTCCTTGTCCGGCATGATGGTGATGATCTTGTAGCCGGCGGTCGCAGGTGCGGCTGCATCGCAGGGATGCGAGAACATCGTTGTGATGGCCTCCGTCCGTTGAGTATCCCCTCTGGACTCGTGGTAGGCCCTTATCATGGCGGCTGATGTGTACACTCCCTGGGCACCGCCCGAGGGCTGGAACGTGAAGCGGTCCATCCCGGAGACCTCCTTCAGTAGTTGCTCGAGCTTGTAGACTATCTCCAGCGTCCCCTGCATCGTCTCGGTCGGCTGCAAGGGGTGCACGTCCCTTATCGCCGGGTTTCTGTTGGAGATCTGCTCGTGCACCTTGGGACTGTATTTCATCGTGCACGTGCCTTCGCCAATGTCGATGTTGACGTCGGTGCCGAGCGTCTCCTGGGAGAGGTGGAGGAAATGGCGGAGCACGCGCGCCTGGTTTACCTCGGGAAGACCGGGCTTGGACCTCCTCCGAAGCCCCGGAGGTATGGCGGACACACCGCTGCCGACCTCGCGGCGGACCTCGGGCTCGGCCTCCCTTACGAGGATCCCCCGTTCGCCGGGCACGCTCATCTCGAGGATTATCTGCTCGTCCCACTTTGCCTCGTGGAACTTGCGTAGGAGCGTCTTCGGATTGCGTCCCAATCAGAGCACCTCTTCCATCGCGCCTGCGAGGCGGTCGATGTCGGCCTGAGTCCTCATCTCGGTCACACAGTACAAGGAGGACTGACCGAGCTCGGGGAGCTCCTTCGAGAGGTCCTTGCCCCCTATGATCCTCTCTTTGAGCAGCGCCCGGTTGATGGCAGCCACGCTCTTCCCCGACCGGTTGAAGTCCAAAACGAACTCCTTGAAGAAGGGCCCCTGGAACCTCAGGCGGACCCCCTTGACCGTCGAGAGCCGCTTCGCAGCGTATTGCGACATCTGCATGATGGTCCTGCCAGTATCCTGCATCCCCTTGGGCCCCATCAGGGAGAGATACACAGCGACCGTAATCGCCCAGAGGCCGTTGGCCGTGCCCGTGTACTCGTTACCCTTCTCACGGGACCCGTAGGCAGTGCGATTGTAGAGCACGTCGTCGAACCCGTATTCTCCGGGCTCTATGGTGGGCGTTATCCCGTAGAGCTCCTCCTTGAACTGGCTAATGTACCTCATGTCGTCATGGGTCGCGATGAAACCGCCCTGGCCGCCACCGGTGTTCAGATGCAGACCGAGGGGCTGGAAATCTCCACAGGCGAAGGTCGCGCCATACTTGGCAGGGGGCGAGAGCACACCGAGGGAGATGGGGTCGGTGTAGACTATGAACTCGGCGCCGGCACTCCTCGCCATCCTCCCGATCTCGGCTGCGTCGGCCTCGAGCAGTCCCAGATAGGTGGGGTTCTCGATCAGGACCGCTGCCGTCTTGGAGGAAATCTTCGACCTGAGTTTCTTAAGGTCCAAAGTCCCCGTCTTTCGGTCGTATTCGGCTTCATTGATCGTGATGTCAGGTTTCAGGTAGTTCTTGATGACCAGCCCCACCTCGGGGTTGAGGGCGCGGGGTACCACGACCTCTTTGCGTCCGGTCATGCGGGAGGCCATGCGCAGGGAGGTGGCGGCTGCCTGTCCGCCGTCGTATAGCGGAAGGGACAGGATGTCCATGTCCAGCAACTCTCCCATGAGGCTGCAGTACTCGAAATAGGCCTGCCACTTGCCGTGGTCCGCGTAGGAGGCGGCGCCGTAGGCGGTAAGGAACTCCCCCCTCCCGTTTATCTCGTCGCAGACCGCAGGGACGAAATGTTCCGCGCATCCGGCTCCTAGGAAGCTCAGATATCCGCTCCCGTTCCTTTGGAGGATCCCTTCTACGTGTCTGCGCAGGGAGCTCTCGTCGAGGATGGGCTTGGGCAACCTGAGTCTTCTCTTGACCCTGAGGCGCTCTGGGATCTCTTCGTAGAGGTCCATCTCGTGCTTGGCTTTGACCGCTTTGAGCATCTGCCTCTTGACATCGGGGACAGAGTTCGGTATGTAGGGGAAGACAATCTTCTTGCCGCTCATGATTCGCTCTCTCCGCACCAGTCGAGGATGAAGAACGCCAGAGCCTTGGTGCACTCGATCATCTGGTCCACGGGGACGTACTCGTCTGGCCCGTGGCACCCCAGGCTAATGTCCCCGGGGCCCAGGCTAACGCCGGGAATCCCAAGCTTCTGGAGGAAGACCACGTCGTCGACCGCGCGGAACCCCGAGATGACCGGGTCTCTTCCGGTCGATTCCTTGAACGACCTGGCGAGCGTCTGGCAACCCGGGTGGTTGGGGTCTGTCTCGTACGGGGGCCAGCTGTGGGGCGTCGTGACCTTGGGGGGATGCTGTTTCAGCCACGTGTCGAGCACGACGTAGGAGTCTATCGCCTTCTTCACTTCTGAGAAAGCGTCATCCTTTGTCACCCAGGGGGGGTAGGTGACGAGGAGGCTGGCCTTGGCGAACCCTGGTATCATCCCCATCATGTCCCCGGCCTGGAGGACGTCGACGCTGATGGATGCCAAACCCAAGCCCTGGAAATCGGTCGGCATGGGGTAACCGCCGCCGCCCCATACCGGGGACCGCCATCGCTGGACCCAGTCTGCCGCCAGCCTCTGGAGCGTGTCAAGGATCCCCAAGAGCTTGGGCAGGGCGTCCACGCCCACCGCGTCCCCGAAGTCGAGGCCAGCGCGCTGAGGAAAATGCATCCTGTTCCTCGACGAGGTGTGCACGGTCTTCCCCTGAACGTAGATCTCCATGCTGAACATGCCGCTGCTCATCGGGTGGATTTCGTTGTAGGTCGGCTCGGTGTCCACTGCGAAGTCGAAGTGATAGCCCTTGTCCAGAAGACGTTTTGTGGCTCCCGTGGTCCCGATCCCGTGCTCCATCTCCTCCTCGCCAACCACCGCTTCCATGCCGACCGTGCCCTTGGTCTTCACGCCAAGGTCCATGAGCGCCTTGACCGCCCAGATCATGCTGGTGATGCCCCCTTTCATGTCACTGGACCCGCGGCCGTAGAGTTTCCCGTCCTTGGCTCCCGCGTTCCAGGGGTCGACGGTCCAGAGGACCAGTTGGCTCTGCGTCACCGGGACCACGTCCACGTGACCATTGAAGAGCAGACTTCTCCCGCCGCCCGTACCCTTCATCACCCCCGTGAGGTTGGGCCTCTCCTTGCCAGTGTCGACAGACCAGAGGTTCGGCCTCTCCTTATCCGAGACGACGGAAGAGAGGTCGACCTCGTCCCACTTCATGCTGTCCTTGAAGAAGGGATGCAGAAAATCTCGCTGGACCCCCAGTTCGTCACCGGTCACAGACTGGTAGGAGACGAAGCTCGAACAGAACTTTACGATCTGGTCCGCGTGGCTATCGATCCATGCGGCGATGTCTCTCTTCGTCTGCGCGTTCTGAGGGGAGTCGGTCATCTCCGGAGGCACCGGTCACTTCTTTTTCTTCTTGTCCCCGAACTTCTTCGCGTACAGTGCGTCGTACTCGTCGGTCGGCGCGGCCACGAACATCCAGGTCGCGTCCTTCTTGGAGTCGTTGACCAGTCCGTAGTGAAGGCCCGGAGGGAAGCGGAAGGCCGTGATGGCTTCGGCCTTGATCTTCTTTCCCTCTACTGTCAGGGTCGACTTCCCCGAGAGGAGGACGTGGACCTCTTCGGCAGCGGGGTGGGAGTGGATCGGAATCTTCTCGCCGGGCTTCATGATCGTCATGTTAAGCACAAAATACTTGGCGCCGAGGTCCCTGCCGACCAGCTTGAAGGTCGTACCGAAGTAGGGGTCTTCAGGGTGCGGAGAAGCGGTGACTTCATCCCATTTCTTCACGAAATACTTTGGCGGCATAGGGACCGCATCGAAGTCGCGGGCTTAATATGAATTGTCTCGGGGTATGCTCGCCTAGTACCCGACGTAGACGGTCTTGATCCTCGTGTAGAAATCGATGGCTTCCTCGCCCTGTTCTCTGAAGGTGTCCGAGCTCGACTTTTTCACTCCCCCGAAGGGGACCTGGTATTCCAGGCCGGTGGTCGGCCGGTTCACCTTCACAACGCCTGCCTGGACAGAGTCTGCGAAGCGTAGGGCGCTGGACAGGTCGGAGGTGCATATGCCCGCGGTCAAGCCGAACTCTGTGTCGTTGGCCATGGCGATAGCATCATCAAGGTTCTTCGCGGACATCACTGAAATCACCGGCCCGAATATCTCCTCCTTGGCGATCCTCATGTCGGAGCCGACGTCGTCGAAGACCGTGGGCCTGATGAAGTTCCCCGAGGCGAGCCCGCCGCTCATATCTCCGTTCCCTCCTACGAGCACCTTGGCCCCCTCTTGTTTCCCTAGCTCCACATAATTCAAGTCCTTGTCGAGCTCCCCCCTTGATACGGCAGGGCCCATCTGAACGTCAGGGCTCAAGCCGTTCCCCAACTTGATCTTCTGAGCCAGGTCGACGAGCTTGCGGGTGAACTCCTCCTTCACAGCATCGACGACGATCACCCTGCTGGTCGCGGTGCAGGCCTGGCCCGTGAGTCCGAACCCGCTCCTGGAGACGAGAAGCGCTGCTTCGTCTAGCTTGGCATCTTGGAGTACGATGGTAGGATTCTTCCCGCCCATCTCCAATTGGACTCGTGCCATCTTCTTTGAGTTTGCCCTCGCCCTCTGGATCCCGTTGCCGACATCGTAGGAACCCGTGAACGAGATCGCGTCGATCTCTGAGTTCGTCGCGAGCTCTTCCCCCACCGTGCTCCCGGGGCCTATCACGAGATTGAGAACTCCCTGGGGCACCCCGGCCTCGGCGAGCGCCTGGACGAGCTTGGTCGCCGTGAAGGGCGTGAGCGAGGCAGGCTTGAAGACGACCGAATTCCCTGCGACTAGCGCCGGGGCTATCTTCCAGGAAGGAATCGCCAGGGGAAAGTTCCAGGGCGTCATCACCGCGACCACCCCGACCGGCTCCCGCGTTGAGAAGAGGAACGTGTTCTCGACGCCGGATTGGTAGGTCTTCCCGTTGATCCTCGTGCCCTGCCCCGCGTAGAAGCGGAAGATGTCCGCCGCCCTCTTGACCTCGCCGGTGCTCTCGGCCAGGGTCTTCCCTTCCTCCATCGTGAGGGTCCGCGCGATCTCATCGACCCGGGAGTCCATGATGTCAGCGGCTTTCTGGAGAACCTTGCCCCTCGCCGGGGCTGGCGTCTTCCTCCATTTGGCGAACGCAGCCCTGGCTATGGAGACGGCTTTCTTTGCGTCCTCCACCGTTGAAACTTGATAGCTTCCGATGACGGATGCGTCCGCGGGATTGGAGACCGTGTACTGTTGGCTCCCTTCGCCCTTTACCCAAACCCCGCCGATGTAGTTCTTGGCCTCCTGAGCCGAGGAGATCATAAAGTCGAAGCGACGTTTCGGGATACTTAACGCTTGCCGGAGAGTCGAGCACTAGCTTTTCGGTCTGTGGCCGAGAATTCGGAGCCAGTCGATCTGGGTAAAGTAGCCCGCCTCCATGGTCTTCAGCCAGCTCTCGAACATCTGATGGGGGGTCGTGTCGGAGGTGTCTATCATGAACTTGCGTCTGATGAAGGAGGTGTTGTACTCGCGTTCGAAGGCTTCGACGGCGCGCTCAATGTCCCCCTCGAGCAGGGGCGAGTCTGGGTTCGGGTTTGCCTTCATGCGCGCCCTGAC